>NZ_JADEXD010000030.1 GCF_015207285.1 Tychonema sp. LEGE 07203 | reverse complement strand
GGAGAAACTAACCCCCCCTTAGTAAGGGGGGGCGCTGGAGAAACTAACCCCCCCTTACTAAGGGGGGGCGCTGGAGAAACTAACCCCCCCTTAGTAAGGGGGGGCGCTGGAGAAACTAACCCCCCCTTAGTAAGGGGGGGCGCTGGAGAAACTAACCCCCCCTTAGTAAGGGGGGGCGCTGGAGAAACTAACCCCCCCTTAGTAAGGGGGGGCAAGGGGGGGTTGGGTTTGCAAAGTCTGTTAAATTTTAAGTGGGAATTGACGATCGGCGGACAGCGCATTTCTAAGGCAGAATTTGACAGATTGGTGGCTTTGAATTCGCCTTTGGTGGAAATTAACGGCGAGTGGGTGGAGTTGCGCGCAACCGATGTGAAGGCTGCTAAAACTTTTTTTGCTAGTCGCAAAGAGCAAATGACTCTTTCTTTGGAGGATGCTTTGCGCTTGGCTTCGGGTGATTCTCAGACTATTGAAAAGTTGCCTGTGGTGAATTTTGAGGCTACGGGTAAACTTCAGGAATTGTTGAATACTTTAAGCGACAATCAGGCGGTAAGTGCGATCGCAACTCCAGCTAGTTTCCGAGGAGAATTGCGGCCTTATCAAGCGTTGGGAGTTGGCTGGTTAGCATTCTTAGAACGCTGGGGTTTGGGTGCTTGTCTCGCGGACGATATGGGTTTGGGAAAGTCGATCGAGCTAATTGCTTTCCTCCTGCACTTGCAAGAACAAAATTCTCTAGAAGCGCCGACATTATTGGTTTGTCCGACATCGGTATTGGGCAATTGGGAGCGGGAAGTCAAGAAATTTGGGCCGACGCTGAAAGTATTGCTACACCACGGAGACAAACGCGCTAAAGGCAAAGCATTTGCGGCCGCAATTAAGGGGAAGGATTTAATAATTACAAGTTACGCGCTGGTGTTTCGCGATGCGAAGGAAATTCAAAGCACTAAATGGCAAGGATTGGTTTTGGATGAAGCGCAAAATATTAAGAATTCCGAGGCTAAGCAGTCGCAGGCGGTGCGGCAAATCGAGGCAGATTTTAGAATTGCGCTGACGGGAACTCCGGTGGAAAATAGACTGCAAGAATTGTGGTCAATTTTGGAGTTTCTGAATCCCGGCTATTTGGGGCCGCGCAATTTCTTTCAGCGCCGATTTGCTATTCCGATCGAGAAATATGGAGATAGAGAATCATTGCATACTTTGCGATCGCTCGTTCGGCCTTTTATCCTCCGCCGCCTGAAAACTGACAAGGAAATCATCCAAGATTTGCCGGAAAAACAAGAGATGACTGTATTTTGCAGTCTGGCTGCTGGCCAGGCCGCATTATATCAGAAAATAGTCGAAGAGTCAATCGCTAATTTAGAGTCAGCCGAAGGTATTCAGCGCCGGGGTATGATTCTGGCTTTGCTGGTAAAACTCAAGCAACTTTGCAACCATCCAGCTCTTTTGACAGCTAAACAAAACCCGAAAGAATTGGAGATTAAGAGTCAGGAATCGGGTAAATTGCAGCGGTTGGTGGAAATGTTGGAAGAGGTTGTCGCTGAGGGCGATCGGGCTTTGATTTTTACTCAATTTGCCGAATGGGGAAAACTCCTAAAACCGCATCTAGAAAAGCATTTAGGGCGAGAAGTTTTGTTTTTGTACGGCGGAATTAAGCAACAGCAGCGGGAAGAAATGATCGATCGCTTCCAACACGATCCGCAAGGCCCGCCGATTATGATATTATCTTTAAAAGCGGGCGGTACAGGTCTGAACTTAACCAGAGCAACCCACGTTTTCCACTATGACAGGTGGTGGAATCCCGCAGTAGAAAATCAGGCAACTGACCGCGTATTTCGCATCGGCCAAACCAGGAACGTACAAGTACACAAATTTGTCTGCACGGGTACGCTAGAGGAGAAAATTCACGATATGATCGAAAGTAAAAAAGCTCTAGCCGAACAAGTAGTCAGCGCCGGCGAAAACTGGCTCACCGAACTCGACACAGACCAACTTCGCAATTTACTAATTCTCGATCGCAATGCTATTATAGAAACCGAAGAAGAATAATATGATTAATTACCAATTCCCAACAGCACGACACGGATGTCACGGATACACGGATAGCTGTTTTTTCCTTTCTGACTCCAGCATCCCAATTACCAATGCCCAATGCCCGATGCCCAATTCCCAATTCCCAAATAAATGATTGACAGAGAATGGTGGACACAACAGTGGCTCGATTTAATCAATACCTACCGCTTCAAAAAGCGTTTAGAACGCGGCTGGCAATACGCGCGCGAAGGTAAAGTTCTCAGCATTAAATTCCCCAACCAAGAAGTAATTGCTATCGTTCAAGGAACAGACCCCAAACCCTATCAAGTTTCTTTAGGACTCGATACATTGAGCGATGAAGATTGGGATTATGTGATTGAAAATATGTCGCAAAGGGCAGTTTTTTCAGCTAAATTATTAGCAGGAGAAATGCCTCACAATATTGAGGATGTATTTGCAGCGGCGGGAAAAACGCTATTTCCGTTAAGTTTATCTGATATTCGATCGCGCTGTAGCTGTCCCGACCCCAAAAATCCTTGCAAGCACATCAGTGCAGTATACTACTTATTGGGCGATCGCTTCGGAGAAGACCCCTTTGTACTTTTTCAACTGCGGGGAAGAACCAAAGAGCAAATCTTGACAGCACTCCGTCAGACACGGGGCACCCAAGGAGAGGAAAATTCTCAACTCAACTCCGGCAAAAATTCCCCGACTGCGAATTCTAAATTGCCGAAGGTCGATCGCTTTTGGGAATACAACCAGCAGTTAGAATCATCTTTAGTAGTAATCGTGCCGCCGCCCAGCAGCGAAACAGTCTTAGATATTCTAGGCCCGATTCCCCTCGCCACCGACGGCAAACAAACAGCTAGCAAATCTTCCCCCGCATCTGACGCAATCAAGCAGCATTTTAGTAAAATTTACCAAGCAGTTAGCCAGCAAGCCGTTTTAGCAGCACTTAAACGGGGCGAAGGAGATTAAAAAATTATTCTTTCTTTCTGCTGGGAATGACGCAAAGTCTAAGAAACCCGGTTTCTCATAAAATATCTGCTGGGTTGCAAAAAAATCCAGAGAAACCGGGTTTCTGGGAATGACGCAAAGTCTAAGAAACCCGGTTTCTCATAAAATATCTGCTGGGTTGCAAAAAAAATCGAGAGAAACCGGGTTTCTGGGAATCACCCAAAGTCTGCAAAGTCTAAGAAACCCGGTTTCTCATAAAATATCTGCTGGTGGCAAAAAAAATCGACAGAAACCGGGTTTCTGGGAATGACGCAAAGTCTAAGAAACCCGGTTTCTCATAAAATATCTGCTGGTGGCAAAAAAATCGACAGAAACCGGGTTTCTGGGAATGACGCAAAGTCTAAGAAACCCGGTTTCTCATAAAATATCTGCTGGTTGCAAAAAAATCCAGAGAAACCGGGTTTCTGGGAATGACGCAAAGTCTAAGAAACCCGGTTTCTCATAAAATATCTGCTGGGTTGCAAAAAAATCCAGAGAAACCGGGTTTCTGGGAATCACCCAAAGTCGAAGAAACCCGGTTTCTCATACCAAATTCAAACAATAATACAATTAGTTGCGTTTAACAGAAGGCGGATTGGTGAAACGCAACCAAGTTGCCAAAGTGGCTACCGCGCAAGTGGAAGCCAAGCTAAAAGTTAAGAAAGTTTCAAATGCTGACATAATACTGTTCCTCTTTATTTGAGCGATCGAGTAAATCTTTCTCCTTCACATTTATATCAGCCTCCATTCATTTTTTCAATCGGTTCTGACATAAAGTTTTTACTACTTTAAATTTGGAAGTATTTATTTACAACACTTTACACTCCTCCCAGATTACTCATAATCTCGATCAATTGCTGGGGACGTTCAATCAAAAAATCGGGATGGTGTAGGGCCAAAACCTCCTGAGAATTAAAACCCCAACCTACAGCAATTATTTTAATTCCCGTTTTTCTAGCAGCGTCTATATCTCTAATCTCATCTCCCACATAAAAGACTTCTTTAGGATTGATTTTTTCTTTTTTGAGCCATTTATTAATAACTTTATGTTTCCCGAAAGTTGAACCTGAGTAAATAAACGTAAAAATATCTTGCAAATTGTTATTTTCCAGCGCCGCTAAGACATTTTCTCTGGAATTAGATGTGATAATGCCCAGTTGAAACCCCCGTTTTTTCAACTCCAGCAAAACTTCTTTAATTCCCGGAAATAATTGAACGTCTGAAATTTCACTGCGTAACTCTGCTCTCAATTTTCTAATCAGCAGCGGGAATTTGAAGAGGGAAATGCCAGAATACTTCAGGATTTGCCAAGAAGTTAAATTGCTCAGTTGAGCTACTTCCTCTTTTGTCGCAGGCTTAAAGCCGAATTCTGCTGACAAACGGTTGGTGATGCTCAAAAGAATATCGATTGTATCTGCTAAAGTACCGTCAAAATCAAAAATAATTACTTTGGTCATTGGACAACAGCAAATAAGGAATAGAGAATCATACTATTTTATATTTTATATGGGGATAATTTACTGCATTCTAGAATATAACAGACAAGATTGCATAAATCGTTCATTGATACATAAATCGCAGATGTAAGCCGAATAAACAGAGATAAACGCAGAGGCATTTCAAGATAATTGGTAAATGAGTACAATCTTGTCTAATATATTAGCTCTAATGACCACTGACTAAGGACTAATCACTATTAATTTGATTTGCTTTGGCATTTCTACGCAGCATTTCAGGTTTAATTCGCCGCAGCGCCGAAGCTGTAAATCTGCGGTTCCATTCTTCGTCGGAAATGTCGGCTAATTCTGCAAGTGTCGGCGCTATATTTTCAGGATAAGGCTCAAATTCTGTAACATCTGTTGGTTTTGCAAAACGCTGATTCCAAGGACAAACATCTTGACAAATATCGCAACCGGCAACCCAACCTTGTAAATTAGATGCAATTTCGTCGGGGAGTTTTTCGGCTCGATTCTCGATCGTATGATAAGCTATGCACCGATCGGCATTCACGACAAAAGGCTCAGTAATAGCCGCCGTCGGACACGCCTCAATGCAGCGAGTACAACTACCGCAATGTTCAGTATGGGGAGCATCCGGCGCTAACTCCAAATTAGTCAAGATTTCGCCCAAAAATACCCAAGAACCGTATTCTCGCGAAATTAAATTACCATTTTTGGCAATCCAGCCAATTCCTGCACGCTGCGCCCACATTTTATCCTGAACCGGCCCGGTATCAGCATAATAGCGCGCTTCAATTCCCTCGCTTTGCGATCGCACCCAATTTGCCAAAATTTTCAGTTTTTTGTGTAAAATTCTGTGATAATCCCGCCCCCAACCGTAGCGAGAAATCTTAGCATATTCTAGGGCTGCACCGTCCCCCCCCTCCAACAGGGAGTTTTCGGGGCGCTGGTGGGGCGTGTAGTAGTTAATGGCAACACATATTAATGACTTGACTTCTGGCATGAGCGATCGAATATCGGACCGTTTCGGGTTAGCCATCCAGGCCATATCCGCCTGATAACCCTTGTCCAGCCAAGCTTGCAATCTTTGTTTTTCTATATCGACATCCGCGTCTGCTGAGGCGATTCCCACTTTGTGAAATCCCAACTCTAGGGCTTTTTGCTGAATGCGATCGCGATTAATTGATATTTTCATAGAATTAGCAACCGCAGCATAAAATGTGCAATAAGTCTAGTAATTTTAAGAGGATTTTTGGGTAAAGAATAGATAATACTTTCACAATCTTTATATTTATAAATTTGAACTCAAAAAGCTCAAAAACGTTACATAATGTAATCAAAGGAGAAATGGGTTCGTATATTCAAGTCGGCAAGTAAAACCAACAGCGAATCCCACAGCATACACATGGCAGTTAGTATTCAATCAGCTCAATCAATTTTCTCAAACACCGAGATTGCGAGCGCTGTTCCCGCTACCACGGAAGCATTCTACAAACTCAGCGTCGAAGACCAACTCGCACTCCTCTGGTATGCCTACACTGAAATGGGCATCTCCATCACCGCAGCAGCTCCCGGAGTAGCCAGCATGGCGCTAGTCGAAGGCGTTCTCAACGAAATCAAGCAAATGTCGCCTGCGGATCAAAGCAAAACCATGTTTGACCTGGCCAGCAACGCCGACACCACAATCGGCCGGATTTACACATCCTTGCGCGTCAACACCAAACTCGGTTTCTGGTACGAATTGGGACAAATGATGAAACAGGGCCTTGTCGCCCCCATCCCTACAGGCTATCAAATGTCTCCCGAAGCCACCGCAGTTCTCGAAACCATCAAGAAACTCGATCCGGGTCAACAAATTACCGTACTTCGCAACACGGTAGTTCACATGGGCTACGATCCAGATTTCAGCCAAGAGTACGGCAAACGAGCTGCCCCCCGCAGCACTCCCACCGCAGTAGCAGAGCGGGTGAAAACTGAGATTAAGGGTATCACCGAGCAGACCGTGCTCAGCTACATCGACTACATGAATGCCTTCGACTTCACCCCAGCCGTCGGTTTATTTGCCGAAGAAGGCGCTCTGCAACCGCCTTTCCAAAAGCCGATCGTCGGTCGCGAAGCTATCCTCAACTATATGCGGGAAGAGTGTATCGGACTGAAAATGATGCCCCAAGAAGGCGTATCGGAGCCTGCAGAAGATGGCTACCGCCAAGTGAAAGTTACGGGTAAAGTTGAAACTCCTTGGTTCGGCTCGAATGTGGGTATGAACATTGCGTGGCGGTTTTTGCTCGATCCCCAAGGTCAAATTTTCTTTGTGGCGATCGACTTGTTGGCCTCTCCGAAAGAATTGCTCAACCTGATCCGCAAATAAAATACTCTGTTTGGCCTTTGTAAAAAAGACTTGCACTTAAACCCAGATGCTTTAAAAGTATCTGGGTTTCTACAACTTGAGATTTTCGATTTTTCTACTTTTTCTGCTCGTTATACCAAATCCGGCAGCAACGTCCTGCATTCATCTCTCTATTCTCTCTCTATTCTTTCTCTGTGCCCTCTGCGAACTCTGCGGTTAAATCAATTCTAACTGACAGAAGAGCACCATTTTCAATAAGCTTTTTATGGGCGGACAGGATGTCCACCCCACAAGAAAATGCACTTGTTGACAGAACAGGCCGGAGAGCCTGTGCGAGCGAGAATGCTGCAAGATGTGAGTTCTAACCGATCTGCGTTACCAGACACAGGCTAGTAACGCAGATCGGTTAGAAAAGCCTGCTTTTTTCCCAGCGAGGCTCTGCCGGGCTGCTCTCGGTTCCCAGGCTGTGTCTGGGAACGAGTTAAGCGTGTGGATTTATACAATTTGAGATTTGAGATTGCTGTAGGTTGCTGCTTTTTTTTCTGATAATTTTTCCCAGCCCTACCTATATCTTTTGAGGGATTTGCTGCGACAAAGATAGCGATTACATTAGATTCATTCATCTATCTGCAATCACTTTTTATATGACTGCCACAACTAGACCTATTTTAACTCGCTCTATAAAGATTGCAGGCATCACAAAGCCCGTGGTGCTGCAATATTTTGAAACTTTAAACGCGGGCGATTTTGCAGCTACGGCTAATTTATTTGCTGAGGAAGGAGTTCTGCACGCGCCGTTTGAAGAGCCAATTGTCGGTAAAAGCTCGATCGCCACTTATCTCAAAACAGAAGCGCGAGGAATGCAGCTCGCACCGCAGCAAGGTATCAGCCAAGTTTTAGAAGATGACCGAGTTGAAGTTCAGGTCAGCGGCCGGGTGCAAACTTCCGCATTTGGTGTTAATGTCGGATGGTTGTTCCTACTCAATTCTCGCCAAGAAATCCTTTCTGTCACCGTCAGGCTGTTAGCTTCTCCCCAAGAATTGCTAAATTTGCGACCCCACAAAAATTTTAATGTTTAATAAGCTGTTTCGGATTGAAATTGCTCATTTGGGTTCGATCTGTCGATCGCGCGCAATGCTTCAAGCGATCGTTCTTTTTGCCTGACTGAGGCAGAAATCGGCTTTTTACCCAAACCTGTTAGACATCGGAATGGTTCATATCTCTCTTCTGTGCATCTGCGTCAGCGTGAATCCATTGTCATCTGCGGTTAGTACATTCTCTTTTTTTTAACCGCAGATACACGCAGATGAACACAGATTAACGCAGATGAATGAGTTCGATTTTGGTTGTAGCGTCTGCTGTTGGCTGTTGACTGTTAACTGTTGACTGTTAACTGTTAACTGCTGACTGCTGACGAGCTTGCAATCTCGCGCCGCAGGTACGGGAATGCACAAAAAAGAGGCTGTCACTGCACTGCAGGACAGACAGCCACCCTCTTCAAAAAGAGTATTGCCGATCGCTAATTGTATTATGTCCGATCGACAGAGATTAAAAACCAGGGCGGGTTTTTGAGACCAATTATTATTGGCAGATATTTTTGGTGAGGGGAACCCCTACCACCTGCGGCGATAATCGAACGGACATGATATGACTCATGGCTAATCACCGACAACTAACGGCTAATTAAGTTTTTTCCGCCAAACTCGCTTCCAACTTCAGACAGTTGCGACCGTCTAGCTGCAAGCTGTAGTCCACCCGATCCATAAGCCTGCTCATAATCAGCCAGCCGTAACCGCTTTCTTGTTTAGCTTCCGGTCTGGGGGGATTGTAAGTATCCATTTCGTAACCTTTACCGTAATCCCAAATTTCTAAACCAATATCGCGATTTTTTAAATTCAAGCGAATTAACACCGGCAAATTGGGTTGATCTTTGTGAGCATGGCGGATCACGTTAGAATAGGCTTCTGCTAACACCAAGCGCAAACGATTCGACTGACGCGGCCAATCGATGTGCTCTCCTAGTTCAACTTCCAAACTGCTCAGCAACCAATTTTCAACAATTGTTAAAAACCGCAAGTCGCTTGGCACATGAAGCTCAGTATTCATAAAAAAATCCTGTAAGTTTGGAAACCTGCGTCTTCAGACCAGGGATGAAGTATGACAAGCCGAATTTATTTGGCGTTGATATTTGTCGCGACATGAAGGATAGTCAATACCGGGCGATCGATGCAATAGACTTTCGGCGCAAGCATTAACCAAAAAGCATGAGTTGAGAGTTAGCCGTTGACGCGCTAATTCTGTAACTTTTGCCGTTAGCGAAGCTTGCAGCTATGGACTCGCCCGCCTTCGATGCGGTAATCTGCAAACTGTCAACTTAGGGCTTCAGTTTTTGATACCCAAAGCTCCCGACAAATAGTCGGGAATTGCTGACAGATTCAGAGAACCTCCAGAGAGAGGATGGTTTGATCGTCTTCTTGAACTGGATTGTCAGCTCGGATGTAGGCCAACAAATTGTCCAAGTTGAAAGAACCGGGTTCTCGAATCAAGAGTTGCCAAAGCCCCTCTTGTTGTAGCATAGAACGGGTTGGTTCGCCTCCAGGGACTGCTTCAGTGGTCACGGTAGCTTCAGTAATCCCGTCACTCGTCAGCAGAAATACATCTCCTGATTTTAATTCGATCGCACCGCTTTTACCTTTCCAAACTGGCAGTATCCCCAAGGGAATGCCGCGAGCTTTCAGGAAATTCGGCTCTGCCGGCGCTGCACCGCTAGCGGCCCGAGCTTTCACCTCAGAATTCGACCAAACTATTGGGTAAATGTGACCTGCATTGGCAAAAGCCAGGTGTCCCGTTGACGGAGTGTAACGAGCTACAACCATTGTAATAAAATGGTTGTTGCCGATCAGGTCGTCAGCCATACTGCTGTTCATGTTCTGCATAACTCTCTCTGGTTCGGGAGAAACTTCTTGAGAAAGTTCGCGCCGCATCACCGAAATCGCGCTAGCCATAAATAGAGCAGCCGGAACACCCTTACCCGAAACATCTCCCACCGCTATCCAAATATCCCCTTGAGAGTGGACGTAGACTTCAAAAAAGTCACCGCCAACTTCCCGCGCCGGATAGCAACAAGCCTGCACCCTGACTGTTTCAAAATCCGGCCAACTTTGGCGCAACAAATTTGTTTGGATTTGGCGGGCCACTTCCAACTCATTTTGCATCTGCTTGGCTAAATCCAGAGTGCGCTGGTAGAGCTTAGCTTGAGACAGAGCCAGAGCAGCTTGAGCTGCTACGCCTTCTATTAACTCTATATCTTCTGCAGACCAAGGGTTAGTGCCGCCAATCTGACACAGTGCCAGCACTGCCAGCAAGTCTTGCTGGTAAGTCAGGGGCACAGCAATCTCAACCGAATTAGCGTCACCCCCACTGTTTGGGTTGACTTGAGTTTGGCGGCTGGCTACAGCTTGCAGCAGCAAATTTTCATCAAAAGAAAAGCTGCTGGTTTCGGCAGTTTGGGCTTGGTAGGGGAAGGTACTTGGTAATAGTCTATCGCCCTCTACCGGCCGCAGCATACAATAGTTGGCCTCAAAAGTTTGGCCTACGGTTTGAACAATAGTTTGTACCATACTAGAGTAATCCAGCGACCCGCGAATTACGCTCATCACCTCATTGAACAGAGATTCCTTCCGCAAAGCGCGGCGCAGTGCAACGCTGCGCTGCTTGTAGTATTTGTAAGTTTCTGACGCTTGATTGATAACTAATTTCAGTTCTTCTGGATTCCACGGTTTGGTGATGTATTTGAAAACTTGACCTGCGTTGATTGCCTCTACCAAATCTTCGACATCTGTGTATCCAGTCAGCAGAATCCGAATCGTATCAGGAAAGCGATCGACTGTTTTCCCCAAGAACTCGGTGCCGTTCATTTCTGGCATCCGCTGGTCAGATATGATCACCGCCATCTCGCCTTGTTCGTCTAGAACGGACAGGGCGCTGAGGGCGCTATCTGCTTTGTAAACCTGAAAGTCGCGTCGAAACGTCCGGTACAGCAAATCCAAGTTGTCGGGTTCGTCATCGACCACCATTAGTTTCAGCTTGCTTCCATCTCCCCGACTCATGCTATCCCTTACTCCTAGGCGAATTGATCGGGTCTAAAACGGGGTTGTCAAGTACCCTTGGCTGATTCAGCGGAGCCGAATCAGCATCAGGACTTCGGGTTTTATAGGTCAGTGCCATATTAGTGATACCGCAAGGATATTGGGAACTGGCATCCGGGATCGGTCTTACCAGACCCCGCCTTGGTTTGGAACTCGTGCTTTACTCGCCTTAGTGTCGAATCAAGTTAATTTTTCTGCCAGTCTGAGCTTAGCAGAACGAGAGCGGGGATTTCTAGCTACTTCTTCTGATTGTGGCACGATCGGCTTTTTTGTCAGTACCTGCAAACAGTCTGTTCCTCTGAGTTGGTGCTTGACCGGTCGGTCTTCGAGACTGTGAAATGTAATAATTCCGATTCTCCCACCTGGTTTCAACCACTTTGGCGCTTGCTTAAGAAAAGTGTCTAAAGAAGCGAGTTCTGAGTTGACTGCTATCCTCAAAGCTTGGAAAGTGCGGGTAGCGGGATGGATTCTACCGTTGCGCTGCTTGGGTGGGAAAGTAGAGGCGATCGCACTTGCGAGTTCTGTAGTAGTTTCAAAAGGACGTTGTGCGACAATCCGCCTCGCAATGCGCCGCGACAATCGCTCCTCGCCGTATCTGTAAATAATATCTGCTAGTTTAACTTCTTCCCAATGATTGATAATCTCTTGGGCCGTCAAAGATTGCTGCTGGTTCATACGCATATCTAACTTAGCAGGGTGGCGAAAACTAAAGCCGCGTTCCGGTGTATCGAACTGAGCCGAGCTAACGCCCAAGTCTGCTACTATACCATCAAATGTGGCCTCTTGAGACTGATATTCAGCAAAATTGCCCTGCCAAAACTCGACGGGATCGTTAGCAAATCGGGCCCGGCAAAAACGGATGGCTTCTTCGTCGCGATCGATCGCCACCACCGTCACATCAGCCGCCGCCCCTAAAATCAAACTCGTGTGTCCGCCGCCCCCAAGCGTCGCATCCAAATAGCGACCCCCCGGACGCACGGCCAAACCCGCAATTAATTCTTGACCCAAAACAGAAACGTGATAGCTGTCAATACTCACATCAGATCCTGGGGTATCCTTCTCAGACGGCTCGATATCCTTCATAATCTATAAAGCGAAACAAAAATCAACAATAGTCAGTTGTCAGTTGTCAGTTGTCAGTAGTCCGTAGTCCTCAGTCCGTAGTCCTCAGTCCGTAGTCCCTAATTAGAAACTTTTTTGCTAATGACTAATGACCAATAACCAATGACTAATGACTAATGACAACTAACCACTAACCACTAACCACTAACCACTGACCAATTACCAATTACCAATTACCAATTATTATGTCAAGAATTGAGACGAGAACCGAACCAATGGTGCTCAACATGGGGCCGCACCACCCATCCATGCACGGGGTACTGCGGTTAATTGTCACCCTGGACGGCGAAGATGTAGTAGACTGCGAGCCTGTTATGGGCTATCTGCACCGCGGTATGGAAAAAATTGCCGAAAACCGCACCAACGTGATGTACGTACCCTACGTCAGCCGCTGGGACTACGCTGCGGGGATGTTTAACGAAGCGGTGACAGTCAATGCACCGGAAAAGTTGGCAAATATTGCTGTCCCCAAACGGGCGAGTTACATTCGGGTAATTATGCTGGAATTGAACCGGATTGCCAACCACCTGATGTGGGTAGGGCCGTTTTTGGCCGACGTGGGCGCGCAAACTCCTTTTTTCTACACTATGCGCGATCGCGAACCAATCCTCGACTTGTGGGAAGCAGCCACCGGCTACCGCATGGTAAACAACAACTATTTCCGCATCGGCGGAGTTGCGGCAGATTTGCCCTACGGTTGGGTAGATAAGTGCGAAGATTTCTGCGATTACTTCCTGCCGAAAATTGACGAATACGAACGTTTAATTACCAACAATCCAATCTTCCGCCGCCGGATTGAAGGGCTGGGTACTATCTCTCGCGCCGAAGCGATTAACTGGGGACTATCCGGCCCCATGCTGCGCGGTTCCGGCGTAAATTGGGATTTGCGAAAAGTTGACAGTTACGAATGTTATGACGACTTTGAGTGGGAAGTTTGTACCGAAGCAGCCGGCGATTGTTTGGCCCGGTATTTAGTGCGGATTCGGGAGATGCGCGAGTCAGTTAAAATTCTCTATCAAGCCTTGAAAGGACTCCCCGGCGGCCCTTACGAAAACTTGGAAGCGAAGCGCTTAGAAAGCGGGCCAAAATCTGAATGGAACAGTTTTGACTATCAGTTTATTGGCAAAAAAGTTGCGCCAACTTTCAAGATTCCCAAGGGCGAACATTACGTGCGGGTTGAAAGCGGCAAGGGTGAGTTGGGTATTTATATTATCGGCGATGATAGTACATTTCCTTGGCGCTGGAAGATTCGGGCTGCGGATTTCAATAATTTGCAGATTTTGCCCCACATCGTGCGCGGTGTAAAGGTTGCGGACTTGGTGGCGATTTTGGGTAGTATCGATATTATCATGGGTTCGGTCGATCGGTAGAAGGAAAAGGGCGATCGCATTTTTGGGCTGGTTGCTAAGAAGTGCGATCGTTGTTTTTTTTGAATCATATACAGTCCTGGGCGCATAATACCAAAGAAACCGGGTTTTTCGCTTCAACTGTCGGCTACAACGAAAAATTTTCGTAAAAACCCGGTTTCTGACTACCCATGAGTCTGGGAGTGTATATTAAATCTTTCTATGTAGTTTTTCAGACCAGTCTCATGACTACTGCCTTGTGTCTTTTTTGATGAAAAACTATTCTATAGGCACTCCAAGGGCTAAAACTGAGGTTTAGGCGTAGGCACCACCCCCTCGCACAAACGCCGATCGCGCGAGCTCACATTAGGATTAGTCCTGAGATAATCCCCCACCCAATCGCAGCCCCGCACCAGCAAATCATCAAGATCCAAATTCCACAAAATCACCCGGTTGTCCCGCCCCGCAGAAGCCAGAACCTTCCCATCCGGGCTAAAACTCACGCTCATCACGCTATCCCTGTGACCGGTCAAAGTTTTCAGCAAAGTCCCGCTGCGGCTCCACAACTTCACCTTGCGATCGTAACTGCCCGAAGCAACCAACAAACCGTCCGGGCTAAAACTCACGCTAGTCACGCTGTCGCTAGAACCCTTAAGCAGCGTCGCCACCAAAGTCCCGTCCACCTTCCACAGCTTCACCGAATTATCGTAACCGGCCGAAGCCAGCATTTTACCGTCAGGGCTAAAAGCAACCCCCAAGACAAAACTGTTGTGAGCTCCTTCAAACGTCCTCAGCAAACCGCCGTCCCGATTCCAGAGTTTGACAGTACCGTCGTCGCTCGAAGAAGCCAGCATCTCTCCGTCGGGACTGAAAGCCACCCCAGTCACCCAGCCTTTGTGTCCCGTCAAAGTCTTAATCAACCTGCCCCCTCTCGTCCAGAGTTTCACAGTCTTGTCCTTGCTAGCCGAAGCAAGAATCTCGCCGTCGGGACTAAAACTCACGCTCATCACGCTGTCCGTGTGGCCGTCAAGAGTGAACAGCAAAGAAGGCGAACAGGGGAACAGCGGCGCCGAAGGACAAGGCAAAATACTGTTACTGATGCCATCTCCTTTCAAACTCCAAACTTTCACCGTTTTGTCGTAACTGCCAGAAGCTAGTAGCTGGCCGTCGGGGCTGAAACTGACGCTGGAGATTTTCTGAGTGTGTCCTTCCAAGGTTTCCAGCAAAACCCCCGTGCGGCTCCAGATTTTGACAGTTTTGTCCGTAGAAGCAGAAGCCAGCCTTTGGCCGTCGGGGCTGAAAATAACGCTTTGCACCCGGTTTTGGTGTCCGTCGAGGGTTTTTAGCGGCACGTCATCGAGCCGCCACAGCCTGACTGTTTTGTCAAAACTTGCCGAAGCCAAAGTTTTGCCGTCCGGGCTAAAACTAACCTGAGTAACTCGATCGGCGTGTCCCTCAAAAGTTCTCAGCAAGTGGCTTTCCGGTTTAATATTGCTAGCATCCGCGAGACGTTTGTTACCAATATTAACCAGATTCCAAAGTCTGACAGTTGCGTCTGCACTTCCAGAAGCCAGTGTTTGTCCGTCGGGGGAAAAACTCACCCCAAACACCCACTTGCTGTGTCCCCGCAAAGTTGCTAGCAGTTCGCCCTTACTTGTTTTTGTTGAATTTTGTGTTCCCGGGCGTAGGGGCGGTGCCCCCGTGCCCGCCCCAGCAATGCTCCAGATTTTCACCGTTTTGTCTTCACCCGCAGTGGCGATCGTTTCACCGTCGGGCGAGAAGCTGACAGTGTAAACTTTCGAGGGTTTTTTGTTCTCGCTGTGCCACAAATTAGCGATTAACCTGCCGTCAGAACTCCACAGTTTGACCGTACCGTCATCGCTCGCCACAGCGACTATTTTCCCGTCGCGGCTGAAGCTGAGCCAATTTACCGCAGCTATTTGTTCGATCGTCCGCAGCAGCGTACCGTCAGTTTTCCATAGTTTCACAGTTTTGTCTCTAGATGCACTGGCGACAGTCTCCCCGTCCGGGCTAAAAACAACGCTGGTAACGCTATCAGCGTGACCTTGGAAAGTTGCCAGCAAACTGCCGTCAGTTTTCCAAAGTTTCACAGTTTTATCTAAACTTGCCGAGGCGATCGTTTTACTGTCCGGACTGAAAACAACGCTGGCGACGCTGTTAGTGTGGCCCTTGAAAGTTGCCAGCAAACTGCCGTCAGTTTTCCAAAGTTTGACTGTTTTATCCACGCTCGCAGAAGCTATTGTTTGACCGTCCGGACTGAAACTCAGACCCCAAACTACATCGCCGTGTCCCTCCAAGCGGTTCAGTTCTTTGACACCGTAAACTGCCTGCTGGAGGGCAGCAGCAATCAGAATTTCGGTGTCCTTGAGGGAGTGCATTTCTTGCGAGTGTTCGATCTGCCTCCATTTTTTACCCGCTCTCAAACTTTCCATCATCGCGTCAAACTTGTTGTTTGAGAAATAAAGAGCTTCTGAAGCTGCTGTCAGGGTGTTGATTTCGGCTCGCTGAGTTTGAGCGACAGCTACTTGTTTTTGACCGACGGCCCGCCACCAAAAGTTGGCAGCGGCGATGGTAGAACTCGTCAGCAGCAGTACGCCGATCGCAGCTACTCCCAGCAGTTGTTTGAGAAAAGTATTAGCTCGGTAGAGCTGTGCTTGGCTCATGTTTTTGTCGGCTTCTGCTTTGTGCAGTCTGGCTTCCAAGCCGAATCTTTGGCGGATCGGTCGCACTAAATAGTCGTGTACCAATTGATAGCGGTCTTCCGGCGCTTCCCGCAGCAAAAATAGCAAACCGTGACCGACTAAAATGTCTAAAATTAAGTCGAGGTTGTCGGTTTTATTTTGTGTACTTTTGGGGTCTTTGGCGAACTTTAGCTGAAAGGGAATTCGGCCGGTGCTGCCGATCGCCGATAATTCATTTTCTCGGGCATCCGCTGGCTGGTGGCCTGTCACCAACGAGAGTTCGTGTTTAGTTTTAATCAGCCGCACGCCCCTCTCATCCGTCAGCGAAAACAAGATTTTCCAAGCTGCATCTTCGTTTGCCGGGCCGCAGTCAGAAATGACTCCTTCGAGCGATCGCTTGACTAACCCCGCCTTGGGATTGTCGCCTAACTGCTGGTACTGCGCCAGACTCGTGATATTTTCCTCTTGCAGTTGCGCTCCCACTACCTGCAATTCGATCGGTCTGACTTCCTGCAGATCGTCTGCTAAATCTTGGACAAAAGCATCGATCAGTGCTGGCTCCAAATAATATTCCGCCCGTTCCGTCAAATGTCCGATCGCAGCCCGCGCGTCTTTGAGCGAAAAACTCCGCAGTTGGTAGCGAATACCCTTGTCAAGAATATTATTGTTAATAGCATCCAAATCTGGGAAGCGATCGCAGTCCAGTAAATAGTGCAAATAATCTTCGCGCAAACACAGAATTATCTTGACATAAGGCAGGTTCAAAAACAATCGCAAAAAGTTATAAAAAACTTGTCTTTGTGCCACTGAAGTAGAAACAAAGAAAAACTCCTCAAATTGATCGAAAATCAGCACGGTCAACAAATTATTTTCGCCGTTTTCGCGCAACTGTTCTATAATAAAAGAGGAATTTTCCGATCGGGAAGGCCCGACAACCGAGCAACTTCTTTCGTCTAATTCCTGTTGTCCTTTGGCGATTAATTTTCTTTCCTCCTCAACTTCCTTGTCGTACAGCGCCCCGTTCAAAGCCTTTTCTAATTCCGCCAGCCAGTCGCCGTAAACTTTGACTACCACCGGCAATGTATCGCGCGCGCCCGGAGTAATATTTTTCAAAGCAGGTACTAAGCCGGCGTTGACTAGAGAACTTTTTCCGACTCCGCTGGGCCCGTGAATAATAGTTAATTTATGGTCGTCCCTGCTAATTCTTTCTAGCAAGTTATTGATATCTGTTTGGCGGGAGTAAGCCGTCATGGAAGCTGCTATTGCCGCTTGATTTTGAGCTGAAGGGCTCGAAGGATTCACCGCTTGTCGCTGCTGCTGCAATTGGCTGGCTCCGATAAAAGCTCTAAATCCGTATTGATATTCGATCGAGCGCTGGGTTTTTTTAATCCGAAAAGCTTTGAGATATTCTCCCTGCTCGAAATAAACCGCTTGCAGTTCGGTCAAAATATCGATGTAAAGGCGGGGGTCGTACTTCGGCTCGCTTTGAGTTCGAGCCAACTCCAAAGAATTCACCGCCGCTTCCCACTGGCCGAGCTGCCGCAAACTTTGGGCCAACAGTAAAAGATACGAACTGCGATCGGATTTGGGATGTTGGATTTTAGATTTGGACTCGCTGCTAGACTCGTTTGTACCCACAAATTCTGGATAATTTCCCTCAAATCCCAATCTCAAATCTTCAATCAGCAATCTCAAATCGTTAGGTGTTTGATCCAAAATCGCCAAAGCCAATTCGGCTAGCTGGCGGGCTTGACTCCACCTCGACTGTTGCAGCGCCACTTCGGCCAAAAAGCCGTAATCTTGAGCTAGTTGGCTGGGAGTACCGTAAGTGAAGTGCAACTGCAAGGAATTTTCAGCTAATGCTTGCAACTCTCCCCAAGCTTTCAAGCGCTGCAGCACTTGTCCGAGGTGTGCTGTCACCTCAGCTACTAATTCCGGGCGCGAAGCCAGAGAAAAAGCGTTTCTAGATTGTTCCAGAGCGATCCAAGCTTGTTCCCAGTGGTGGCGGTTGGCTACCGGATTTCTGGCTGCTTGCAAGCGGTGACACAATGCTATGTGAAACAGCACTATGCCTTCTCTCTCTAAAAATAGGATGTTGGGTACAGGATTCAACAAGGACGAAGAAAAGGCTTGTCGGTTTTCCGAATGTTCCCAGTCGGCCAGTTCCCAGTTGCCGGTTTGCTGCTGCCAAAATACCAAGCTTTCTTGATAGTGAATTAAAGCCGTTTCGGTTTGGTCGCTGACATAGTAATCTCGACCGAGAACAAATTGCAGGCTGGCTTTGAGGGCGGGTTCTAATTCTTGACCGCGATTTTGTAAATCTTTTAAAGCTAATTCTAGTTCTCGGCGCGACAAAGAGCCGATCGCCAAATCTAGAGTATTGCCGGGACTCAAAGGCGAATAGGAGCCTAGATCCGACTGTCGTTTGTTTTGAGGTTGAGAGGTTGAGGTAACAAAGCGTTCTCCGGGGCTGATGGAGCGCTCCACCAATGCGCTTTGTTTCCAATCGATTTCGTTGGTTGAAAAATTAGCGAGGGTGCTGGCAGTGCTGCTGCCGAGTTCTCGATCGAATTCTCCTATTTTAAATATAGTATCGGCTCGCCCACTCAGGAAAGTAATTAATTCATCAACGGCCATTTCAAATTTAATTGTAGCTGCGGCCCAACTTTTGAAATCCGGGGCGAGACGAATCATTTTAGTCACGATGTCATCTGTTACCCACAAAATCACCGGGCAGGAAAAATTTTTGCGGAATTCGTCTCGCACTTGATTGGTAGAAGCCATCAGTTCGTCGATCGCCGCGACTGTTTCTAAACCGAATACCATCAAAGCCGAGGCGGAACCGACCGGTGAAGATTCGCTCTGGAGCGTGTTTGCCACCAGGTTAGTGTAGAGGGTTTTGACCGATGGCGGCAGGACGATATCTTGAATAGGAACTGGGGACATTTCTCGCAGCCGCTGCGCCCAGCGCTGCCGCAACTCCTCGTAGTTGCAGCGCACCAAAATTAGCGAGAATTGCTTTTGAGACATGGCGATGGATCTTACCAGAGTTTTGAGCGATCGCTCGTTGTAGCTGGCAGTTTGTTGTTGTTTAAGTAGATCGGTCATGCGTGCACCCCTTTTGCAGAAATCAATTACCTAACGATCGCCGATCGTGACTGAAACGGTATCTACTTAGAGACACTCGTTACCTTCCAGCGCTTTATATCTGTAGGAATACGTAGTTTTTCGTACTTCTCCTATGAAAACTTACACATTCATTATGTTCGAGCTAAACACATCATACATCTCAATCTCAGAGAATGCGAAACTTGACAGTAAAAATTAAAGTTAGCTTAATTTTATTTTTTCTGAGTTACAGATAAACTCCTACGGATCGTAAATAGCCCCCAGTTAAATTTATGAATAATCCCCGCCGCTAGCTATTAGCAAACAACCCAGGTATATCTGTAGCAGGCATTCCTAAAAAAGCTATAAACTCGATCGTCCGGTAGAAGATTATTTGATTTTAAGAGCAACAGGTAAAAAAAGATATAGGGGGTCTGGCATTGCAGATATGAGAGTAGAGATTGGAGAAAGTCCTTGGTGGTGGCAAATTTTTCCGGGCCATAAAGTTCGCGACTTTCCCCCAGCAGCCAACAAGAATTAGCCAGCGGCAAAAACCGCTGGCTGCGCGATCTATTCGATTGCAAAATTTGGGAGTTGTGAGCGGTGAATCAGAAATTAAAGAGTTTTTTGAATCACCGAAAACAAGGTGTGGGTGCTAGGGGAAGATGTTAGATACCCGCACGCTACAGGTAAAATCTCTTCTTTTAAAATATGGAATACAAAAAAGATGTGTTTCTCGGCACGTAGCGCCCACAAATGAGCGTTTCCTTACTTTAAACCCCTGATTTTAATTGTCGGGTTCCCTGCACCCCAAACCCCAAACCCCAAACCCTGTTCACTGGCGGCTTTAGGGATTGGAGATTTGCGAAACAATCTCAAAAATCCCAACTATGTTTTGTGAGTGCTCTGGTACCATTCTTGATATTTTCTGGTTTCTGCTAGGGCTGGATTGATGCCAAACCACCGACCTTCTAGATCGCGGTATTCAAAGACAAACATACTTCGCAACAAGATTTGAGACTCTTCTTCGCCAGTTACACTTTGTCGGTTGACAACTTGAAACAGCAGTTCCCATTCCGTGTCATTGATAGCTCCGAGAAGATCGTCGCGGTATTCTTGAATGACGCTTTCGAGACATTCGCGAGAAAAGGGGGGATCTTCGTGCTGCAAACAGCTATACAACAGCATCAGTAGATTGCGAACGTGACCGCCGCTAATCAGGCAGAGCCGGTCTAAAGTTTCGGGAGAGTCAAAAACTTTGGAAATTAAATCGATGCGTTGAGAAGGAGCAACTGCGGGGAAAGCTCTAGCTAATACTAGCTGTCGCAGCAGTGCCATTCCTTCAGAGTGGTTGTCGCCCGATCGCGTTTGCACCGGCACCATCGGCATTACCTTGGGTTTTACTCCAAATCGACTGGCTAGACGGCCGAAATCGTTGGAAAAAATCAAAGTCAGGGGAATCGTGTAGACGACGTGGCAATTGAGTTTTTTCAACTGTTCGCCGCGGTCTAAAAACAGGTATTCTGGTTGAGTGCGTCCGCTGGGTTTGAGGGAGGCGTCGAGGCGATCGAGGTTGTCAACGATGACTGCGAGCCCTTTTTTGCCTTGGTGCTTGAGTTCGGTATTTGCTCTGTTGAGGAGTTCTTCGTTGATCGACTGCAAAATGCTGTTGGTGCGGGGTTCGAGATATTGCCGGAGTTGCGATCGCAGTTTGGGAGAGTCTTTAGTTTTAGCAGTAACTCTAGCAATGCCTACAGATAACTCGGCTTCTGCTGATAAATCGATCGGAGTCTGCAAAAATTCTGCCACTTCTGCAAACAAATTAGAAAAATAGCTCGGTCTGAGTTTGATTTTGGCCGATTCCATTGTTTCGCTGACTTGGCGGGCAATGCTCAGCAAAATATCGCTGATATCTACATCCCCCATGTCTAAGTCTTGGGAAGACTCGAAGTAGACGACGCAAAAACCCTCTTGTTCGAGTTCAGCTTTGAGTCGAAACAATTCGGTAGATTTGCCGCACCCGATATGTCCTGTAAATAGCTGACAGGTTGGCTCGTCGGGGGAGATCCGGGTAATGGTTCGCTGTAAAGATTCAATGATTTTGCCGCCGCGCACGGAACCAAAATCAATGTAGTATTGATAATCTCCTGGGTCTCCGGCGACAAGGGTTTTGCTCGGGTTGCAGGCTTTATAGAATCTGTCTAGTTCGAGTTGGATCACAATTGAAGCCGACTAAAAGTTATAAAAGTTAATTGAAAGTCTAAACTTTCTTCCGTTGAGTTTAGTTTGATTTGTCACCTTTTGCCCTGTGGGGTAATGCCCTAAATACCCAAGCAACCTCTATCGACCAATCAACCGGGCGGTGCGGGAATTTGAAATTTTTAATTAAGAAATTTTAATTACCTAGCTGGATCGGTGATTCTACGGATATTGGCATCGCTTATGGGTAATTTTGCGGGGATCTGATTAAATGGTAGGGAGAAAGGGTCTGCAGTGGGCGAAATTAAACAGTTTTAAATTTGTGCTAATCCTTAATTACTAAATTGTCAAGAGTTAGATGGCTAGTTTTGGAGCGGTTTCTCAAACAGAGTTAGGGCGCAGGCGCCAAGAGCTGCGGCGGCTCCGCCGGGTTCGATCGGCGGCTGTGTTGTGGCAAACCCTGGCGGCGAGCGCAATGGCCGGGGGTTTGTTGTGGTGGATGGCTCAGCCGGCTTGGTTAATTGCCCGATCGGAACAAGTGAAGGTGGAGGGCAATCAGTGGCTGTCAGACAAGGCGGTGCGGTCTTTGGTGCCGCTTTCTTACCCGCAGTCGCTGTGGGGGATTCAACCGCAGGCGCTGGCCGAAAAGATGGAGTTAACAGGCCCTATAGCCAAAGCAAAGGTGACTCGCAACTTGTTTCCGCCTTCTTTGACTGTAGAGGTGGCAGAACGGCTGCCGGTGGCGGTGGCGCAGCCGGTGGCGATGTTGAGATCCAACAGCGACAAGGAAAAAGTGGGGTGGCTGGACGCTCGCGGGGGTTGGATGCCGTTGGAGAGCTATACTGCTGCTGCCCGATCGTACAATAGTTCGATCGAACCGGGCAGCGATGGGGGCCGGGGGGCCGAGCATTCTTTGCCAACGTTAAAAGTGATCGGGCCTTTGGAAAAGTACCGCGCCTCTTGGCCGAAGTTTTACCAAGGACTTAGCGGTTTGACGGTGAAAGTTTTTGAGATAGATTGGCAAGACCCCAGTAACTTGATCTTGAAAACAGAGATCGGTACGGTACATTTAGGGCCGTACAGTTCCAAGACTGCTTGGCAACTTCAGGTTTTAGACCGAATGCGACAATTGCCAAAACAGCTAGATTCGAGCAAAATAGCCTACATTGACTTAAAAAATCCTGCATCGCCGATCGTCCAGTTGCCAGAACCCCCCCCGGATTTGGAGAGCAAGACTCCCGAACCAACTCGCGGCCAGAATTGATTCTCTGCCAACAGAAAGTAGAAGGTATCTGTCAGCCGGCAGAATTTTTACTGCTGGCGGTCGAGCCGCAGGGCTTGACATAGGGACAGTTGTTTGATATGGCCACTGTAGGGAAAAAAAATTCAGAATTTTTTTTCCCTACAGTGCCGTCTCGGGCTATTATCGATTTTTTCTCCTTCTGCTTCGCCGTACAAATGCCGAAGGCACGAGTGCCCGAAGGGGGTAGGGGAGATGTGTGGGCGATCGACACTCCGCAAAATCCGAGATTGCTAACATTGAGCATCGAACTGTGTTAGTTTTTCGGCAACTTTAGCCTATAGTTGA
Source organism: Tychonema sp. LEGE 07203 (assembly GCF_015207285.1). Taxonomy (GTDB): domain Bacteria; phylum Cyanobacteriota; class Cyanobacteriia; order Cyanobacteriales; family Microcoleaceae; genus Microcoleus. The sequence goes on along the minus strand of NZ_JADEXD010000030.1, from coordinate 25,846 downwards.
TGTGAATTGGCGTTTAGTTAAGTTAAAAAGCTGTAATCTACTATCCCCGACTCTAATGAAGCTTAATAATAGACAGGGGTCTGACCAAGACAGTCCCCCTTCGGAAGAAGTAAAAAATTTTCCGGTGGCTCTCGATTCCGCCAATCCCTTTAGACGCAAGTCTGGTTATGTAAATGTAGATAGTATTGATATCGATCCTATGGTGAATCCCAAAGACATAATGCCCAGCAGTGCCGCGAGAATCAAAGTAATTGGTGTCGGCGGGGGTGGTGGCAACGCCGTTAACCGGATGATTGCTAGCGAGATTTCTGGGGTCGAGTTTTGGTGCGTGAATACAGATTCCCAAGCCCTGGTGCTGTCAAATGCTCCGAAACGCTTGCAAGTCGGACAGAAGCTGACGCGCGGTTTGGGTGCTGGAGGCAATCCGGCGATCGGACAAAAAGCAGCCGAAGAATCTCGCGACGAAGTTGCTAATGCTTTGAATCACGCGGATTTGGTGTTTATCACAGCCGGCATGGGCGGCGGTACGGGTACGGGTGCGGCTCCGATTGTCGCTGAAGTAGCTAAGGAAATGGGCGCGTTGACTGTGGGCATAGTCACGCGGCCTTTTACGTTTGAGGGACGGCGGCGCACCAGCCAAGCCGAGGAAGGGATTGCGGCTTTGCAAACCAGGGTGGATACATTGATCGTGATTCCTAACGACAAGCTGCTGTCGGTGATTTCGGAACAAATGCCGGTGCAAGAAGCTTTTCGAGTTGCTGACGATATCCTGCGCCAAGGGGTTCAAGGTATTTCTGACATTATTACGATTCCCGGTTTGGTGAACGTTGACTTTGCCGACGTGCGGGCTGTAATGGCGGATGCGGGTTCGGCGCTGATGGGCATCGGCGTGGGTTCTGGCAAGTCGCGGGCTAGGGAGGCTGCGATGCAGGCTATTTCTTCGCCGCTGCTGGAAGCTTCGTCTATTGAGGGCGCTAGAGGTGTGGTGTTCAACATTACTGGCGGTACTGACATGACGCTGCACGAAGTGAATGCAGCGGCTGAGACGATTTACGAAGTGGTCGATCCGAATGCGAATATTATTTTTGGAGCGGTGATTGACGAGCGGCTTCAGGGAGAAATTAAGATTACTGTGATCGCTACGGGTTTTTCGGGAGAAGTTCCGCCTCCTCCGGCTCCGGGGCGGACTCAAAATGTTAATGCTCCTTGGCGGGCTGCAACAGTGCCTGTGACTCCCGCTCAACAGACGCAGGATACGAAAATTAAACCGCAAGATTTGGGATTAGATATTCCTGAGTTTTTGCGTAACCGTCGCCCGCCGAAATGATTTGAGATTGAATCTAAAATCTCCAATCTGAAAAATCTCAAATCTCTAGGGTTTGTCCGGGTTCGGGTTCGAGGAGTTGGGTGGCAAGTCCGGATTTTGCGAGCAAATCGCGAAATTCGGGGAGGCTGCCGATCGACCGCACGAACATCGGTAAAATACCTGTAGCTTTAATATCTCCCATCGTTGTAGGCAAGAAATACTTGGGTTTCAAGGTTTGGGCGAGGTTGAGGGCTTCTTTTGGACCGATAATGATTTGTCCGAGCAAGGGGAAGATTTGACCGACGACGGGGGTAACGGCCACGTCTACGGTGTCGATTTTCTGTTTAACTTTGTCTAATGGCGGTAAGTGCGGTTCGTAATAGAGTGTTTCGCCGCTGCTTAAATCTTTTAACAAATACCCGTTTTCTTCCTGTCCCGGCTGGATTTCGGCTCCGGGTACGGCGGTAATTTGTAACTTTTCTTGAAAATTAAATTCTTGCCAATTTGCCAAAGATGTGATATGGGTGTAGCCCAAACTGCTGAGGACTTTGGCGGCGGTGGGTGAGGCGATGGCGGGAGTTGCCCGATCGAGCTGTTGGAGGGTAGGTTTGTGGCAGTGGTCGTCTAAGCCTTGGGAAATGAGGATAAGGTCGATCGGCGGTAATGTTTGTGGCGTAAAGGCGACGGGCGTGTTGTGGTAGGCGGTGAACAGCCAGGGTTGACCGTAAAATACCAGGGGATCGACTAGCCAGGGATCGACGAGAATAGTTTTGTCGGCAATTTGGAAGATCCAAGAGTTGAGGTCAATGCGGGTGAGTTTCACTGTTGTTGGCAATAATTCTTTACAATTGGTTTAATCATAGCTAATTTTGCAACCGCAGATGGGGCGGATGAACGCGGATGAACGCGGATAAGATGGGATCTGTGTTTGTGTCGATCTCTGGTGGAAAAAAGATGGTGAAATCGAGGATTCCTGTGGCTTTGACTGTGGCTGGATCTGATAGCGGTGGCGGCGCGGGGATTCAGGCGGATTTGCGGACTTTTGCGTTTCACTGCGTCCACGGTACGAGTGCTTTGACTTGCGTAACGGCTCAAAATACCTTGGGGGTGACGCGGGTTGATGCTTTGCCTGCGGAGGCAGTGGCGGCTCAAATTGATGCGGTGGTTGGAGATATTGGAGTGGATGCGGTGAAGACTGGAATGCTGCTGAGTCGGGAAATTATGGGGGCGGTGGCGAGGCAGGTGGAGATTTTGAATTTGGGGAATTTGGTTGTCGATCCGGTGATGGTTTCGCGCGGGGGCGATCGACTCATTGACGATGGGGCGATCGCCTTTTTGCGAGATGTTTTAATTCCGCTAGCTGCTGCGGTGACTCCAAATCGTTTTGAGGCCCAGATTTTGAGCGGTTTAGAGATTTTGTCTCTAGAGGATATGCGGGCGGCGGCGCAAGAGATTTATCGCAAAGGCGCGAAAGCCGTTTTAGTCAAAGGCGGCGGGATGCCGGGAGATTTGCGCGGGATTGACGTTTGGTTTGACGGTATGCAGTTAGAAGTGTTGAAAACTGAGAATGTTGAGACTGAAAATACCCACGGGACTGGTTGCACATTGAGTGCTGCGATCGCCGCTAATTTAGCATTAGGTAAAGATTTGTTTACAGCCGTGCAACTGTCTAAAAATTATGTTACCGATGCTCTGAAATATGCTTTAGATATTGGGGCAGGTCAAGGGCCAGTAGGGCATTTTTTCCCGCTTTTACCGAAGTAAGAAATTATTTGTTACTGGTTATTGGTTATTGGTTATTGGTTACTTGTTTGGGGCTGCTAATAATATCAAAGTCCTGTATTCATCTCTCTCTTCTCTTCCTCTGTGTTCTCTGGGTACTAAAAAGGTTAAATCATTCCGATTCAACCGGAATTGATATAACCAATAACATTAGCCAACAGTCAACAGAGAGTTAATTTCTTAATTTCTCAGGCGACAAAGCGATCGCCATTATATCTTCAATTTTCTTAATATTAGGATCGCCCGCTAAATAGCCAATCCCTCGGTGCAAGTGCAGGCGAAATTGTTTAGCTAAAGTTTCCTTTTCCGTACCCAAATTATCTTGGTGACACCGCTGCTTGAGGGCAATTATCAGGATATCCGCCATGTCGCCGCCAAAAACATCCCAGCTTAGTTCGACGTTGCTGTCGCTCTTAATTGGCACTGGGGATGGTATGCTGGGCTCGGCGAGCGATCGGCAAAACCCCCACCTGCACAGCACGTTCCACCGATCGATTTTAGTCGATCGTTTGAGTTTTGAAAGTTGGTCTTTGGCTGTTTGAGATAAAAGGATGCGATCGACTGGTGGTTCCATGAGTTGAGAATTTTGTTACCGCAGATGAAGGCAGATTAACGCAGATTAACGCAGATTGTAACATAAGATTGTATCTGCGGTTTAGAAATTGTGAACTATTCGTTTAATTTCTACTTTGGGGTTGCCGAAATTGATTAGCAAGCAGACAGTTATCTTGGTAGCTTTTATGACATTGAGACACTGCGCTGTTTCTCTTTCACCGAGAGATTTGATAGCTTTGAGTTCTACAAGCACGGATCTTTCCACTAAAAGATCCGGCACAAATTTCCCAACGATTATATCTTCATAATGCACATAAACAGTAAACTGAGGTTCAATCAACATTCCTGTTTTGCGAAGTTCATAAACCAAAGCATTCTCATAAACTTTCTCTAAAAATCCGTAACCCAAGTTATTTCCAACCTTAAAAGCACACCCAATAATTTTTTCCGTAATCTCATTAAGTTCCAATCTGCGTTCATCCGTGTTCATCAGCCCTCATCTGCGGTTCCAAAAATCATCATCTTTGCAATCATCTGCGGTTCCAAAAATCAAATCTGCGTTCATCCGCGTACATCAGCCCTCATCTGCGGTAACAAAAATCATCATCTACAATCACCGGCAGTTGATTAACATTTTTTTACACGGCGGGGATTGATTAAACGGTTTTTTTTTGGTATTGTAATTGTAGTAGGATTTATCCTTAATAATGGGATAATTGCAAAAATAAAAGTTTTGCAACCATCCCATTATATTACGAATAGTACCGCAACCCCAGGGAAAAGTCAAGGGGTTGCGGCAATTTTTTTAGGGCGAATTTTTATTCCCAGAAATAGCCCGGTTCGACTGTAGTTTGGTGTTTGGCGGGGTCATATTTCAGGAGGTAGCTGTGGGCGATCGCCCCTAATTCTCGCAGTTTATCGTATTCTGTTTTTCTAATTTCGGTGTCGGTGGAAAGCAGGATGACTTGGTGGCTGGCTGAGGGAAAATATCGTTCGACTAGGTTGTTTCTGTGGGAGGAGTCGAGGCGGCCGAGGGGTGTGTCGATCGCAACTGGTAACTGTCTCCCGGATACTCTGGCCAATCCCCACAAAAATGCGATCGCCAGCAGTTGTTTTTCACCGGCAGAAAGTCGGTGTTTGGGTACCGGTTTGCCTTCTGGATCGTAAATAGAAAGGCTGAAAGTTTCGGTATCTATTGCCACTCTGTGTACCAGGTCGGTTTTGTGCAGCAGGTAGCGGAAACAGTCGGTGATTTCTACTTCGAGTTTGTTGAGTTTTTTGAGGGTGAGTTTTTCTTTAAAAAGTTTGAGAGTGTTTTGGGCTTTGGCGATCGAATTGATGACGTGTTGGCTGTTTCTAACTGTGAGATATTCGCTGCTGTAGCTTTCTAGTTCTTTCTGGGTTTTCTCTAATTCTTTGTTTAATTCCGCGATGCGGCTGTTGGCTGACTCGCAGGCTGCGGCTGCGATTGCGACTGCTTTTTGGGTTTTCCTGACCTCAGATTCTAGTTTTTCGTAGGCTTCGGGGGAAGCAGCGGCGGCGAGTTGTCTGTCTGTGAAGTCGATTTCTGTTTCGATGTTTTTAATTTCTTCTATTTGTTGGGCGGCTAGATTTTGCTGGCTTGGGATTTGGTAGCCCAGCAGGTTTTCTAGTTGCTGGATGCTGTTGTTGTCGGCGTTCATCCAGGGCGCGGTGTCTGTGGCTGCTTGCTGTTCGAGTTCTTGGTTTTCTTGGCGGATGAAGTCTTGTATTTTGTCTAGCTGTTGGGGGTTTAATGAGATTTCGGCGATGTATTTGAGGAGGCGATCGCTTCTTTGTTTGATAACATTTTGGGCAATCTTTGCTTGCTGCTGGGCGGCTTCGGTTTCTGCTTGAGTTTTTGCTGCGGTTAGCAAGGGCGAAATTAGGGCTAGCGGTAGGGTGTTGGATGCCAATTCTATCAAGGATTGGCGGCTGTTTTCTGCCTGAGTTGTGTAGTCGTTTAGCTGTCTTTCTAGTTGACTGCGAGCGGCGGCAATTTTCCCGCCTTGATAAATGAATTTCTCTGATGCTTGTTGCTGGTGTTTTTCAGCTTTTTCTAATTCGTTTTTTAAGCTGGCTAATTTTTCCTTAGCTAAGTCGGTTTCAGCAGTAATCTTTTGAAACGTTTGTTCAATTTTTTCTAAAGCTGCCAAGTCTTTTTTGCCGGCAATTTCTTTGCGCTTGCGGCCGGCTAATATTTCTAAATCGACCGCGAGGCGTTCTGCTAATTCTAAACCCAACAAAGATTTAATCGCCCCGATCACAAACTCCGGCGGTGTTTCGAGTTCTGCGAGTTCTTTTACTTGTTCGCCGTCAAACAAAAATAAATTGGATATTCCGACTGGTAAAAGGGTTTCGATGTATTCGTCCCAGGTGTTAGTAATTGCTTTGTCCGACCACCAATCGTTAACTATTTCGCTGTAAATCAGAATACTCAAGGTGTCTTTGATGTCGGATTTTTTCCAATACCTAACTATTTTGAATTGAGTTAATTTATCGTCTTGGACTTGTTCAAAGGTTAGTTCGACGCGGGTTTCTTCTAAGGGGGGAGTGTGGCGGTTGACGCATTGATTGATGAAGTCGCTGTAGCTGAGATTGCCTCTGGTGGAACATTGGGCTCTACTACCGTAAAGAGCCAGGCGAATTGCGTCGAGTAAGGTGGTTTTACCTCCTCCGTTCATGCCACCAAATAGGATAACCGGGCAGGGATTTCCGTCTTTTTCGGGGCGGAGGTTGGTGGTTTGGATGCCTGAATAGGGGCCGAAGTTTTTGAGGACGAGTTCGAGGAATTGCATTGTAGATGTTGAGATGGATGAGTGTTTGTAAGCGCGATCGATTTGTCCGACATTCGGAGAGTCCGACAGGGCTTGAAATCCCCGGCGGACTGCGGGTAAGCCCGATCGACATTATTTGACCTTACGGATAAGCCCGATCGCCCGATCGACATTATTCGATCTAATCTTTGCTATTTTCCCCTGCTGAATTTGGGGTTGAATATTTAATATCCGCCCAAGACAATTGCCTGCCTTCACTGCTGTTGCTTTCGAGTTCTTGTTTGAGTTTGGCAATATCGGCCGTATCATTTTTGGCAGAAGCGTTGGTTTTGGCGATCGCATCTTTAACTTGCTGAATGTTCTCAATCGGATTTGCTTTAACAGCTTCCACCGCTGTTTTTAAGTTGCGTTGGTAGTGGGCGTTACCAATAGCTTCATCCTGCGATCGCGAACTGGTTTCAAAACACTTGTCCAAATCCGCGTAAATGCCTGTACGGCGGGGTTTTGTGTAGTATTGGCGTTCTGTGTCGAGGAGTTTTGCCATCAATTCCAGGTGCATTTTGTCCTCGCTGCAAATTTCTGCGATGGCAGTCCATTCGTCGCTACCGAGGAGTTTTCTTTCGGCGGCGGGACGGGAATCTGCAAAAGGTTCGCCCGTAACTTCTTCGTAAATGCGGGGCAAAGAGTCGTCAAATTCGTGTTTTTGTTCCAGCCAAATTCGGCGAATTTCGCTAAGTTCTTCCGGGGTAATTAAGGTGATGTCGCGCATTTCTTCCGGTGCGGTTTTGCGGATTTGAGTTTGTGCTTCTAAGACTCGTCTCAGCCAGTGTTCCCGCCAGAATTTGGTGTACGGGCCGGGGATGGGTTCGACGGAGGTTGTGTCGTCGCCCATGTTGCGTTCAAACAGTTCTACTCTACCGTAGATGCGGCGGAAGTCTCTTTTTGGGCGATCGTCTTTTATATCTAATTCGTTGCGAATATCGAGAAGAGGCTGCATCCATTCTTTCTCTTCATCATTCAAAATCATTGCGTGCATAGACTTATCTTGGTCTACCATTGTACAAACCCAGCAGCCAAATCGAGAATCTCCACAACTAGGCGTAGAAGTATCGACAACTAAAGGACATTCGTTATCTGCTGTCGCACCGCGATACATAGTAAACAAATCTTTATTGTCCCCTCCCCAAGGGTTAGGATACTGCATTAGATAAAGCCAAACTTCATCATCCCGCCAGTCTTCCACAGGCGTATAAATTAGAGAGTTAATTAAACGAGAATTAGGGCTCAAACGATCGCGCACTCTACCTGCTTCATGCTTTTTCATTGTTGCAGCGCGTTGGCTGCTTTCAGCCTTTCGAGTACCTAAGACAACAATAGTTTCACCGTGGGATCTAACCATTTCACGGATAAAATCGTTAACAGGTTGAATTTTCATGCGATCGGTACACCACCGAAATCCATTTCGAGGTGCTGGATAACCTTTCCCAATTAAGCATACCCAGAATGTTTCTTGAACGGAAGGATGAAGCAGATGGGGTTCAACAGGCATTTTTTGTTGGTTAGCTGCTAACTTAACCTGTTTAATGCAATTGCGAACCCAGGTAGCAATTATCGGATTTTCAACCAGTGTATCTGTGGTAATTAAATGAATTATTTTTGTGCGTTTTTCCAGTGGGAGTGCTGCGATCGCATTCCATATTAACTGCAATACTGCACTCGAATCCTTTCCAAAAGATACGCCTAAAACCCAGGGAATTTCATCGCTACAATACAAATCCTGAATTTCTTGAGTTAACTTTTCTACATCATCCACTAACTCAGTAACGCTGCGCGGTGGGAATAGTGGCATCTGCTGAGCTTGTGTCATTTTATTAATCTCCTATTGCCAAGCATCAAAACTTGTGCTGTGAATTCCACCCTGTGACGCAACATAATTGTGTGCCCTTTATCGTTGAGCTTTGAGCGTAATGGTCTGCCTAACTACTATACCCCGTGATGATTTATAATTAAAGGTTAACATTTAAGTTAATTTACTAGCTATGCCTAATGACAGCTCGAATCAGCCAGAACTCAACCAGCGACTAGATGAATTCCTTGAGCCGTACTTCGCCAAGTACCACCGTAAGAAGTGCTATCCGGGCCTAATTTTTCAGCATGGAAAGCGAAAAATGGTACAATTTAGCGTGCCTGCTGATGACTTACCTACTCTCCTTCAAGCAAAACCTTCTACAAATAACGAGCCTGAGTCTGGTAAAAACCGTCCAGAGATTAAGGATCATGCTGAGGAAGTCAAGGAGTACATTCTCAAGCGCGTTAGAAAAGACCAACCCTGGATTGTGGGTACACTCACTGCAAATGTCGATCCAGAGAAGATTGAAATTATCGAACTAAGTCGGGGTATTTGCTTAGTAGTTATCCCTCGTGGTGTTAAGTTAGATATTACCGACGGACAGCACCGCAAGCGAGCGATTCACGAATTGATTGAGAGTGCTAACGGCGAGTTAATTGGAGATAATGATTTCCCAATTACGCTAGTTTTAGAAGGCAACTTAAATCAGTGTCAAAGAGACTTTAGGGATATGGCGCAAACAAAAGCGCTGGATAAATCTTTACTCTTGTCCTTTGGCGAAATGGAAGGTCGGATAGGTATTTGCACGCAGTTAATTGAACAAGTGCCAATTTTTAAGGGCAAGAGAGAGAAAGTTAAAGGTTCTCGGGTGCATCTTACTTTGGCAAATACATCAAATTCAAAGTTGACCGTTGAGATAGGCGCAGCGAAGCGGAGGGAGTCGGTATGGAATTTTGTCAAGAAATAGTTGGTGAATTAATGAGCGAGAGACGTAATAATCTGCCATTCTTCCAGAGGGTAAACAGGGCTATGTCCTTGATTTTATCAAGCTTTTGAAGGGGTTGTCACCCCGTCAAGCCGATCGCACTTTTGTGTCTCAATAAAATCCGAGCGATCGCACTTTCGTAGAAATAGAGCTGGATCTGTTAAATTTAACTAAGTGTCAATCACTTTGGCTAAAGAAGGCGGTGCTGGTGGAGACTGAGAGGGTCGGGGAATATAGCTCGGTTTAGGACGGCAAGCTTCTATTATTTCGTTTCTAAACTGGTTAATTTTATCACTTTTTGAATAAAACAGAATTAAATTATTGCTACTCGTGTAAATAACAATATAACGTTGTTTTACAACAAAAGCCAACACAATGAAAATAATACCAATAAAGAAGATTCCCAAGGTCAAAATTCCAATTCCGAGCAGCCACCAAGTACAGCCTTCCCCAATTTCAACTGCTTTGACATTTTGAATGGGAATGACAATTTCTTTGATTTCTAAGCCAAAAAATGAAGTAAAATTTCCTTGTAAGGTGTCTCCAACTATTTTAATAGTTCCTGTACCGCTGGTTCGGAGTGGAACTGCACCGACTAATTGACCGGGAAGACCGCTGATTTGAGTAACTGATTTAGACTTCATTTTTTTTGATGATTGTTGTAATAAGAATTACCGGGATTGTACAATTTTGGTATGGACACGGCCAAAGCCTGTGTTCTTACACCGATCGCTCTTCTGAGCAGGTATTATATTAAGCCTTGATTTCTTTCGAGTGCTTTCTTCAAATACTCGATCGCTCTTTTGAGATTTTCGATTTCTTTGTGATTTTTTTGCTGGTTAAGAAGTAGATCGTCTAGTTTGTCTTCAATGGAGCGTATGGCGAGGCGCTGTTGTTTGAGAATTTCTTGAGCCAGGGGGATGTCTTTTTGAATTACAACAATCTCGCGCATCACGACTTCTAACTTGGCTGCTTGGATTAAAGCGGTGTCGGGAGATTGACTGAATAAAGCGCCAACACCAACTCCCGCACTAGCACCGAGAATTGAACCGCCAGCAACAATTACGGCCATTCCGCCAGCCATTCCGAAGCCGCCTGCACCAATTAACAAAGGATTTATTCCGCCTTGAATTACTTTGATGGCTTCCTTGTAGTTCGATTTAAAGCGGTAAACAGAATTTACATCAATCTCTAGTTTTCCAGCAAAAAACTTTAGCTTACTGGTAAGTCTTTCTTCATCGGCAATTTTTAAATCTTTAAATGCTTCATCGCGGCTATCCCCCAAGGAGTAATATGCTTGAAATAGTGTTACTTCTAATAACACTAGACGCCTAGTAAACTGATTGTTAGGACAGATGAGATGGGATTGTACAAATTTTTGGAGTAATTGAAAGTTAGCAATTAATTTCAATGATCTGTTATCTGGAGTTTCCGATGAAATTTTGCTGTTCAAAAAAAGTGTGGTTGACTTTTGCCACTCGCTTAACCACTCTTGCTTTAGGGACTGTTTATTATAATCCGATTCCCTGTCAATATCATCTTGCACCAAGTGGTACTGATAGCTGAACATAATTCTGGTTTCTTCCAGAGTCAGTCCCAATTTTTTTATAGCTAGGGAATTCTCTTCGATCGACGTTTCTGTTGTTTCAGGAATTTTCTGCTGGACATTATCACTTGCACAGGATTCTTCTGTAAGAGTTGGCGTTGCAGATGTCGAGATTTTTTGGTAAATGTAATCAACAGCCTGTTGAACTTTTTTTATTTCTTCGGCATCTTCATCGGGAATTTCAATGTCGAAAGTTTCCTCGAAAGCCAAGATTAGCTGTAGTGCATTTAGATCCACACTATTTACAAAACTCGCTCTAAAATTAGCGTTATCATCTGCTCCTAAATGTTTGGTAAACTTAGTGTTGACGGTGACTTCAGTTGCCTCAATTTGTAGCTGATTTGCCACAAGCGCTTTGACTTTTTCATAAATTTGATCCTTGACGTTTTCTTCTTCCGATTTATCCCGGACTCTGAAGTAGTGAAAGAGATTAGCAACAGCCAAATCTGAGGCTTTTTCCAAATTCGACGCTACTAAACTTTTATGATCAGCTATTTCCCCTTGCTCAATAATATAATTTTCATGCTCTTTTCGTTGCTGCGGATCGAGCATAAATTCCAGTTGAGTGTAAAGCGCATAAAAATGAGACTTCGGCCTCAAATTTTCATAAAATAACTGTTCATCTGGTATTGCTAAAGCTGTTGTTGCTGATTTTTTATCTTCAATAACAGCTAAGTTTGATTTGCTGAAATCAGCACTTTGTAGCTCTTCAAATTCACTGGGCGGCAAAGCTTTAGTCCATTCAATCTGATTCAGCCAAATGTCTAAGGTGGCTAAATCATGATTGTGAATTCGCGTGATTTCAGGAAAGAGAAAGTCAAGCTCTTCGTCGGAGTCACAGCATTGTATAATACCGAGGCCATCTTGACGGATTTGTTGTTGAAGTTGAGAAATCCGATCGCCCACAGCACCAAATTCATTCTGCACCTGATACGTGCCGATAATACTTTGCTCGATCGCCCAACTGCACTCTAACCGCCGCAACTGTCCCGCCGCACAGGTTTCTGCCAACAAATGCGGATTTCTGTAATCTGCTAAAGCTTCAAACAGCATCCCCCGCGCGGCATCAATTTCAGCATTGCGGCGGTTGATATCTTGCAGTTGCAAAGCCGATCGCATTCGTTGAATTGCTTGATTAAATAACCCGTAAGCCCGCACTAAAACTAAACGGTGGTTGTCAAATTTTATATCTGCAACCACTTCGGAAATTAATTGCTTAATTTCCGCACCTTGACCTTTCACAAGTTGTTCTAAATTGATGAAACCGTTTTCAACTTTAACTTCCAGCCTTTCTACAGCTTTTTTTAATTTCAAAGTCTGGTGCAAATTCACCGCTGACAAAGCTACCCCGGCCGCAACTCCCACACCAATGACGGCTGTAGTCGATTGCAGCACGCCCACACTGGCTTGGAGGGTTTGAAAACCCATGTGCATTTGCTGCATCTGCAAGCCGCCCATAACAAGCTGCACGGGAGACACTAAGGGCGATAGCGGGCTGTTGTTGAGGGCCGCGCCAACGGCATGGGCCGCAAACTGTCCCGTGGCTGCATCTCTCGCCATGCCGATCGGCACTCCAGCCGATGTAAACACTTGTACGTACTTGCCAGCCTCGATCGCAGCCTGTACCGCTGCGGGAAATACAAAGTTCATCATCAATTTTTACCCTGGTAGCAAACCACAGAATAACTAATATATTATGATAGTTTAAATAAAAAAAAAATTATCAATAGGCCCTGCAAATGGACACTTCGCTAATTAGTCCGCAAACGGTTGAGCTTGTTTCGCTGCTGACTGGGCAAAAACTACGAAAAGAGGATATTACTCCGCCTCTGCTTTTTCTGGCGGCGCTGGTGACGGTGTTGTTGGGAGTCATTCATGCCGACGGTACGGTAAGTGCTGAGGAAAAGCAGCGATTGCGGACAACTTTTACGGAACTTATCCCCGCTAACAACAGTTTGGGTCAATTTGTAAGGCCGATGGTTAAGAGCGTGCAAGACCGGCAAGTTTACAATAAAGTGACGGCGTTGCTGGCGCTGACTGCGTGTTTTTCTGAGGAGGAAAAACTGCTGCTGATTAGTTTTGGGTATCAAATGTCGGCAGCCGATGGGACAATAGAGGAACGAGCAAAAGAGTATTTGAAAATCATCGCTAGCCGACTCGGAATCGACGGGCGATATTTGACTGTTTTGGAAGCGAGTTTTAGCAATCAATCAATAAGCGATACAGCAGCTTTAGCAGAAGTCCATTCGTTACTCGATCCAGCAAGATTTCAATCTCTCGATTCTTTGTTTGTCCGTGCAGCCAGTCACATTATCGAACATTTGCCAGCCAAACCCAAACAGCAAAAAAATCGCAAACATTCAGTTTCGTCATATCAGGAGTTGAAAAAGTTTCAAAAGTATCGTCTAGAACTGAACGCTGTTTGTAAGACACTATCTTCAACTCTGGAAAATGGAAGCGATCGCAAGGTGTTCTCTCCTAATTTAACAGAAGAAGTAACAAAAATATCTCAGAGATTGAAATCTCAATGTTTTTGCGTGGCTGTTGTCGGCGACTTTAGTAAGGGCAAATCAACCTTACTAAATGCTTTGGTGGGCGAGAAAATCCAACCAGTGAGGGCTACTCCCTGTAGCGGTACGGTGACTATTTTGAAATATGGCTCGAAGCGGCGGGTTATTTGTCACTACAAAAATGGATGTAAGGAAGAGATTTCGCCGGAAGAATATAAAGAGAAAGCTGCTATTTCTAAAAAGGCGGCTTCTGGTTCTATTGCAGATGAAATAGCCAAATCGGAAATTGCAGAAATCGTTTTTGAGCATCCCGAATTAGAGTTGTGCAGCAATGGCGTAGAAATTATTGATACTCCCGGATTGAACGAACAAGAGGAACGCACATTGGCGACTCAGCAAGTTCTGAAAACGGCTGATGCTGTTATTTTTTTGACTAGTGCTAACAATGTTTTACCACAGACAGAAAAAGAACTGCTTTTATCCTTGAAAAAAGAATTGAATTATGGTAAAGAAGATGAAGGTGCAAGAAACATTTTTATTGCAGTGAATTTTTTCGATGGGCTGGAGACTGAAGAGGATCGCCAGGATGTAAAAGAAAGGGTAGAAACAATTGTTAATGGGGAAAAACCAATTATTGCTGGTGAAAACCGGATTCATTTTATTTCTGCTAAATCTGCACTTGAGGCAATTTTGGACGGGACAGAAAATGAGTATGTGAAATCTTTTCAGGATTTTACCAAATCTCTCGAACAGTTTTTGACAGTTGAACGGGGGGCGATCGCTCTTCAGCAATCTGCCGCCGGAATTAAGCAAATTATTAATACTTGCTGCGATGAATTGAGTCAATATAGGGAAATGTTAGAAGGAAAATTGACAGTTTCCCCAGGAGATAAGGCGAAGATTTTTGAACAAATGGCGGAAGTAAGTGGCCGCGATGTAAAAATCAAACTTTTAGCGGATGAACTGATGCAGCAATCTTTAGACGAAACTCTTGAATCTTGGAATCAATGGGTGGAAGAATTGGGAGAACGTTTGCTATCAAAAAGTCATCGCTGGACTTCCGAACACGGACACATCATGAGTCAAGACAAGTTGACTAAAGATTATGCCGATCAATTTGTACGAGACATCACCGAAGAAATTGATGACTGGGGAAATCAAAAAGTACAGTCTATTTTAAAACAAAATATGGGAGTGCTAGACAGCCAAATCGGTGAAGATATTGATGCAATACGGCAAGAATTTCAACAGTTTGACCAGCAACTCAGCACTAGCCTTGTCGCTCAATTCAATAACTTAGCAACAGCAGGTAGCTTAGGCGGAATTGGTAGCAGTGGAAGCGGAATAGCTTCATCAATTGGCGAGATTGAGGATGGTGGATTTTTTGGGGGTTTAGGAATTGGTGCAGCAGTTGGTGCTGCGTTGCTATTTTTTACAGGACTTGGTTTTATAGGAGTTGTTTTGGGTGGCTTAGCCGCTGGTGCTGGTGGCGGTTTGGGCTGGAGTTTTTTAGATGGTGATGCTGTTAAAGCTCAGATTAAGGAAAAAGTTTGTGAGTTAGGCTTTGAGAAATTTGGCGAATCGGCAGAGTCTATTTTTGAGAAGGTACAAGAAAGGATTATTGCAGTATTTGACGATCGCGCTGATGCGAATAGCGATGCGATGTCAAAAGCGATCGCGCTGTGGGAAAATTTATTGGAACAGCAGGAAAAGCACGATCGAGAGCGAGCAGAATGCGAAACCCAAAAACTTTGGCTGGCTGACAAACGTCGAGAACTCGAACAAGTACAGAATCAAATTGAAGCTATTTTAAATCAGAGCGATCGCTAATTCAATAAGTAACGGAATGATACGGAGGACACGGCAGTGCCGTTTCCCTACCCCGATTGATTGTAGGGACACGGCAATGCCGTGTCCTGACTGTGGGTAACTTAATCAATCAATCAATTCTGCTTCTTCAAAAATCTGCCGAGTTGTTAACTCCAAACCAGGCAGCAACTCATCCACAATCGGTGTATTATCCGTATAAACTTGACTTGAACCATCGGGTAAAAAGCTTCTTATTAAAATAGCTTCTGGATCGATTACCCAAACTCGCGTCACACCCGCAGCCAAATAATCTTTCGCCTTCTCTTCAAATTCCTTCATACTTTGATCGGGAGAGATAATCTCGATCGCCAGTTCGGGAATTGCCGGACAAGCTTCATTTCGCCGCCAACTTTTCGGCAGACGCGCATAAGAAATGTACGTTAAATCGGGAACAGGTGCCCAATCTTTACCCTGACGTTTTAACAAAATCGCCCATTCTGGAAGCACTCGCCCGCGACTTTTACACCAGACACCAATCAGGCGACACAAAGCAAACTGTAAAGTAGAATGAAAATATTTAGGAGACACTTTGGGGATTGCTTCACCATCTACAAACTCATAATATACATCTGAGTCGGGCAAAGCTAGATATTCTGCTAAAGTGAGTTTGGTTCCGATGCCTACCATGAATCCCAGCCCTCTCGCTAATTAACTCAAATATCAATTATACAAAATTTCCCAACATTCCTAGAAGTGCGATCGCCCCTGGGCCTCTATTCCAAAAACCGAATAACCAAATCCCCGACTTCTTTAAGAAGTCGGGGATTTAACCCAATACGGTTCCGTTAAAACTATTTATTCCCCGGAGATCCCCCTAAATCCCCCTTAAGAAGGGGGACTTTGAGAACATTCTTGTCCCCCCCTTTTTAAGGGGGGTTAGGGGGGATCTGGGTTAACCCAAGCGTATTGACTGATTACCGCGATTTCTACGCCAAAACTGGCACGGGCTGCGGCCAACGTCCCATGACTTTACCAATCACCGCCAATTCTTCCATCAACTTGTCGAACTGATCCGGTGTTAAAGATTGCGGCCCGTCAGACAAGGCTTTTTTGGGATTCGGGTGCACTTCAATCATCAGCGAATCAGTACCGGAGGCGATCGAAGCAAACGCCATTGAAGGTACAAATTGCGCCCAACCGGTGCCGTGACTGGGGTCAACCATCACCGGTAAGTGAGTCAGGGTTCGCAATACTGGAACGGCCGACAAATCGAGGGTATTGCGGGTATATTGCCTGTCGTACCCGCGAATGCCGCGCTCGCACAAAATCACGTTGGGATTGCCAGAAGCCATGATATACTCGGCTGCCATCAACCACTCTTCAATGGTGGCGGAAATGCCGCGCTTCAGCAAAACTGGTTTGTCTTGAGCTCCGACTTTTTTCAACAGCGAGAAATTCTGCATATTTCTCGCGCCGACTTGGATTACGTCGGCTACTTCTACGATCGCACTTAAGTCCGCCGCATCCATCACTTCGGTAATAATTCCCAAACCGCTAGCTTCCCGCGCCGCCGCCAGCAGTCCCAAAGCACTCTCGCCGTGTCCTTGGAAAGCGTAGGGAGAGGTTCTCGGTTTGTAGGCTCCACCGCGCAAAAATTGAGCGCCAGCAGCTTTGACGCGCATCGCCGTCTCGACAATCATTTCTTCGTTTTCGACCGAGCAAGGGCCCGCTACGACTGCGATCGGGTGATTTAAGCCGATCGTCACAGTTCCCAAAGGAGTAGCGACTTCTACGGCGCTGGGTTCGCCTTGGCGGTATTCCAGACAAGCGCGTTTGTATGGTTTTTCGACGCGCAGCACTTCTTCAATCCAGGTGCTCATTTCGCGAAGCTGCATCGGTTCGAGCTCGGCGGTGTCGCCGACTAAACCCATGACGACTTTGTAACGCCCGACAATTTTTTCTGGTGTCAAACCCCAGTTAGTGCGGAGCTCTTCGTCTAGGCGATCGATCTCGGCTTCTGGAGTGCCGGCTTTCATTACAATAATCATATTTTTTTTGCCTTCTATGTTGGGCTAGACACGGATTATCACACGGATGCACTGAGAAAAATAGATGTTGTGGGCGATCGACAATCTATTTATATCAGTATTGTTAGCATTGTTGTGGGGTAGTTTTTGGCCTGCCCCAATACAAACCCTAGATGGTTAACAGCTTAGTTATTAACTAATGACCAATGACTGATGACTAATGACTGATGACTAATGACTGATGACTAATGACTAATGACTAATGACTAACTTTTTGGTTTTGCGCCGCGCCACGCTTCTCGCATCCGTCCAAAATTAGTATTGAATTCTTCCCACCCGATACTGCTTCCTGAAACTTCTTCATCCCAGGAAGCTGAAAGAACTCCGTAACTCAGTCCTAGAACGCCTAAACCAAAACAGCCCATACTTACTAATAATACTGCTGTGTTAGGTAGGTCAAACAAGCCCTTGCTGACAATTAAATAACTCACAAAAAATGTGGAAATTCCCAGGAGTGTCGGTACGCCGCAAAATAAGGCGATGCGCGATATCATGCGTTTGCTTACTACTTCTGGGATGGATTGTGACTGATTGCCCCCGGTTTTTGGGGCTGGGGGCTGCTTGTCTTCTTTGACTGGGTTTTCTAGGGGTTCTGCGGGCTTTTTGGGCGTTTTTTTGCGATTTGCGATCGGTTCAAACGGCAAGCGCTGGCGGGGTGGTTCGGAGGACATATTTTATCTTTAACCTGAAATCTCGAACATTTATTCAATAAATCTTGGTGTTTGCCCAAGGTTCTTGAATATTGTCGCAAATTTTCGCTTTGGTGTTTAGCCGCGAATGCCTAGACGGGCAATCAATGCTTTGTAGCGATCGACATTTTGCTTTTGGATGTAGGCTAGAAGGCGTTTGCGGCGGCTGATCATCATCATTAAACCGCGCCTGGATGCGAAATCTTTTTGGTTGATTTTCAGGTGGGCGCTGAGTTTGCTGATGCGATCGCTCAGCATCGCGACTTGTAAGTCGGCCGAACCGGTGTCGGTTTCATGGGTTTGGTATTCGCCCATGATTTCTAGTTTGCGCTGTTGTGTAAGTGGCATGAATTGATTTTATGTTTTTTTGTACGATGTCACAATCTGCAATTATACCACGGGCGATCGACAAGAGTGCAGCGTGCGGGATGAAATTTTTGCTGCCAAAGTTCGCAATTTTAGTTTCAATCCCCTTGCGGGGAAAAGTTAATTGCGGCTTTACTAACAAAGCCCAAACCAGCCGTACTTTATTTGTTTCAATCCCCTTGCGGGGAAAAGTTAATTGCGGCCCTTTACAAAATTGATAGCTCGGACAAGTTTTTGTTTCAATCCCCTTGCGGGGAAAAGTGAATTGCGGCGCAACGGCTTTTTTAGCTCAATTTTAAGTTTGCCGTTTCAATCCCCTTGCGGGGAAAAGTGAATTGCGGCCCTGTTCACTCTAAGCCTAACCGTTTTAACTCCCCTGATGTTTCAATCCCCTTGCGGGGAAAAGTGAATTGCGGCCTCTCTCATCAAATTGAGCGATATCGCCTGGTTAGAGCTTTGTTTCAATCCCCTTGCGGGGAAAAGTGAATTGCGGCCTGTTACTATATGCCCACCACACGCTGTCTTATCGTTTCAATCCCCTTGCGGGGAAAAGTGAATTGCGGCTGCAGGTAGTACATGGGCAGACATTCGTGCAGGCGGTGTTTCAATCCCCTTGCGGGGAAAAGTGAATTGCGGCTCTGTTCGCAGCGATGATAACTCTGTTGGTTCACCCACTAATGTTTCAATCCCCTTGCGGGGAAAAGTGAATTGCGGCCCGAAGGCAGTATAACCATGTTTTTGAGCAAAAGCCCTGTTTCAATCCCCTTGCGGGGAAAAGTGAATTGCGGCCTAAATGTATACTTTCTGAGCTATTCGCTGATTTTAAGTTTCAATCCCCTTGCGGGGAAAAGTGAATTGCGGCTAGCTATCAAGCACTACCACTGGTGGCGAGAATCCTAGTTTCAATCCCCTTGCGGGGAAAAGTGAATTGCGGCTAATGTTCATAAAGAGCCAGACCAAAAAATTATAAAAGATAGTTTCAATCCCCTTGCGGGGAAAAGTGAATTGCGGCGACTTGGTGAAATTTGTTACCGACATTAAGAAAAAAGTTTCAATCCCCTTGCGGGGAAAAGTGAATTGCGGCTGAGTTGGTACTGGGTTGTGTTTAGCATTGTTTTTGCCTAGTTTCAATCCCCTTGCGGGGAAAAGTGAATTGCGGCATAGATAGATTGATTAATATAGGGCTTGCTGCATCTGCGGTGTTTCAATCCCCTTGCGGGGAAAAGTGAATTGCGGCCAGCACCCCAGCGTTGGGAGTTTAGACTAAACGGAAGAGTGTTTCAATCCCCTTGCGGGGAAAAGTGAATTGCGGCCCCATCCGGTCAATCACGCGATTGCAGATACTTTACTTCGTTTCAATCCCCTTGCGGGGAAAAGTGAATTGCGGCTCTTGGTGCTAATTCTCCTGGTACTAAGATACTGTCTTTTGTTTCAATCCCCTTGCGGGGAAAAGTGAATTGCGGCAGTTCTTTAAAAATCCACATTGGAAAGCGAGGTTTTGTGTTTCAATCCCCTTGCGGGGAAAAGTGAATTGCGGCCTGTAATGGCTTCTTTGGCTGTTTTCGCAATCGTGTTTCAATCCCCTTGCGGGGAAAAGTGAATTGCGGCTTTGGTCTAGCATACTCTGAGATTGCTAAATTGATACGTTTCAATCCCCTTGCGGGGAAAAGTGAATTGCGGCTCAGCGCCAACGCAATACGAATGTTAACTTTAACAAGTTTCAATCCCCTTGCGGGGAAAAGTGAATTGCGGCGTCAAGTGCATCGATATCACTAGTTTTTATTGCCTCTAAGTTTCAATCCCCTTGCGGGGAAAAGTGAATTGCGGCTTAGCGCATCCTCATAATTGCTGCCAATAAAGTCAGAGTTTCAATCCCCTTGCGGGGAAAAGTGAATTGCGGCTTCATTTCATTCATTTGAGGAAAACGACCATGGCTAAGTTTCAATCCCCTTGCGGGGAAAAGTGAATTGCGGCATAGAGAGGTTTGCAAATTTTGTCAACAACTTTTTATTTTAGTTTCAATCCCCTTGCGGGGAAAAGTGAATTGCGGCTTTACCGAATCTGTCAAGTATTGAAAACAGATGTTTCAATCCCCTTGCGGGGAAAAGTGAATTGCGGCTTAGAATTAGCATTACTAACAGTGAAAACATGAAATATAGTTTCAATCCCCTTGCGGGGAAAAGTGAATTGCGGCTCTGCAAAGGAAATACTTTTAAGACTACCCATTTTTTTACCATATCGTTTCAATCCCCTTGCGGGGAAAAGTGAATTGCGGCAAAATGAAACCATGCCTAGCTATGTTGTTTGGTACTGGTTTCAATCCCCTTGCGGGGAAAAGTGAATTGCGGCTTGGGAGGTGATCGGGAAATGAAAGCTTTGGTTTTGGCCGTTTCAATCCCCTTGCGGGGAAAAGTGAATTGCGGCTAGCAACGAGCATTCTCCTCAAGCAGATATTACTGAAGTTTCAATCCCCTTGCGGGGAAAAGTGAATTGCGGCCTCCTCTTCCAATGAACAGAGATGATTTTGTGGAAGGTTTCAATCCCCTTGCGGGGAAAAGTGAATTGCGGCTGGTTTGACGGTGGTAATTTACACTACTATAAGGAGCTAAAGTTTCAATCCCCTTGCGGGGAAAAGTGAATTGCGGCTTTGATATTTAAGAATCAATGTTATACCGTTTACAAAGTTGTTTCAATCCCCTTGCGGGGAAAAGTGAATTGCGGCTCATAACATTCTCTTTGTAATTGATTTACAAAATTAATAATAGTTTCAATCCCCTTGCGGGGAAAAGTGAATTGCGGCCTAAAGTATTTGAGGGTAAAATCATGACTTTTTTAACGTTTCAATCCCCTTGCGGGGAAAAGTGAATTGCGGCAGCAGCAGCCCCTCGCATTGCATCAGCCGGATCTTTTTTAGTTTCAATCCCCTTGCGGGGAAAAGTGAATTGCGGCCAGATGATAATGCCTATCATGCCTACATGAAGACAGGCGAGTTTCAATCCCCTTGCGGGGAAAAGTGAATTGCGGCGCTCTGGGATAAGCCCAAGCAAAGCTTGCTCAGACCAGTTTCAATCCCCTTGCGGGGAAAAGTGAATTGCGGCAAGCTAACCTTACAACTTTTCCCAGAATTGGCATTTATTGTTTCAATCCCCTTGCGGGGAAAAGTGAATTGCGGCGAGAAAGTCCGGGCGGACATCGAAAAGTTACACTTCAGTTTCAATCCCCTTGCGGGGAAAAGTGAATTGCGGCTGAGACTGCTTAGACAAGGGATTTTGATGAGCTTGTTTCAATCCCCTTGCGGGGAAAAGTGAATTGCGGCGGGATATGGGGCATGAATCCGAATCACACCACGATGTTTCAATCCCCTTGCGGGGAAAAGTGAATTGCGGCCTTGATCATGTTTTTCTTTTCAAACTGTATCTTAATAACGTTTCAATCCCCTTGCGGGGAAAAGTGAATTGCGGCTCTTCAAACATCTTTTTGGCATTGTCCCAGGCACCACCAGTTTCAATCCCCTTGCGGGGAAAAGTGAATTGCGGCGTGAAAAGCCAGGCACCCCCTCCCCTCTACCGCCTAAAAAAAAGTTTCAATCCCCTTGCGGGGAAAAGTGAATTGCGGCACAACTTGCAACATTGGGAGACTACGTGTGGATTGAGTTTCAATCCCCTTGCGGGGAAAAGTGAATTGCGGCTCTAAGTTTGTACTGTTTTATTTTTCCAGCTTTTACAATTGTGAAGTTTCAATCCCCTTGCGGGGAAAAGTGAATTGCGGCCCCAGGTTGTGGAAGCCGTGCCCAGTAAAGGCTCCAGAAGCCGTTTGCGACCGCCTCTGATGCTGAGCGCACTTAGAGCCGAAAATTGGCGATCTAAAATTACTGAAACCCTTACTGCACAAGAGAGCGACCGCCTCTACTAGAGAATCAGTGTTTCAGCCATTTAGCGAGGCGGTCGCATAGCTAAATGATTGAACCGCTAAAACACTACTTAAACGTATTTAATTTTCTAGGTACTGGTGCTGTTGATTCGGGTAGTAATTAACACTACAAGTTTACTTTTGCTTGTGTGGATTGACAAGCCGAATCTAGCAATGGAGAAATATTAACCTAGATTTCCCTGGCTGTCAAGTGTCAAAAAAATACTTTAAACAATGACCGAAGTCGGCGGTTGAGTCACCGGCGGGCCAGAACCCCAAGTTTCTACCTGCCCGATCGCCCGCGTTGACAAAGTATAAAAACGGATGTTATCTTCATCCAAATTGACCCGTCCCCGCAGGCGAGCGCGGAACTCCTCAAACTGACGCTGAGATAGGACACACTCAAAAACCGAATATTGCACCCAAGTGCCGTAACCCGAAAGCAAGTTAAAAACTTTCTGGCGGCGCTTGTCGCAAGGAATATCATAGACAACAACGTACAAGTGCATGATTAATTTCCGCTTCGCAAAAAGTTAATTCTGACCACTCCGCGAGACCAAAGAAACCGGGTTTTTTCGGTAATTTGAGGGCGACAGCGCAGTATTTTCGTAAAAAACCCGGTTTCTGACTACTCCGCGAGACCAAAGAAACCGGGTTTTTTCGGTAATTTGAGGGCGACAGCGCAGTATTTTCGTGAAAAACCCGGTTTCTGACTACTCCGCGAGACCAAAGAAACCGGGTTTTTTCGGTAATTTGAGGGCGACAGCGCAGTATTTTCGTGAAAAACCCGGTTTCTGGGCAGCCTCGCGTCTAGGAGTATAAGTTTTGACAGCTAACGAATTCGATAAGGCTTGTACAAAAGTTGAGGATTGTAAACAAACTGCTTGTAAGCCTTAACTTGCTGCACAAACAAATCCCAGCGCGGCTGTTTTTCGCCAGAATCAGCTTGAATTTCTTCTTCCATGCGCTGTAAAAAAGCACGGAGAAATTTGGCTCGCCCGGAATCGTTCAAGAAACAGCCACTATTACGGTAAACAAAGTCGAGGGTGGCATCCATGACTTTTGAATTAATCAGCCACAGCACCAAAGAATCGATAATCGGAGCACGAAACTCTTCGATCAAATCAGAAGCTAAAGCAGCATGGCGTTCCGAAGTTTGATGCAAACAAGCTTGATAAGGATCGAGTCCTTGGAGTTCAATTAAACAAAGTAAATGATTCCACAGGATTTGATATCCAAAGCTGAGCATGGCATTAACCGGATTCCCTGGCGGACGGCGGGAACGGAAAACAAATACAAATTCGGGAACCGACAAACATTCGCCAAATGCTGAAAAATAACTAGCTGCCCCGGCTCCTTCCAATCCCATTAATCGCTCGATAGTTCCAGAACGAGAGGCTTTTTCGCTGAGATGTTCTAAGCTTTTAATTGCAAAAGCAACTGTTTCTGAATCTAGGCGTTTTCGCTGGATGCGCTGCAAAATCAGGCGGCTATTTTTCAATTTGGCAATGACAATTTGTTTTGCTACCAATAAACGATATTCTGCTTCGAGTACCTGTTGATAGCGAGCAAGTTGTCGGTAGCCCCGTTCTATGGGCAAGATGCGTCCGTAACAGTAACCCATGCGCGAAAGATATGCTATGGGGATGTTTCGCCACAAACAAGTGCGAATTGCTTGGGTAGAAATTTGGGATTTACCAAATACAAGGATTTGCTCTAAAAGCGGTATTTGTATCTTGGCAAGGACGACATCGCCTTTTTTGACGATGATGTTTTCTTGTTGAAGTGCGAGATAACAATCTGGTTGAGAAACGTAGAGGGTTTTCACGGTAATTCCTTAAGAATAGTCAGGTGTGCGGTACCTTGATACATATTCAGGAAAGCCAGTTGGCGGCAGGCAAGATGCCTGCCACACAAGAGTTATTTGAGATGTTTAATGAATCTCAAGAATGAGTTTTTTAGCGTCGGTCAATTTGTCGCCGATCGCGCGACTGGATTTGCTGGGAATTTCGGAAGATTTCTTCAGCGCTACAGGGCTGAAGGTAACGGATAACGCGATCGGCTATTTCTCCTGCCACAAAAGTCGCTGCTGTTATTAACAAGGTGTTAATAATGACTGCAGCTAATCCCAAGGGCGCAATCAAAAGTACAATCAAAGTAATTGCACCGTTAACAACAGACAAAGCCAAATTACGAAAACCAGCAGTACGTGTTGAAATGTGCACGATTTTTCACCTCTTATGAAAAGTTATCTATCCCCTTTATCATTCGGCAGTTGAAACCGGGGCAACCATAGAGAGATTGCCGATACACAAACAAAATCTGCCTCCGCAGACTAAGAAATCAAGAGGGTATTTAAGCCAGATTTGGCATGAGTTGTCAGCGTTTCATATCCCAGACTTCGCAAAAAATGTCGAGAATATCAACTGCAAAAAATATTTAGGACTACTTTATTTATATCAGGCTCAAATGAGTATTTTTATGTAAAAAACCAAGTATTTACAAAACTTAAATACTATTTTGTAGGGAAATTTTATGTGGAATAGGTGTCTATTTAACTAGGAATTATCTATAAACTCTATTGGTAGGTGTGTACTGCGCGCCTGACTACTATTAGTAGTGTCTAAACAAGTAATATCGGGATACGGCGGTGCCGTTTCCTGACAATCGATCGGGCGATGGTTACATCAAAAAAGAGCGATCGCGGGCGAGGACTCGATCGTACTACGATTATTTTGAGGTAGGGAAACGAGATTGCGGTGTCCTCAATAGCTAATAGTATTGAGCAGAAAACTATCGGCTCAAATAGCCGATCGCCTCTCGTATCCAATCATCAGAGTTACCTTTATTCGACAAATTGCTGTCTTGACTGATGGTTTGCAGCGCTTGCAAGACTTCCGCCCCCGTGTATCCCATCGCCAGCAGCACCATCTCGACTTCTTCTTGAATAGCAGCAGGGATTCCGGCGGCGACGGAAGTTGTCAAACCCGATTGCTGTCTCCATTCCGAGAGTTTGCTTTTGAGCTCCAGGGCGAGGCGTTCGGCGGTTTTTGTGCCCACTCCGGGGGTTTTGGCGAGGATGCGGGTGTTACCGCCGACGATCGCCTGGACTAAATCTTGCATTCCTAAAGTATCCAAAAGGGCGATCGCCAGTTGAGCACCAACACCGCTAACACTCGTCAACTGCCGAAACAAATCGCGTTCTGCCGCGCTACCAAAACCGTACAATACAATTTGGTCTTCCTTAACTTGCTGGTGAGTAAATATTTGAGCGACTTCGCCGGATGCTGGCAATTCACCCGTGACGCGGGGCAAAATTTGGATTTCATAGCCAATTTGATTGACTTCGAGAGTCAAAATGATGCGGTTGCTGCCTTTGGCGATATCGGCGACAGTGCCTTTGAGATAGCTAATCATATTGTTTTTTTACTAGACTTATTGCATAGATATTTGATTGATGGGCAAACCGCAGATGTCAGGTAGATAAACGCCGATCGACGCAGATAATTTCAACTCTTGAAAACTAATTAATTCAATCTTGTTTGCTGAATAATACTACACTTTTGTATCAACATATAGCGGTTCGAGATCGTGGTGA
>NZ_JADEXD010000245.1 GCF_015207285.1 Tychonema sp. LEGE 07203 | reverse complement strand
TGTAATCACCAGGGGCAATAGCAGTACCATTGGTGAGGTTGACGGTAGCTGAGGCGGTGCCGGCGCTGCTACCTGTGCGATTGACTGTCACGGCTGCAACGGGCGTTCCATCTTCGTTGACGCTGAAGGTGGGGGCGCTAAATTGCAGGGTGCCGACAGGGACAGCAGCGTCATTGTCTATGATGTTCAAAGTGGCGGTACTTTGCGTTCCCAAGCTGACACGGCTGGTGCCTGCGGGATTGGTCAAGGTTAAGTTGACGGTTTCGTTACCCTCTACCAAAGCGTCATCGACAATGGGAACGACGATCGTCTTTGTGGTTTCCCCAGCAGCAAAATTGACAGGGATGGGAGCATTGTTGTAATCACCAGGGGCAATAGCAGTACCATTGGTGAGGTTGACGGTAGCTGAGGCGGTGCCGGCGCTGCTACCTGTGCGATTGACTGTCACGGCTGCAACGGGCGTTCCATCTTCGTTGACGCTGAATATTGGAGCACTAAACTGCAGGCTCACCGGATCTTGAGTTCCTTGATATTCAATGTTCCGCAGCAGGTAGTCGGAACCATCTGATTTGAAGGAGGTGGCGGCGTAGGCAGGGGTGGGGCTATCGTAGGCTTTGGCTGAGAACCGCAGTTCGTCAAAACTAATGTTGCTGGTAGGGTTTGCTTCTATTTTGAATTTGAAATTGCCATCGGTGCGATCGCCCGTGAAAGTCACTCCATCTGAACCCACAGTAATCGGTTTTACGACTGCGGGAGAGTTTAGACGAGTAATCGTAAAATTGCTGGCCGGTACGAGAGTCCCATTATTAAAGATTTGCAGCAAACCAACTTCATTACCTTGATCGCCGAGTCCGGGGTTAGTTTTGGGACTCAATGCGCTGAGGTCGATCGTCGCGCTACTAATATCTTGGTCTTCTGCCCATTTCAGCTTCAGTACCTGAGATTGATTGGTGTTCGGATCGTGATTGATTTCCGCCCGATTTTTAGTAGGATCGGTGAACCAACCACTATAAGAGGATGGCACACCAATACCAGGGGTGCTGCCGTAACTCAACCAGCTTTTAGGGTTTTCATTCGTTGGTAAAGTGAGATTGGCGATCGCTTGAGGATTGAGGTAATCTGTTTCCACGCCATCAAAAGCTATCCCAGACAGTTTAATGCCTTGATTCTGGGCAGCAGTAGGCCATTTTGTAATTAGGTCATTGACGCTGGTGAAATTATTGGTTTGACCCAAAGAACCATTGAAAGGAGTAGGCATAGCTTCTCTTTTGGTAGTAATTAAGGATTGGAAGTGACTGAAAACCAAAGTTTTAGGCTTTTTTTATGGTTCTCGGTCACAGTAAGAAACGTTTCAACATCAATAACTTTTATCCGGAAAAACTTCCGATAAATTTTTCAGCCCTAGCCGCAACCCAACAAAGAAACCGGGTTTTTTAGCTTATTTACCTTTCACAGGGAGTATTCTCGCAAAAACTCGGCTTCTGGTCGTCTGTGCGTAATAAACCGGGTTTTTTAGCTTATTTACCTGTCACAACATGTCTTTTTGCAAAAACCCGGTTTCCGACCACCTGTGCGTAAGTCCTAATTTTTTGAAGCCTGCAAACAGCGGGTTTTCCACATCCGTAGAGAAGAGCTTAAATAATTGTCACAGTCCGTAAGTTTACTTAGAATAATTATCAAAATATGTGAAGGTGCAGTTGCGGGCTAGCAGCGGTGTTTTCTCTGCACCTTAAGGCTTTGAGGCGTTGCAGAGTAGAGTAATTAATTCAGGAGGGACAGGAAAATTTCTAAATTTGAGATGCTGAACTAACAATCCAATAGAGTGCTTATACATTTCCTCTGATTTAAAATAAACAGGTTTTGTGGAATTTTGATTTCGTTAATCGCCGGATTTACAGCGGATTCCAGGTTTGTGAAGTACACGCTCCCAATCGGTTTCTTGACAGTTATCGCATCCTTACTGATTCTGTTCTGTGAAACCCGGTTTTTCGCTCTATATATCTCTATAAAATATGCTGTATCTCCGATTGAGCTGTCATCAGTCAAAAAACTCAGCGATTGTCGGCTCTCAAAGAGTTTGAGTTTTAAATATTATTGCTGAAGCGATTGCTAAATCTATTAATGCTATGAATGATGAAAGGCTGGAAGATAATTTCATCTTGATAGTCTATTTTAAAAATTAGTTAGATAGTAAAATTTTGTATAAGATTCGATCGCAAATAGCTGTAAACTACTAATTCAGATCCTGTCCGATCGACCGCGATTAAAAACCGGGGCGGGTTTTTGAGATTGTCAATTGTTGGCAGATATTTTTGGTAAGCCATAGCCTATCCAAAGAATTTAGATCCGAGGATTGATGCTAGAAGTACCTGCGGGCGATCGCACTCTGCGGCAAAATCCAACCTGGGCGATCGCCCGCGGGCCTGTATAGTCGGTCATTTACCGGACATGATTAATTAAAAATGTGTCGCACTATTGATTGGATTCCGGGCGTTTCTGGTGTTTTTGCTGAATAAACTGTTCCAAATCAGCGATCGCATCTTCAAAATCAGACAAATTAATTTTCGCAGGTTTAGCCTTCTTCGGCGGACTCGAAGGTGGACTCGCAGGCTGACTCGCAGACTTAGCTTGAGGAGGCGGAGACTGAGGCTGTGCCGCTTCAGTATTGGCAGTTTCTATATAATCGAACAATTCATCCAGGGACTGAAAAAAAGATTGAGCCGAGGCTCGCCGTAAATCTTTGCGATCGTCGTCATCCATCATAAGCTACTCCATAGACTTTAAAACTTGCCGAGAAACTGCGCCCGCGCGTACAAATATTAGACTTGAACTCCAATCAGCTAAAACCTCATCTGCAGGGTTTTTCGTCGAGTCTCGATCTCCCTGGCATCCCCCAGTCAAAGGGGAGTAGGGGTTGGCGCAACACCGCTTCCGATTCCCGTGCATCCCTGCGAGGGTGCGGGGCGATCGGGACTATAGGATCAAACACTAAACCCGCACTGCATTTGACGTGGTTGTTGACATCAATCGGCATTGTCAGCCCTCAAAGTCTATCTAACTTTACCCGCCCAGTCAGTGATTTGAAACTTGGGGCGCACCGAGATCGAAACCATTGACCCTAAAAAAATCTCAGTTACTGTCTAATTAACCCTAGTCTAGTCGAGAATAAGGACACAGGACTTATGCAACTATTACCGCTGTTCAAAGGTTGCGATCGCAACCTACAAGCTTAAAATGACGGACAGACGGTGTTTTTTGCTTGAGTCCTAAGATTTCAAAGGCATTAGGAGATTTTAAGGTGACTCAGGGATTTGATTACGATTTAGCAATTATCGGCGCTGGCGTGGGCGGACACGGGGCGGCCGTACACGCGGTTAGCTGCGGGCTGAAAGTGGCAATTATCGAAGCGGGCGACATGGGCGGAACTTGCGTCAACCGCGGCTGCATTCCCTCCAAGGCGCTGCTGGCGGCTTCCGGGCGGGTGCGAGATTTGCGAAATGCCCACCACCTCAAGATGCTGGGTATTCAGTTGGGAAGCGTGGATTTCGATCGAGGGGCGATCGCCAATCACGCTAACACGATCGTTAGCAAACTGCGCGGCGACTTAACCAACAGCCTCAAACGTTTGAACGTCGATATCATCCAAGGTTGGGGCAAAATCGCCGCCGCTCAAAAAATTACTGTCGAAACAGATAAAGGCGAGAAAACTATTACCGCCAAGGATATTATTCTCGCTCCCGGTTCGATTCCCTTCGTTCCCCCAGGGATAGAAATTGACGGCAAAACTGTTTTTACCAGCGATGATGCTGTCAGGTTGGAATCGCTGCCGAAGTGGATCGCAATTATTGGTAGCGGTTATATCGGTTTGGAGTTTTCGGATATTTACACAGCATTAGGCTGCGAAATTACGATGATTGAAGCTCTAGATCAATTGATGCCGACTTTTGACCCGGATATTGCTAAGCTAGCCGAACGAGTGTTAATTGCACCCCGCGATATTGAAACAAAAGTGGGATTGTTGGCCAAGAAGATTATTCCCGGTTCTCCGGTAATTATTGAATTAGCTGATTTCAAAACGAAGGAAGTTGTCGAAGTTTTGGAAGTTGACGCTTGTTTGGTAGCAACTGGGCGAGTTCCGGTCAGCAAGAATTTGGGGTTAGAAATTCTTGGTGTGGAAACGATGCGCGGTTATATCCCCGTTAACGATAAGATGCAGGTTTTGGTGGCTGGAGAACCGATCGCAAATTTGTGGGCGATCGGCGATGTTAATGGCAAAATGATGTTAGCCCACGCTGCATCTGCCCAGGGAATTGCGGCTGTCGAAAATATCTGCGGGCGCGCCAGGGAAATTGACTATTTGAGCATCCCGGCGGCGGCGTTTACTCACCCGGAAATTAGCTATGTGGGAATGACTGAACCTGCGGCGAAGGAGTTAGGAAAAACCGAAGGGTTTGAGGTCGCTTCTGTCAAGAGTTATTTTAAGGGAAATTCTAAGGCTATTGCGGAGGGTGAAACCGACGGTATGGCGAAGGTGATTTACCGGAAAGATACTGGGGAATTGTTGGGAGTGCACATTTTTGGTTTGCACGCTTCGGATTTGATTCAGGAGGCCGCAAATGCGATCGCCCAGCGCGATTCTGTCAACACTCTAGCGTTCCGAGTTCACACGCACCCGACGCTTTCGGAAGTGCTTGATGAGGCTTTCAAACGGGCGGCCGGGGCCGGCAGTCATTAATCTGTAGGGGCGGTGTTCTTGTTTGACAGGACTTATGCACTGCGCCCAAAGAAACCGGGTTTTTTACCTAATCTGCGGGTTAGAACGAAAGATTTTCGTAAAAAACCCGGTTTCTGGCCCCGCGCGTCCAGGACTATTTTTAGATACCCGATTTTTTCAAGAAGTCGGGTATCTGGATATCTTATTTTATGGCGGCGGTAGAGTGCCGATCGCATTTTGGGCTAATTCGAGAAATTGCTCACCACAGTTAATTTGCTCTGCAGCTTGTTCGACAGTTACAGTATCAAGTCCCCCGTAATCCCCACTATTTCGCAAATCTTGAGCATCGATTAAGAATCTGTGAAACTCAACAGGAACTTTTCCTGTACGGGCAAATTCTCGGCCAAAAGCTCCAATGACTGCGGCATGACTCGAAAATGACATTCCTTCGCCATCTAAAAATGCCTGAGCAATATAAAACATGGCATAATAAGCGCGGGATGTGGCATAGTCTGGGAAACCATTATTGAGTAATAGCCTTACCGCCGATAAACTTTGACGAGCTTTCAGAAGTAAGTCTAATTGTTCGGGTTTCATAAAGCTATTCCCTCTTTACGAATATTCCTCAATAAAGGCCCGTTGTAATGTATAAATCGCTGTTCGTCCATAAACAGACAGCTAATTACTTCATCATTTTGGAGCGACAAATCGGCTCGAATGTGGCTAGTTCTTTTAATTTCTTCGCCAAGATTGACTTGCCCTTTGAGAACTACTAACACATCTATATCTGAGTCTGGATGTGCATCGCCTCGCGCTTGGGAACCGTAAAGTACCATTGTCACAAGGCGGCTGTCGTAGATTTGCTCGAAGTGCGATCGTAATTCTATCAATATGTTCTTAACTTTCTCGTTAACGCTCATATTTGTTGTCAACTGTCGGACATTTAAATTTTATGTTCAGGGCGGGCTCGCGTGCCCAACCCCTACTCCCCACAAGGCGGGGAATTGTTATTTGACATAGAATTTATATATAGCGGTTCGAGATCGTTGTGAGGTATGCCCTATGCCCTATGCCCTATGCCCTATGCCCTATGCCCTATGCCCTATGCCCTATGCCCTATGCCCTATGCCCTACACCCTACGGCCTATGCCCGATCTCCTCATGCGTA
>NZ_JADEXD010000029.1 GCF_015207285.1 Tychonema sp. LEGE 07203 | reverse complement strand
ATTGGGCATAGGGCATAGGGCATTGGGCATAGGGCATA
This sequence comes from Tychonema sp. LEGE 07203, assembly GCF_015207285.1. Classification (GTDB taxonomy): domain Bacteria; phylum Cyanobacteriota; class Cyanobacteriia; order Cyanobacteriales; family Microcoleaceae; genus Microcoleus. The sequence goes on along the minus strand of NZ_JADEXD010000029.1, from coordinate 49,208 downwards.
GGGCATTGGGCATAGGGCATAGGGCATAGGGCATAGGGCATAGGTAGCAACTCGCCAATAACCAATAACCCATAACCAATAACCAATAACAATTAACCAATAACCAATAACAATTAACCAATAACAATTAACCAATAACAATTAACCAATAACAATTAACCAATAACAATTAACCAATAACAATTAACCAATAACCAATAACAACCAACAATTAACCAATAACAATTAACAAATAACAACTAACAAATAATATGATTCAGACTTTCGGCGATTTCATCGATCAAGCCCCCTGCCAAGAATACTTAATAATTGGTTTTTCGCCTAGTTCTATTCCCCTGAAGCAGCGGTGGCGGAACAACGGTTTGTCGGCGGATTTTCTGGCTGACTACTTGACGAGTTTTTTTCCTGGAAACGAAGACGATCCATCGACAATTGACCGACAAGTTGAAATCAAAAGCGCTGTCAGCTACATTGCTAACGAGTTATTGGAGAATGCGATGAAGTTTAATGATGAAACTTCCGATTACCCGATCGACATTAAACTGCAACTAGAGAACTCCAGACTGATTTTCTCAGTTGCTAACAGCATCCACCCGCAAGCTGTGGGCGAGTTTCAGGCTTACATTCAGCACTTGCTGGCCTTTGAGCCGAGCGAGCTTTACATTCAGCAGTTGGAACAAAATGCTGCTGGCGACAACTGTACTGATTCTAGATTGGGCTTGCTGACCATGCTCAACGATTATAGCGCCAAAATAGGCTGGAAGTTCCAGACCGTGCAAACACACCCGGAAGTAATTTCGGTGACAACTATGGTGCAATTAACAGTATAGGTCTAGCAGGGCGATCGATAATATCTTAGGGACTTTTTGCGACAATGGAAATTAAGACAGAAGATTACCAAATCTGCTACGATCCAGCAACGGCAACCGTGAGTTTTGTTGGCTCTCTCAGGCTGAGCGGGCCTGCCGAGTACGCGCCGATAACACAGTTGCTAACCGAGGTAGCCGGGGAACCGACAAAAATTACTCTCAATTTGCAGCAGTTAGAATTTTTGAACAGTTCTGGCATCAATATGCTGTCGAAGTTCATTATCGAGGTTCGCAAAAAAGGTCGGGTGCAAATAGCAGTACAAGGCTCTCAACGCATAGCTTGGCAAGGTAAATCTTTGAAAAATTTGCAGCGCCTGATGCCTAGTTTGCAGTTGGAATTAGTATAAACACGCGATAACTTTTATGGTGCAGGCTGTCGAATACTTTTCTGTTAGTCGAGGCGCAGATTCTCGGGTTATGCTGGAAGAACAACTATCAAGAGAACAGCTACTTTTAGAGATAGAAAGATTGCGCCAGCAAGTGGAAGACTTGAAGGAAGAAAAAGCGGATCTAGAAATATTGCTGGAAACTACTGCCGAACATTCCGATACGGTTGAAACCCAGTTGCGCGATCGGGCACTGGAGGCCGTGCGGGAAGGCGAAATTAAGCTGGCTCAATTTCTGGAAGCGATTCCGCTAGGCGTTGCCGTGCTCGATTCTCAAGGCATACCTTACTACATCAATAACGCCGGACAGCAGTTACTCGGTCAAGGGGTTTTGCCGTTAAATGCAGTTGAGAATTTGTCAGAAACTTATCAAATTTATATCGCGGGAACTGATACTATTTACCCTTATGAGAATTTGCCGCTTGTCCGAGCTTTGAGGGGGGAAAGCGCGACGGCTGACGATATCGAAATCCATCAACCCGATCGGAAAATTCCCCTGGAAATTTGGGGAACGCCAATTTTTGACGGTGGAAAAGTTGCTTTTGCGATCGCAGTTTTTCAACATATCGCGGAACGCAAACAAGCTGAAGCAGACCGCCATAATTTTATAAAAAAACTCTTCGATCTCAATCAGGATTTGGAAAAAGCCCTGGATGCGGAATCAGAAATAACTGATGCCTACGGGCGATTTGTGCCGCATCAATTTTTGAATATATTGGGATACGAAAGTATTATTGATGTCAATTTAGGCGACCAAGTGCAGCAGGAAATGTCGGTGCTGTTTGCCGATATCCGCGACTTCACGAAGCTTTCGGAAACTATGACACCGCAAGAAAATTTTAATTTTATCAATGCTTACCTGTCGCGGATGGAGCCGGCGATTACTAGGCATAACGGATTTATTGACAAATACATCGGCGATGCAATTATGGCTTTGTTTAGCGACTTTGCAGATGATGCAGTGAAAGCTGGTATTGCGATGCTAAACATTCTGACTGATTACAACGAGCACCGTCAACTTGTCGGCTACATCCCGATTAAAGTTGGCATTGGTATCAATTCGGGTTCTTTGATGCTGGGGACAGTCGGCGGCATAAACCGCATGGACAGCACTGTGATTAGCGATGCTGTTAATTTGGCATCTCGGATTGAAGGCTTGACTAAAGATTACGGCGTATCTCTGTTGATTTCTCAGCAAACTTTGGAAAGGTTGCGAAATCCGGCTGATTATGCTATTAGAATTGTGGATAAAGTACAGGTTAAAGGAAAATCTCAATATGTCACAGTTTATGAGGTATTTGATGCCGATCCTCCGGAGATTTTGTCGGCAAAGCTAGAAAATTTGGCTGTATATACTGAAGCGATGTTGCTGTGCGACCGCAAGGAGTTCCGAGAAGCTGGAAAATTGTTTGAAGAGTGTTTGCGGACAAATCCGAGCGATCGGGTAGCTCGCATTTACCTGAAACGCTGTCGGGATTGGCGATCGCTCCTCAAGGGAATTTAGTCCTTAGTCCAACGTCCAACGTCATTAGTCCAACGTCCAACGTCATTAGTCGTTAGTCGTTAGTCGTTAGTAGTTAGTAGTTAGTCGTTAGTCATTAGTCGTTAGTTGTTGATTAACTTGTTCTCCGGCTCTGCAAAATGAACCCATATACAGAGGTTATGCTTCGTTTTGAAAAAAATCCACACTACGAACGAACCAATCTTAACTTGTTTTCAGGCTTTTCGTGGGAACGAGTAGCAAAGTATCTACCAAGAAACCGGATTTCTCTTCTAAAAGTGCGTAAGTCCTGATAATATAATGAGTAATTTGGAGTATCAAGAAAATACGATGGCAATTAACAAGCGACAGCCGAGAATATCTATAAAACCTTCAGTGATTAAAGTTATAGCTGTGTTCTGTCTGTGCTGCTTGTTAACTGCAAGCTGCTCCCAGAGGGCCTCTCGATCGCCCAATTCGCCCCAAAACGATCGCGTTACAATTGGCACAACCTTGAAATTGCGGACGATCGACCCTGCAGACGCTTACGAAATTATATCAGGACAACTGCTCCGCAATTTGGGCGACACTCTCTACACCTACAAGTCTGAAACTACTGAGTTAATCCCCGGCTTGGCGACAGCAATGCCAAAAGTTAGCAAAGACGGGTTGACATATACAATTCCCCTGCGTCAAGGCGTAATTTTTCACGACGAAACACCGTTTAACGCCGCAGCAATGGAATTTTCCTTGCAGCGGTTTATCAAAAATGGCGGCCGTCCGGCTTTCTTGTTGAGCGATGCCGTAGAATCGGTGAAAGCGACGGGCGAATACGAATTAACTTTTCAACTCAAAAAGCCTTTTGCTGCTTTTCCTTCTCTCCTGACATTTGCCGGTCTTTGTGCAATTTCTCCGAAAGCTTACGAGATTGGGGACGCTAAATTTAAACCGGATACGTTTGTAGGAACTGGACGCTACAAACTGGCGAAGTACGGTAGCGATTCTCTGAAGTTTGACACATTTGATAAGTATTGGGGAGAAAAACCTGTTAATTCAGGAATTGATTTGTTGCTGCTTTCTAGTTCGTCAAATTTGTTCAATACTTTTCGGACAGGTGCGATCGATGTGGCTTATTTGTCTCTGGATGCAGACCAAATTCGCAGCTTGGAGGAAAAAGCCAAAAAAGGGAAATGGCAGGAAATCGCCGGGGAAAGCAGTACAGTCAGTTATATGACGCTGAATATCAAGTCTCCACCGCTGGACAAGTTAGAAGTCCGACAGGCGATCGCGGCGGCGATGGATCGCCCGCTGATTAACGATCGCGTACTGCGGGGACAAGCGCAGCCGCTGTACAGTCTGATTCCCACAACCTTCGACGTTAACAAGCCCGTGTTTAAAGAAATGTACGGCGACGCGAACACCGCAAAAGCCAAGGAATTGTTAACGAAAGCGGGATATTCGGCCGCCAATCCGCTGATTTTGCAAATTTGGTATCCTTCGGCTTCCACAAAACGAGCGTTAGTGGCGAGTACCATCGAGGCGCTAGCCAAACTCAAAATGGACGGGATAATGCAGGTAGAAGTTAACAGCGTTGAATCTCCGACTTTGTTCCAAAATATAGAGAAGGGGATTTATCCTGCGGTTTTGGTGGATTGGTACGCCGACTTTTTTGATGCTGACAATTACATTCAGCCGTTTTTGGATTGTGCGGCGGGTTCGGCCGCCGGCGGGTGCGAAAAAGGCGCAAGTCAGGGGCAAGGTTCGTTTTATTATAACGATCGGGTAAATAAACTGATCGACAAGCAGCGCAAGGAACCAAACCCCCAAACCCGCAAAGCTTTGTTTGGCGAAATCCAGGACATACTGGCTAGAGATGTACCTTTCATCCCTCTTTGGCAGGATAAGGACTATACTTTTGCTCAGAACAACATCACTGGTGTCCGTCTAGAACCGACGCAATCCTTTCCCTTTTGGTTCCTGAAAAAGCAATAATTGTTTACAATAATTTTGAGGAATTGAAACGTCAATTATTTTATCATCTTTTGTGTATAACAGGGTGATGATTGTCACAGTTTATCGAAGAGACCGATCGCACAACCCTCTAAAAAAATGTGGGATATTATGAGATAGAGAGAGATATCGCCGAGGGTGAGTATATGAAATTTGGAATTTTAACAACAACAACAGCGCTGCTAATTGCGATCGGTTTTGCTTCTGGAGTCAAGGCAGAAAACGTATCACAAGTCAAACAACTATTAGAAACTAAAGAATGTAGCAAATGTGACTTGACAGGAGCCCAACTTGCTGGTGTCAATCTCAGCGGAGCAGATTTGAGCGGAGCAGATTTGAGCGGTGCGAACTTGAAGGGTGCGAATCTCAACGAAGCTAAGCTGAACGAAGCCAATCTGAAACAAGCTAAATTGCAAGGTGCGAGTTTAATTGCGGCGAGAATGCACGGGGTAAATTTGGAGGGGGCAGATTTAACCAGGGCTAACCTGACTCTGGCGGGTTTAGTAATTGCCAGTTTGAAAAACACCAACCTCAGCAGCGCTAATTTAGTCGGCGCTAATTTAGAAGGTGCCGATTTGGCTGGGGCCAATATGAGAAATGCTCGCCAGTCTGTAGCTAACTTAGCTAATGTCAGCCTCAGAGGCGGCAGTTTGTCGGGAATCGACGTACAGGGAGTTAACTTGCGGGATGCAAATTTGACCGGTGCTAATTTAACTGGTGCAAATTTGAACGGTTCCGACTTGACCGGTGCTAATTTAATGGATGCAAATATGGTCAATGTTGATTTAAAAAATGCTGCTTTGCCGTAGGACGATCGCCAATTGCTAAATCAGATGCTCGTTTTTAACAAGCTTAATATTATCCTGTAGGGGCCATTTCCGAAATGGCCCCTACAGTTATAATTGTAGGATTTATCTCGTTTCCTGTCGCCGCGCGGGTGATTGTCCGGTGCGCGGCGCTTTTCCCTGACATCGTTTCCGGTTGCATAGGAATAATAAAATCGAGTCAACAGTCAACAGTCAACAATCAACAGTCAACAGTCAACAGTCAACAGTCAACAGTCAACAATCACCTGACGGTGCAACCGAAATTGATAGGACATCTGCGATTGCTTCAAATTTTGATGTCGGATCAATCTTCCTCGTCAGCATCTTGGGCGAAGCGGATAATGTCATCATCGCCGAGGTACTCGCCATTTTGGATTTCAATCATCACCAAGGGAATCACGCCGGGGTTTTCCACGCGGTGAGCAGTATTCATGGGAACGTAGGTTGACTGTTTCTGCATGAGAATTGTTTCTTTGTCATCGCAGATAACTTTAGCGGTACCGGAGACGACTACCCAATGTTCGCTGCGGTGATAGTGCATTTGGGTGCTGATGTGATGCCCCGGTTTGACTTCGATGCGATTTATCTTGTAACGATCGCCCGCGTCTATGACTGTAACTTTACCCCAAAACCGGGTTTGGGCGCGATCGTCCGTTTTTTCGATTGTGTCCGCTGTTTCCACCATGCTGTCGATCTCGCTAACGGTGTATGTAAAAATATCTATAGTTGACAGTATATCAGGGAGCGGGCAAGTCTGTAAGTGCGATCGATTTAAACATTACTGAATTAGCCGCCATTCGCGAGCATCAACAAATTGCGATAAATGCCCCACATTTGTTGTAGCAATTACCACCTCATTGCCTTCACTTGCCTCCAATATTGCTTGAGCCGCCAAAATCACATCCCCGTCAAGTGCATAGGGGTGTGCCGTTGGCTTTCCTCTCTTTCGTGCATCCGCCCACAACTGAGCCGCTAAAAGCATTACCTCCGAAGTCAAAGGACGGTATGTAAGGACATTCTTGAATAGGTCAAGTTTTCTGATACCTCTCTCTTTTCCCGCTCGAATCAATTCTCGCCGCACCTCATAGTCAGCAATTTCAGGCAGGATTACCATTTCGCCATTTTGTAGTAAAGAGTCTAGCCAAAGTTGGCATTCCAAATAAGGAGGTTTGGCTTGAGGGTTTGTTACCATTCCTAATGGGCCAGAATCCAAAATAATTATTCTGCTCATGGAAACAATGGTCGATTAGACATCCGATCTTCATTTATCACTTGTTCAAGATATTCCGCAGTTTCTTTTTGCTCTTGTTCGTTATCCTCTTCTCGCCACGATCGCAATAATGCAATTGCACCTTGATTTCTTTGTATCCGCTCCTCCAGCGACAGTTTAGTAATGTCTATTTTCTCCGATGTCTGGGGAGGCTCGGACAAGGCTGGCTTTACTGTCACCGTTTCCAGAAATAACCTCATCATTTTAAGCAAATTAGGCCAATATTCTCTCGGAGTTTGCTGAATTACACTGAGAAACTCTACCATTTCATTACCAATGCGATTTTCTGGCGCTGAAGTTGGTGTCTCTGGGTTTTCAGTGATTAAAGCTCGTTCAGACATACTTTTTTTCTCCTCAATCGGATTTATAGGAATTCCTAGGTCGATATCCTGGATGGGAATTAGAGATTGGCGATCGAACTCGCCTCTACTTATATTGTAAACAAGAGGCGAGAATGATTCATCCTGATTCTGGGATTTTTCTGAACCGCAGATGTCAGCAGATGTACGCAGATGTACGCAGATAAGATTCATCTGCGTTCATCTGCGGTAATATCAAATCACTGTCTCGCTAAGATGCGATCGAATTACTTGCTCAACACACCGTCGGGAATTCCCAAAAGTTCCTCAATCCGAGGCATATCTTCCAAAGCAATCACTCGCCCTTCATCCTCAAAACCAGCAATTTGATCGAAATTCAAATACCGATACAAATCGCCAGCAAAAGGATTGATTTTCTTCGCCACAATTTCCTGGTATTCTTGGACTGTGGGAATGATCCCTAACAGCGAACAAACTGCTGCCAATTCTGCCGAACCGAGATAAACTTGTGCATCTTTGCCCATCCGGTTGTTGAAGTTACGAGTCGAAGTTGAAAAAACCGTTGTTGCATCTTTTACTCGCGCTTGATTTCCCATACAAAGACTGCATCCCGGCATTTCCGTCCGCGCTCCAGCCGCTCCAAAAATGCTGTAATAACCTTCTTCTTTCAGTTGCTGTTCGTCCATCCGAGTTGGCGGACAAATCCACAGGCGAGTTTTGACTTCCCCTGCACCTTCGAGTACCTTTGCAGTGGCGCGGTAGTGGCCGATATTTGTCATGCAGGAACCGACAAATACTTCGTCAACCCGATCGCCCGCAACCTCACTCAACAACTTAACATTATCCGGGTCATTCGGAGCAGCCACAATGGGTTCAGTAATCTCGTTGAGATCGATCTCGATGATTTCAACATACTCGGCATCAGCATCAGCTTCTAGCAGCACCGGATTCGCCAGCCATTCCTCCATCTTCGCCACCCGGCGCATCATCGTCCGCGCATCTTCATAGCCCCGCGCTACCATGTTTTTTAGCAGCGCGATGTTTGAGCGAATGTACTCAGAAACAGTCTCCGGGCTCAATTTAATCGTGCATCCGGCGCAGGAACGCTCGGCCGAGGCATCGGTCAATTCAAACGCCTGCTCGACCTTTAAATCGGGCAAACCTTCTATTTCCATAATCCGCCCGGAAAAGACGTTTTTCTTATTCTGTTTCGAGACTGTCAGCAAACCTTTTTGAATTGCTACATAGGGAATTGCATTCACCACATCCCGCAGGGTTACTCCCGGCTGCAATTTACCCTTGAACCGCACTAAAACCGATTCCGGCATATCCAAAGGCATCACGCCCAAGGCGGCAGCAAATGCCACCAATCCCGAACCCGCAGGAAAGGAAATTCCTAAAGGAAAACGTGTGTGAGAATCGCCGCCGGTTCCCACTGTATCTGGCAATAACATCCGGTTCAGCCAGGAGTGAATAATGCCGTCTCCGGGACGCAAAGCTATGCCCGCCCGCTGTGCCATGAAATCGGGCAATTCGTGGTGAGTTTTGACATCAACAGGTTTTGGATAGGCGGCGGTGTGGCAGAAACTTTGAATTACCAAATCGGCGCTAAATCCCAAACAAGCAAGTTCTTTTAATTCGTCGCGAGTCATGGGCCCGGTGGTGTCTTGGGAGCCGACTGTGGTCATTAACGGTTCGCAAGATGTACCGGGACGCACGCCGGCTAAACCGCAGGCTTTCCCTACCATTTTCTGTGCTAAAGTGAAGCCTTTTCCGGTATCTGCAGGAATAGTCGGGCGGGTGAAAATCGGGCTGATTCCTAGTCCTAAAGCTGCGCGGGTTTTGTCGGTTAAGGTGCGTCCGATTAATAGGGGAATGCGGCCGCCTGCGCGAACTTCGTCTGTGATTGTGTCGGGTTTGAGGGTGAAGGTGGAGATGATTTCTCCGGCTTCGTTGGTGATTTCTCCTTTGTAGGGATGGATGGTAATTACCATTCCGGTTTCCATTTTGCTGACATCGCATTCGATCGGCAATGCGCCGGAATCTTCAGCGGTATTGAAGAAAATCGGGGCGATCGCACTTCCCAAAATATATCCGCCGTTACGCTTGTTGGGTACAAAGGGAATATCGTTACCGATGTGCCACAGCACTGAGTTAATCGCTGATTTGCGCGAGGAACCGGTGCCGACAACATCGCCGACGTAGGCGACGGGATGGCCTTTTTGCTTCAATTGGGCAATGGTTTCCAGCGCTTGGGGCATTTTACTTTCCAGCATCGCCAAAGCGTGCAGGGGAATGTCCGGCCGCGTGGTAGCATGAGGTGCCGGCGACAAGTCGTCGGTATTCGTTTCTCCGGGTACTTTGAAGACTGTAACGGTAATGGCTTCGGCTAGTTGGGGCCGGCCGGTAAACCACTCGGCAGCAGCCCAAGAATCTATGACTTGTTTGGCGTAGGGATTGGTATCCGACAGGGCGAGAATGTCGTGGAAAGCGTCGAATACCAGCAGGGTTTTGCTCAAGGCCCGGGCTGCGGTGGCGGGAATGGCGATTTCGGCAGTAGGATGGAGTAAATCGATTAAAGATTGGACGTTGTAACCGCCCATCATTGTCCCCAGCAGGTAAACGGCCCATTTGGGAGCAATTAGGGGGCTGTGGATTTCGCCCTTGGCAATGCCGGTTAAAAAACCTGCTTTGACGTAGGCGGCGCTGTCTACTCCGGGGGGCACGCGATCGCGCAATAATTCTACTAAGGCTTCTTCTTCCCCAGGCGGCGGATTTTTGAGCAATTCGCAGAGTTCTGAGGTTTGCTGGGCATCTAGCGGCAGCGGTGGAATTCCCAGTGCGGCCCGTTGGGCAGCGTTGTGGCGGTAAGATTCAAGCATTTGTGTTCTCTCTCGGGATTGTGTTGGGTAGTTGTTTGCAGGTGACATTACTTTTTAGATTAGGCGCTGGCGCTACATATTTGGCAAAGCACCCGCTCTTATAAAAACTTAACGCAACTTTAAAAACAGTAGACTTTCATACTAAAGAGATATCTTCTCGGAGGCTGGGGCGCTGCTTAAACTCCAGCCGAGAATTTTTTGGGCGTTGACTTGCATTGTTCTGGTTAAAATTAATGTGCCGGGGGGGTACTGTCGATCGTCCTCTGCATCTGAAATCGTTAGTTACCGCAAATTTAAATTTGTCCGCAGAAATGGATCAATTAAAAAATGGAAAGTTTTATCCCTGAAAATGGTGAACACTGTCAGGGTTCGGCCGCCAAACCAGAGTTGTACCCACAACTGCAAGCAACTAAAGAATTACTGCTGACGATCGCCAGTTCAATTCCGATGCCTGCGATCGTCAGCAGTCTGGCTGATGGCACAATTATTTATAGCAACGATTTATGCCATCAGGCTTTCGGGTTCAAAGCATTTGAGATTGACGGCCAAAAAGCCGAAACACTCTACAACAACCCCAAAAAACGCCAGGAATTGCTTGATGTCCTCGCCCGCAACGGACAAGTCAGCGAGACAGAAGTCCGCCTCAAAAAAGCTGACGGCAGCTTGTTTTGGGCAAGTGTCTCGATGCGGTATTTGACATTGCTGTCAGAAAAAGCTGTGCTGTCGGTGTTCTGCGACATTACCGATCGCAAGCGAGCCACTGCTAACGAGCAGGAATTGCTCGCCTCCATCCACTTGCGCGCCCGCCAGCAAGCAGCCGTCGCTTACTTGGGGCAGCAGGCCTTGGCCGAAACAGATTTGTCTGCACTGATGGACAAAGCTGCGGTGTTAATTGCTCAAACCCTGGACGTTGATTATTGTCAGTTGTTAGAACTGTTGCCTTCGGGTCATGCTTTTCAGTTGCGAGCGGGGGTTGGCTGGCAGCCGGGCCTCGTCGGCATGGCTACTGTTGCGGCTTCTGCCCGATCGCAAGCAGGTTACACGCTGCTAGTGGGCAAAGCAACGATCGTCGAAGATTTGCGCGTGGAAACTCGTTTTAGCGAGTTGCCGCTGCTGCACAACCACCGGGCTGTGAGCGGTGTCACTGTCATCGTTCCCGGCAATCGGGGAGTGGAGAGTTTTTTGGGACAAGCAGAACCAGCGGACACTTCTGCGACGCCGGCTTGGGGCGTTTTGGGGGTTCACACCAGCCAAAAGCGAGTTTTCAGCCAAGATGACGTTTATTTTGTAGAAGCGATCGCCAACGTGTTAGCTGCGGCGATCGATCGGATTCGATCGCAAGAGCGCTTGCAAATGATGGAACGGGCGATCGAAAGTTGCAGCAACGGCATTGCCATCACCGACGCGACGGTTGCAGATAATCCGATTATTTATGTCAATCCCAGTTTTGAGCGGATTACTGGTTATAGCAGAGACGAGTTAATTGGGAAAAATTGCCGATTTTTGCAGGGCAACGACACCGACACCGCCGCGGCCAAACAATTGCGAATTGCCATTGAAGAAGGCAGAGAAGCTCAAGTTATCCTGCGGAACTTTCGGAAAGACGGCACTCCTTTTTGGCACGAACTGTCGATCGCTCCGGTGCACAACTCGCGGCGACACTTAACCCATTTTATTGGAGTGCAAACAGACATCACCGACCGCCAGCGAGCCGAAGAAGAATTATTTTTAAATTCTCAAGTTTTAGCAGCTTTCAGCGCCAATCTCAAACACCTGCACCGGATTACAACTTATCACTATCAAAATTTTCAAGAACTGGTAGACGATTATCTAACAGCAGGCTGTTTGATGTTTGGACTTTCTATCGGCATCATGGCTGAAGTTAAAAATGAAATTTTTATTGTACGGGCTGCGAAAACAAATCTTGGATATTTCGTACCCGGCTTAGAATTGAATCTCAGCGATACTTACTGCGCTGCGGCAATCGAACTAAAAAAAACTGTTACCTGTTCTCATATAGGAGCAGACATTGATATGCAAAAACATCCAGCTTATAAAAAATGCCAGTCGGAATCATACATCGGAACGCCAATATTTGTTAACAATAAAATTTACGGAACTTTGAGTTTTAGCTCGCGAGAAATCAAGAAAAAAGATTTTGAGTACCAGGAAATAGAAATTATAGAATTGATGGCTCAAAGCATCGGTAAATTTCTGGCGGTTCACCAAATGGAACTTGAACGCCAGCAAGCCGAAAAAGAGCGCTGCGAGTTAATATTATCTCTGCAAGAAAGTGAAGAACGCTACCGCCGTTTAGTAGAACTATCTCCCGAAGCGATCGCCGTTCACAGTCAAGGGAAAATCGCCTACATCAATGCTGCCGGCGCAAAACTCCTCGGTGCGAGTTCTCCGGCAGAGCTAATCGGCTTTCCGGTATTGCATTTTGTCCATCCAAACTATCTAGAAACAGCCCAAGAGCGCATGAGGCAAGTCGAAACAGAAAATCAGCCGATCGAGCTTGCCGAACAAAAACTAATGCGGCTCGACGGACAAATCATCGACGTTGAAGTTGTCGGCATTCCCGCTACTTATCAAGGCTCCGCCGCCGCCCAAATTATGATCAGAGATGTCACCGAGCGCAAGCGAGTAGAACGGCAACTGCTGCACGGCGCTTTTCATGACGCGCTGACGGGTTTGCCCAACCGCCTTTTGTTCATCGACAGGCTGGGACAAGCTATCCGGCGATCGAATCAGTCCCCCGATTACAAATTTGGTTTACTTTTCCTAGATTTAGACCGCTTCAAAGTAGTTAATGATTCTTTAGGACACATTCTTGGGGATAAACTGCTAGTTGCCCTCGCAGACAGGCTGCTAACCTGCGTGCGGGCTTCTGATACCGTCGCCCGGCTGGGGGGAGACGAATTCACCATCCTGCTAGACCACATTCAGAGCCTCAGCGATGCCACCCAAGCAGCTAACAGAATACAAGCAGAATTGACGAAGCCGTTTCATATCGAAGGGCACGAAGTATTTACCACCGCTAGTATTGGTATTGTTTTCAGTGGAGGCGAAGTCGCAGCAGCCGACGCCAGAGGCAAATCGAATCTGTACGCTCACCCGGAAGAATTCCTGCGCGATGCTGACATTGCTATGTACCGCGCTAAAGCTTTGGGCAAGGCCCGCCACGAGGTGTTTAATTTGGCGATGCACGAGCAAACTATGTCGCTGTTGCAGTTAGAAAATGACCTGCGGTTGGCTATTTTTGGCAAGGAGGAATTAGGTTCGAGCAAGCATGAATGTTCGCACTTTATTTTGCACTACCAACCGATTGTTTCGATCGCCAGCGGTGCGATCGAGGGTTTTGAGGCTTTGGTGCGCTGGCAGCACCCGGTTCGGGGTTTAGTGCCGCCGTCTAGTTTTATTCCTGTAGCTGAGGAAACTGGTTTGATCGTGCCTCTGGGAGCTTGGGTGCTGCGGGAAGCTTGCCGTCAACTGCGCGTTTGGCAAGAAATGTTGATCGCGAAGAGAAATGGAAGTTCGGCAACGAGCAATGTACGGGATTTAACGGATTTAACTGATACAGCGAAGCAGGAAGTTCGGCAATTCCCAATGCCCAATTCCCAATTCCCAATGCCCAATTCCCAATTCCCAATGCCCAATTCCCAATGCCCAATTCCCAATGCCCAATTCCCAATGCCCAATTCCCAATGCCCAATTCCCAATGCCCAATTCCCAATTCCCAATGCCCAATTCCCAATTCCCAATGCCCAATGCCCGATGCCCGATGCCCGATGCCCGATGCCCAATTACCAATTACCAATTGTCGATCCTTCGCAATTAACAATGAGCGTCAATCTTTCTCCGAAACAGTTAGGTTTGCCGAATTTAATCGAACAGATAGATGAAATTTTGGCAGAAACAGGCTGCGCTCCGAGCTGTTTAAAATTGGAGATTACTGAAAGTGCGATCGTAGAAAATGTGATGAAAGCCAATATTGTGCTGGCCCAATTAAAAGCTAAAAATATTCGATTGTCGATCGACGATTTCGGTACAGGCTATTCGTCTTTGAGTTACTTGCACCGCTTCCCGCTGGATACGCTGAAGATCGATCGATCTTTTGTGAGTCGGTTGGGGGCAATCGAAAACGGTGACGGCGGGGGTCAGCCTTTGCAGATTGTGCGGGCGATCGTCACTTTAGCTCACAATTTGGGATTAAATGCGATCGCCGAAGGTGTGGAGACAGCCGAACAGTTAGCACAGCTTCGGGAACTAGGGTGCGAATTAGCTCAGGGATATTGGTTTTCTAAACCATTGGACAGTTCCGCCGTGACACAAATCCTGATCGATCTCGGTAATATCTGACAGAAGAGCACCATTCTCAACAAGCTCTTAAAAACCGGGTTTCTGAACGAAAGATATAGGTTGTGATGCTAAATTTGCGGTCAGAAACCCGGTTTTTGCCCCAGGTGCTCTTCTATCAGTAATATAGCAATTATGGACTGAGTGATATCAATTCCGGTTGCACCGTCAGGTGATTGTTGGCTGTTGACTGTTGGCTGTTGACTGTTGACTGTTGGCTGTTGGCTGTTGGCTGTTAACTGTTAACTACTGACTACTGACTACTGACTACTGACTACTAAGAGGGCGGGCACGGGGGCACCGCCCCTACTGACTACTGATATCATGTCCGGTCGATTACCCATAATAAAAACTAACAACTAACAAATTAACAGCTAGCTTTGAGCGGAATCTCGATCGCAAATTCTGCACCTTGTCCGGGAGTAGAAGTACATTTCAGCGAGCCGTTATGTCTGTCGGTAACAATTTGATAGCTAATTGACAAGCCCATTCCAGTGCCTTTTCCCACAGGTTTAGTGGTAAAAAATGGGTTGAAAAGCCGAGTACCTACAGTCTCTGGTATTCCCAGCCCGTTGTCAGCAATCCGAATCAGCACTCGATCGGGTTTGGACATTTCAGTTTTGATAGAAATCATACTAGGATTTTGCCGCATCTCGTCAGCAGAACGCCGCATATCCCTTTCTTCCAAAGCATCTAAAGCATTGCTCAAAACATTCATAAATACTTGATTTAGCTGTCCGGCATAACATTCTACTAACGGCAAGTTACCGTACTCTTTAATCACTTCAATTTCTGGATGATTGTGTTTGGCTTTGATCCGGTGCTGCAAAATCATCAGAGTGCTATCTATGCCGTCGTGAATGTTAACTGCTTTCATTTCTGCTTCGTCCATGCGGGAGAAGGTTCGCAGAGATGCTACAATTTGCTGAATTCTGTCTGCACCGACTTTCATTGAGGAAAGCAGTTTTGGCAAGTCTTCCATCAGAAAATCGAGTTCAATAGCTTCTACTTCTTCTATAATTTCCTGGACTGGATTCGGATAGTGAATTTGGTAAAGTTCGATCAGGTGCAGCAAGTCTTGAGCATATTCGTTAGCGTGGCTGAGGTTGCCAAAAATAAAGTTAACTGGGTTGTTGATTTCGTGGGCGACTCCTGCGACGAGCTGACCGAGAGATGACATTTTTTCGCTTTGGATTAACTGCGATTGAGTGCTGGTTAATTGCTCCAATGTTTGCTCTAATTCGCGAGCTTTATTGCAAGTTTGGGTGTAAAGATCGGCTTGATTGAGGGCGATCGCCAATTGAACTGCAATCGCTTGCAACAATTCTACTTCGCTGTCGCTCCAAGGCCGCACAGAACTGCTGTTGCAGCAGGTAATTGCACTCATTACCCCGGAAAGCGCCTGCATGGGGATGATTAATACAGATTGGTAGCCCAGGGTTCCAACTGTTTGTTTCAACACAGTATCGGCGAGTGTTTCGACATCATCCACCCGGAGTATTTCCATCCGCAAGATTTGTTCTCCAAGAATACCGAAATCTGAAGGTTGATAGCAGCCTGTTAAATCAGGAAGTTCGGGGAGGCGAGATTCTTTAATTGTTTCCCAGCAAGGCTGCTCTCCGCCGTCGCGGTACCAGACAAAATTGCAGCGATCGATCTTCAGGAAAGCGCGAATTTCCTCAACTGCGACTTTAATAATGCTGTCGAAGTCGAGGGAGTTGCGGATTTGAGCGGTGAGAATGTTGAGCAATTTTTCTCGATCTGCTTGCTGCTTGAGTTTGGCTGACGATCGCCTCAAGCTAATTTCTGCTAGTTTGCGATCGGTAATGTCTTCGGTGACAGCTAATAGATATTGCGGTTTGCCGTCAGCATCAAGTATTGATGTTTTCTTGGTGTGAAATATCCGGGATTCTCCTTTGCCCGTTTCAATCTCTTCTTCGGCAATTTCTACAGTTTGCCCGTTGTGGAGAACTTCTCGATCTTTGGCGGTGAAAACATGAGCTTGTTCTGTTGGGAAAAGGTCGAAATCATTTTTGCCCAAAACTTCTGCTGCGCTGAAACCGAGCAACTCTCCGGCGACTGGGTTCCACAGTACAAATCGCAGTTCTTCGGCTTCCTTGGCAACCACTGCTACGGGTATGGTTTTGAGCACTGATTCCATAAAGTTTTGAGTGCGTTGGAGTTCGGCTTCTGCCTGTTTGCGATCGCTAATATCTCGGACGTTGGCAATGATATTAACATTGCCGTTGAGATAAATTTTGGAGAGGGCAACTTCTGCATCAAAGGTTGAACCGTCGTTGGGACGCTTGGCTTTCCATTCCACGCGACCTGTTTTGCCGGCTAATACTTTTTCCCAAAGTTCTGCCATTTGTTCGACAGAATTGTCGGTTGAATAGTCGTTTTTAATTGATAACTTTGTTGCTTGTTCCTGGGTCACTCCGTACATTTCTAACATTCGATTGTTGACATCGATAATGTTGCCTTCTAAATCGTGAATTAAGATAGCGTCGTAGACATTATTAAAGATGGTTCGCAGGTTTTGCTCGGAAACTTGCAGGGCTGCTTCTGCCTGTTTGCGATCGCCAATTTCTTGTTCTAACTGAGCGACTGCTTGGGAAAGTTCGGCGGTACGATCGTTCACTCTGTCTTCTAATTCGGCTGCTGCTTGCCGCAGCGCTGCTTCGGCGGCTTTGCGATCGGTAATGTCGATCGCCGTGCCGAACAGTTTTACCACCTTGCCGCTGGCATCGGTTTCGGCGCGGCCCAAGGCGTTGAGGTGCCGCAGCGTGCCGTCGGGACGGTAAAAGCGGTAGTCAAAATCAAAGGGAATACCGAAGTCAAGTCCTCGCTCTACTTCCGTCCTCCACAATTCCAAATCTTCTGGATGGATCTGAGCGACTTGTTCTTCTCTGGTGGGCGCAAAGGCGGCCGGTTCGAGTCCGAAGATGCGGAAAAGTTCTTCTGACCAAGTGAGGGTTTCGGTGGCTGGGTCGAGTTCCCAGTTCCCGACGTGGGCGAGTCTCTGGGCTTCTTTGAGCTGCCGCTGGCTTTCGCGGATGGCGGTTTCGGCAATTTTGCGATCGGTGATGTCGAATAAGACGCCGCAAAATACAATTTCGCCGGTTTCGCTGCGGGTGGGCATGGAGTCGCCCTGCCACCAGCGAATTTCGCCGTTTGGCTTGACTAACCGCCCTTCGTAGTGCCAGAGGGAGGAATTTTCTACGGCTTCGTTGACGGAAGCGATGTAGCTTTCCAAGTCTTCGGGGTGGATGCGGGCAATGAATGTATTGATGTCTCGCATCATTTCTGCTGCTGTGACGCCGCTGATATCTTCGATGCCATCGCTCATGTAGTCTACTCTCGACACTCCATCGCGGCTGCAAAATTGGAACAGAGCTCCGGGGATGGTGGCCGCGATCGTCCGGAACTTGGCTTCGCTGGCGGTGAGGGCGGCAAAAGTCTGGCGCAGTTCGGCGGTGCGGGCTTCAACTCTGCGTTCTAGTTCGGCGTTGGCGTGTTGCAATGCTGCTTCGGCGCGCTTGCGATCGGTAATGTCGGTAGCTGTACCGGTGGTACCGAGGACGTTTCCGGTGGCGTCGTGCAGGGCGATCGCATTGAACATCAAATGTTTGATGCTGCCGTCTTTGCCGATTTGGGTGCTTTCGTGCTGGAAAACTGATTCTCCCGCAAGCAGGCGGGCGAAAACTGCTAAATCTTTCTCGCTTTGTTCTGGTGTCACAAAATCGGAGAATGGTCTACCGAGCATTTCTTCTGGTTCGTAACCGTAGATGTACTTAACTGCTGGGTTGACGAAGGTGTAGCGCCCTGTGGCATCGACCGACCAAATCATGTCTTGGGAGGTTTCTACCAGGCTGCGGTATTTGGTTTCGCTGGCTTTGAGGGCTTCTTCTGCTAGTTTGCGTTCCGTCATGTCGCGGGAGACGCCGACTGTCATTGTGATTTGGCCGTCTTGATTGCGAATGGGTGTTTTGACTGTACTGAACAGCCGCACTTCTCCGTCGTAGCGCGTCGCCGGTTCTTCGGCAATTTCCAGAGTTTGTCCGGTTTCAAATATGAAAGCGTCATCTTGGATGTACTGGAGAGTATGGTCGGTATCGGCGAAAGGTGCGTCTGTGATGCCTTGAAGTTCCTCTTCAGTCATGCCGTAATAATTGCGGAATGCTTGATTTGCCCAGACGATTTTTGATTGGGGGCCTTTGACTAATACCATATCGGCGATCGAGTCGAGAATTTGGTGATATTTTTGCTCGCTTTCGCGGAGTTTGTGCTGGGCCGATTCGATTTCTGCTATTTGTCTCTGGGTTTGCAGGTGCAGTTCGGCTTGATAAATTGCAACTGCTAAATGGTCGCCTACTTGTTTGGCAAATTCAATTTCGTCTTCCTGCCACTCGCGGGGTTGGCCGCAGGAGTGAATGCACAGCAATCCCCACAAATGTTGCCCTTGCAGTAGGGGTACGACTAAGTTTGCTCTGATTTGAAATCGCTTGAGGATTTTGAGATGACAAGGGCTCAACCGGGCTTTGTAGATGTCGGTGACTGCTTGAACGTATCCTTTGGCGTAGTTGGCTGCAAATTGTTCGCCGAAGCAGTGATCGTGGACTTTTGTTCCTAGGGATGGGCTGTATTGGGGAAGTACGTCTTCGGAGACTACTTCGCCGTCGTTCCATTGGGATTCTGGAAGGAAGCGGTAGACGGCGACTCGATCGGCATTTAGGAGTTGCCGGACTTCGGTGGCTGTGATTTTGAATATTGTGTCTAAGTCTAGGGATTCGCGAATTTTGCTAATGACTCCCATCAGCGCTTGCAGCTTTTTGAACCAGGTTTGAGACTGCATTTCTCTTTCTAGGTGAGCTAGCTTTTCGCGCAGGTTGCTTACTTCTTGATACAGGTATTGATGAAACATAATGCTATTTTTTTAGTTGTTTTGCGGTTTGGTATCGAGGCAGATGTCATCCCCATATCGCTATGCAATTTGAGCCTGGTAAATCAAAAAGGCAAACGATAAACTTTCCTGTTTCTCCTAGCACTTAGCAGCGACTGATGCTGCATTTCCGTATTTTTTTGTAGATTTGGAGGTTGTCGAGCCAGCATCTTAATTTCAGTATATTTACCTACAAAGCGGGCGATCGGTGATTTGGTGCTGCATAGATTGTCAATTATTAAGAATTTTACTCGCAAGACTTACGTATAAACCCGGCTGCTCAAACCGATCGCATCAGGGAAGATCCGAAAGCGGCAGCGAGAAACGGGGTTTGACGGCCCGAGGGCTGGCAGCGTCTTAACTAATTGTGACATTTTTTTCCGATCGCCTTCGGTTCTAATTGTCACCCTTTTATTATGACTGCAAACTCGATCGATGGTTTCCTGGGCTTTGCGATCGAATGTCCTGTTCGGAGCGCCTCTCTTAAAGTTTGTTTCAATGTAGCCGATCGGCTTTTCTCTAGTTTTTGCTAATTCTCGATCGACCTACTTTAAGTATGATTTTATACACCCTTGGGAGCAATGGGAACTTTTAGATGATTTTCCACGCACTTTAATTATTTTATGTTATCGATTTTATTTATTAAACTTATTAAAATATATCAGACAAGATTGCATACATCTGCGATCGATAGCAAGACGGCAGATGCAAGGCAGATGCAGCGCAGAAGGAGGCAGATGTATGCAATATAATAGATAAATATCCTGTCCGGTCGATTACCATAATAAAAACGGTTAGTAGTGCGGACTTAAGTCCGCACTACTAACCGATGTCAACTTAATTATTGCTCGAAGGAGGAGTTTTTAGGATCGATCTAGCTTCCTCAATACTTTGCCAAACCTGTTTTCCCGAATCCATAAAAGCTGCTTTTAAGAATTAGTTTAATGGCGATCGGGCGCAGGTTTTGTACTCTACGTTATATGACAATAAGGTGCGCGGGCGCACCCTAGGTTAAATTCAAAACAGTGATGTTTCGTTTCTATCGATTAGTTAAAATCTTCGAGTTGGTCTAGGCGCAGCCAAATATTCGGGGTGGGGACTTTGCCGAATTTGACGAAGGCGTAGTCGCCGCGAATATCCATTACTTCGCCTTTTGTTTCAAATAGATAGGAGGAAAAGCGCGGATCGCTGGCTGTGGCTTCTAGGCTGTTTTCCAATTTTTCGCGAATTGCGCGGACGGTGCTACCTTTTTTGATTGCCATGACTTGCTCTGTTTAGTTTATAAAAGTATACAAATTTTAAGTCGGATTTGGCTTTAATACCAGTTAAAAGAATTGGTGGTTGATTGAGTTGAGTCGGCGGTTGAAACCGCAACTACACGAACGAAGTCTGCCTTCGCAGACTGAAGAGTCGGAAGCTGAGATTGGGTATATCGATCGAATCTGATACCATTTTTCTGACCTATGTGCTATGGATGAAGTCTTAGCCCCCCCGCGGGAGGGGGGGTAATATCTAGCACTACTTTATTCCATTGGTATGATACAAAATCTGTTGCCGAAATTATTATTTCTGGCAGGCGGGGCAAAAATGAGTCGATCGCCCTGCTAATTTTATCTTTTCAATGGTTGTAGAGCAAGTGCGGCAGGGTTGACCGGATCTGTTGTACACCCAAGCGACACCGCCGTAGTTGCCGTTTACACCTTGGACGTTGAGAAAATTACTGAAAGTGGTGCCGCCGTTTGCGATCGCCTGCTGTAAAACTTGAATAATAGCTGTATGGATGCGCTCAATTTGCGGCGCTGTCAAATCGGCGCACAGAGTTGTCGGCATCACTCCCGCCAAGAACAAAGTTTCATCTGCGTAAATATTGCCCAAACCCGCTACCAGTGACTGGTCTAGCAATGCTGTTTTAATTGGTCGCGCCCGTCGGTGCAGCTTGCGGGCGAAATATTCTGTGGTAAATTCCTCTGAAAACGGTTCCGGGCCTAGGAGTTTGAGGCCGGTAACTGTGCTTTCCACTTCTGTTTCTGCAGGCACGTACCACATTTGCCCGAAGGTGCGCTGATCTACAAACCGCAGTTCTCGGTTTCCTTCAAAAAATAGCCGGACTCGCGCGTGTTTTGGCAGGGGTTCGGATTCGTTCACCCACAGCAATTGTCCGGTCATCCGCAGGTGAACCCCCAACCAGCCGGCTTTTGAGGGAAGGAAGAAGGAAGAAGGAAGAGGGAAGAAGGAAGAAGGAAGAGTGGGCGCGGGGATGAGGGCGGGCCCGCACCATCCACCGCCCCTACATTGAGATAGTTCTGCCAGGAGGTATTTGCCGCGCCGATACCAAGATGCGATCGACTTTCCTTTGAGTTTTGTCAAAAAGTCGGTCGCAGAGATTGAGCGGGCGATCGAGCTATTTAACAGCACGTCTCCGCCCAAAATTTCTCGATCGAGGGTAAGTTGGTTCAAACCCCGGCAAATAGTTTCAACTTCTGGCAGTTCTGGCACAATTAGCGTTGTTCTGTTCCTTGATTTGGCGAACCTTCGACGCTGCCGGGAACTTCTGCACCAGGCTTGCTGCCGGTGGTAGTTTTCGGCTGCTGGGGGGTTGCTCCGCTGCCTGTTTTCCGAGTTTTCGGCTCTACGGTGGTTTGCTTGCCGCCGGAAGCTGCTGGAGTCGATGCTTTCGCTTTTGCTTTGGGGGCTGCCACTTCCACTACTTCGCTTTGGGCGAAGTTGTTGGTGTTGACGCCTGCATAATTTACGGTGTTAAAGCGAACGATAACAGGGTATTTAATGCCGCTTTGGTCTACCGTAGCAACGGTGCCCACTTCTTGATACCAGAAGGATTCTTTGCGAAGAATCCGGACTGTCGAACCGCGTTGAACCATGAGCTTTGTTTCCTTTGCGATGAATAAACGGATAAAGCCATTTTTTTTACTCTAGTCGATCGCGCGCCGCATTTAAAGTCTGTAACGAAATTCTTGCCTGGGGCTCTGTTTTTTCGTTGCTACTTTGTAAAGAAAAGTAAATTTTTTTGTGGGCGATCGCTAGAGTTAAAAAATTAATAAACTCATATTATCCGTCAAAAAAAAGCAGGGCGCTCGGATCTATAAAAAAGTTTACAAATCGGTTAACGGGAGGGGTGCTAGGGGTTGAGAATCAGGAGATCCCCCCAACCAAGAGGGCCGGCACGGGGCACAGCCCCTACAATGGGGGACAAGAGCATTCTCAAAGTCCCCCTTATTAAGGGGGATTTAGGGGGATCTAGACTTAGATATAAACGAGAGATATAGAGGTTTCAGTCTTCAGTTGAAAACCTGGATATCCCCCAGTGTCCTCCTGATAGTCGGGGGGGGACAAGAGCATTCAAAGTCTCTCTTGTTAATCGGATTAATTAACCTTGTATTTAATTATCTCGCCGCGCTAAACTACTGCAAAGTATGGGAATTATTTAAAATGCCGTTAGTAGATTTAGCTAATACTAAAGTTCGGGTAGTTGGATGCAGTGCGGTGATGGCTGTGGGGCAGCTTATTTCTAATGCGATCGCCAATCCGGCAACTCAAGCAGCAGCGGGTATGATGGGTGGCCCGATCGCACTTGGGGGAGTTTCTATCTTAGCTGCGATCGCTGGTGGTATTGCGGGGAATATCGTGGCGAATGACTTGGGAAATCGGATGGCGGAAAAATTGGCGAAAAATCCGAAGATTCTGGACAATCACGATTTGATTAAGGTGGCGGGTGAGGCGATCGGCTATATTCTCAAGGGTGTGGCGGAGTCGGAGGAATTAAAGGCGATCGCCCTTAGCAAAAATTTGCCTTCTCCAGAACAGGCTTTAAATAAATTAGCCCAAAAAATTCCCAAATACTGGCTGGATATTAACACGAATACAGCCGACTTGTCAAGGGGTTTGCAGATTTCCGAAGACCAGCTAACCAAGATTTTTTCTGCGGATGTCGAAGAGTTCGATCGCGTCACGGGATTGACACCGGAAGATTGGGCAAGTTTCCTGCAGGAATTTGCCCGCAGCGAGGGCAAATCCTTCGATGCGGCAATTGTGGAATTTGTGGCGAAAAAGCTGTATACAACATTCCCGAAAGCCTACCGCGAAGTGCTGAAACAGGATGCGGCGAAGGGAGGAGAAAAGTTTGCCGCGATGCTGTTGAATTTGCACCAAATTGCGTTAGTCGAGCTCAAGGATTTGGGGCTGAAAAATGGGGAAATTCTGCAAAAATTGGAGAGTTTGGCGACGCAGCAGCAGATTTGTCAAGTGATGGTAAAATTGGAGGCGATGGAAATTGGTATTCGCGACGATTTGGCGCAAATTCAGAACTTGCTGCAACGATTTGTTGATACTGATACGCCCAGATTGCCGCTTCCCTACGAGTGCGAAACGATTATTAAAGACCGGACTCAAGACTTTACCGGCCGCCAATTTGTGTTTGCAGCAATTGCCGAATTTTTGCAGAACAATCGCAAAGGCTATTTTGTTTTAGAAGCAGATCCGGGAGTCGGGAAAAGTTCAATTATGGCGAAGTTAGTGCTGCTGCTGAAGCGGCGCTGCGTTGCCCATTTTAACTCGCAATCTCAAGGGATTGTTCGGGCAGAACAATTCCTGGAAAATGCCTGCACTCAGTTAATTCGAGGCTTTCAACTAAATTATCCGCAAATGCCGGAAAATGCGAGCAGAGATGGCAACTTTCTGAGTCGATTGTTGGGGGAAGTCAGCGCTAAATTGGGCGGCAAAAAGTTGATTGTGGTAGTGGATGCCCTGGATGAAGTCGATCTCAGTTTGCAGGGGCGGGGTAGCAATGTTTTGTATTTGCCGGATACTTTGCCCGATAATGTTTATTTTATTGTTTCCAAGCAGCCGAAAACTCTGCCTTTGCCAAATCATCAGGTTTTTGATTTGATGCAGTACAGTGCAGAAAGTTTGGCGGATGTCAAGGTTTATATTGACAAACGCACCAGCAACAGCGCATCAATTCAGAGTTGGATTAACCGTCAAAATTTGCAGCACGAACAGTTTGTGGCGGCGGTGGCAGAAAAAAGCCAGAATAACTTTATGTACCTGCGCTACGTGCTGAATGATATCGATAGCGGCAAGTACAGCGATGTGAATTTGCAAGATTTGCCGAGGGAGTTGGAGGGATATTATGAGAAGCATTGGGGGCGGATGGAAATGGCAGTTAGGGATAAAGAATTGCGCCGCCGGAAGTTGAAGGTGATTTATTTGTTGACGAAAACTCGCAAGCCGGTTTGCTGCGATATTTTGGCGGATTTTGCTGAGGAAGATGCTTTGGATGTGCAGGAAGTTCTCGATGATTGGGAACAGTTTCTGCGGCGTAGCGGTGATAGTCCTCCCGATTACAGTATCTATCACGCGAGTTTCCAAAGATTTCTGCACCGAAAAGATGTTGTGCAGAAGGCTGGGGTGTCGCTGCGGGATATTGAAACGGCGATTTCTGATAATTTGTGGGAGGATTTGTACGGGGATGGGTAAGTTTAAAGAACGGTTGGGGAAATTGTCGCCGAAAAAGCGGCTTTATGCTTTGGAAACTCTGCCGGGGCATTTGGCGGAGTGTGTTCAAGGGGAACGGCTGCATCAGTTGTTGACGGATTTTGATTTTATTGAGGCGAAGTTGGATGCGGTGGGGGTTCAAGCGTTAATTGAGGATTACGATTTGGCGAGGGTTTCTGATGTTTTGTTGTCGGAGGGGCAAGGGGAAAGTTTGGGGTTGATTCAAGGGGCAATTCGGAAGTCGGCGCACGTTTTGGAAAGGGATAAAACGCAACTTGCAGGGCATTTGTGGGGGAGGTTGGTGGATTTTGAAATGCCTGAGATTCAGGGGATCGTGGAACAGGCTAAGCAGTCGAAAAATAGTCCTTGGCTGCGCCCTTTGAGGGCTAATTTAGAGCGGCCGGGAGAAGGGTGTCTGCGGACGCTTGTCGGTCATACTAGCCCAGTAACAGCAGTGGCGATCGCACCAGACGGAAAAAGAGCGGTTTCAGCTTCATGGGATAAAACCCTAAAAGTCTGGGACATCCACAGCGGAACTTTGCTCAAAACCCTTACTGGTCATACTGACTGGGTACGTGCAGTCGCGATCGCACCAGATGGAAAAACAGCAGTTTCGGCTTCCGAGGATAACACACTAAAAGTCTGGGACATCAATAGCGGAACTTTGCTCAAAACCCTTACGGGTCATACTCGTGAGGTATTTGCAGTTTCGATCACATCGGATGGCCTCACAGCGGTTTCGGCTTCAAAAGATAATACCCTAAAAGTCTGGGACATCGACAACGGGAATGAACTCAAAACTTTCAGCGATTATCCTGACAGGGTAACAGCAGTCGCGATCGCACCAGACGGCAAAACAGTAGTTTTCGCTTCACGGGATCACACCCTAATAGTCTGGGAAATCGACAGCGAGAACGAATTCAAAACTCTTATCGGTAATAATTACGGGGTAAAAGCATTCGCGATCGCACCAGACGGAAAAACAGCAGTTTCGGCTTCATGGTCTCGCGCCCTAAAAGTCTGGGATATCGACAGTGGCACCTTGCTCAAAACTCTCTGCTGTCATACTGAGTTGGTAGAAGCATTTGCGATCGCACTAGACGGAAAAACAGTGGTTTCGGCTTCCAGGGATCATACCCTAAAAGTCTGGGACATGAACAGTGCCAAGGAAATCAGAACTCTCCCAGGTCATACTGAGTGGGTATTGGCAGTGGCGATCGCACCCAACGGAAAAACAGCGGTTTCGGCTTCATCCGATCACACCCTAAAAGTCTGGGACATCGACAGCCGCAGAGAAATCAGAACTTTCACCGATCATACTGAGTCGGTAACAGCAGTGGCGATCGCACCAGACGGTAAAACAGCAATTTCCTCTTCAGAGGATTACACCCTAAAAGTGTGGGATATGGATAGTCGAAGCGAACTCACAACCCTGACTGGTCATACTAGCTTGGTATTAGCAGTCGCGATCGTACCAGACGGCCTCATAGCGGTTTCCGGTTCAAGGGATAACATCCTAAAAGTCTGGGATTTGAGCATCCGCAAAGAAATCACAACTTTCAGTCATACTAGCTCGGTAAATGCAGTGGCGATCGCACCAGACGGAAAAACAGCGGTTTTGGCTTCACATAAAGCCCTAAAAGTCTTGGATTTACTCAGTGGCATCTTTCTCAGAACTTTCACAGGTCATACTAGCTCGGTATTAGCAGTCGCGATCGCACCAGACGGCCTCACAGCAGTTTCGGCTTCCCAGGATAACACGCTGAAAGTTTGGGATTTGCTCAGCGGCACCCAACTCACAACTCTCATCGGTCATACTGGCTATGTAACAGCAGTGGCGATCGCATCAGACGGCCTCATAGCAGTTTCCGCTTCATACGATCGCACCCTAAAAGTCTGGGACATAGACAGTGGGATTTTTCCCAGAACTCTCACCGGTCATACTGACTATGTATTAGCAGTCGCGATCGCACCAGACGGAAAAACAGCAGTTTCCGCTTCATCGGATAACACTCTAAAAGTGTGGGATTTGCTTAGCTACAAAGAGGTTGCTAGTTTCAGCGGAGAGTATGGGTTTAATTGCTGTGCAATTTCGCCTGACGGGGTGACAGTCGTAGCAGGGGATGAGTCGGGACGGGTGCATTTCCTGCGATTGGAGGGAATCCAAAAGCGAGACGGTAGTAAGGAGATGGTAATACCTGCAATGGTGTCTTCCTACCAGCCAAATAATGCGGTTACTTTGTTTCACGATGGTCTTTTGCTGGCTAGACAAGGACAGTATGAAGCAGTTTCAACAAAACTAACTGAAGTTGCAGAATTGAGACCAGATGCGCCTGTTATTTGGTTTGAACTCGGTAAGGTTTTGCACAATTTACAGCGCTATGAAGAAGCTGTCACCAGTTTCGACAAAGCGATAGAAATAGAGGAGAAAAACCGAGATTTTTGGTTTTGCCGAGGCTTGGCGTTGATGAAGTGCGGCAGTGAAATTGCTGCGGGCGGTAGCTGGGTTGTAGCTATGAATATCGAGCCTGATGACTATGGTTTTTGGATCGAACAAGGCAAAGCACTATTCAGGTCAGAATCCTATGATGAAGCTATTTGCTGTTATGATTTAGCGATAAAAATTACACCCAATAAAGCTGCTTTTTGGGATTGGCGCGGCTTTGCGCTGCGAAGGGCTGGGCGTGCTGAAGAGGCAATATCCAGCTATGACAGAGGTTTGGAATTGGAACCAAATGATTTTAATCTTTTATATCGCAGGGCTTATGCTTTGATGACATTAGGTCGCTATGAGGAAGCGATAGATTATTTTGATAAAGCTTTAGAAATAAACCCAAATTATCACGATCCTTATTATCACAAAGCTTGCTGTTACGCCTTGCAAGGTAATGTTGAGTTATCTCTGGAAAATTTGCAGCGCGCGATTCAAATGCAACCGGAAATATATCGAGAGTCAGCGAAAACTGATACCGATTTTGATGGGATTCGTGGCGATGTCCGGTTTCAGGAGTTGTTGGGATGAGGGCTTTTCAGGGCTTACAGACTCCGACAAAGAAACCGGGTTTTTACCGAATTTCTAGACTAAAATCAAGTATCTTCGGAAAAAACCCGGTTTCTGGGGCCCCGTCACCCAGCAAAGAAACCGGGTTTTTCCCCGAAGCTGTGGGTTTTCGGGAATTATTTCGGAAAAAACCCGGTTTCTGGGGCCCCGCGATCGGGTTTTTGGTGGATGGGCGATCGGGCTATAATACAGAAAACTTGACAACAAAAATGACTGTCATGAGAGAGTTAATCCAACAAGAATTAGAAAAGTTCGATCGAGAACAACTCCAACAAGTATTTGAATTTATAGCCTTCCTGAAATTCCGTGCCAGATTAGTGAGTATTCCTGCGATCGATGAAACTAACTTAGCTGAACTCTACAGCGAATTTGCCGAAGAAGACCGACAACTTGCGGAACTCGGAATCAGCGAATATTCAGAACTCCTCAAACATGAGGATTTGGCATGACAATCAGACGAGGTGAAATCCAGATTGCCAACCTCGATCCCACACAAGGTTCCGAACAAGCAGGCGTGCGTCCCACAATTATTTTTCAAAACGATACAATTTCGAGATACACGACTACTGTTATCAGTATTCCTCTCACCACAAATCTGCGCCGCGCCTCTCTTCCTTCCTGTGTTTTGATTCCTGGCGGTGAGGGAGGATTGACTCAAGATTCTGTTGCATTGTGCCATCAACTGCGAGTTTTGGATAAAACAAGATTGCGAAATAAAATTGGTGAAGTCAATCCAGAGATACTGGTACAATTAGAAAATATCGTATTATTTACCTTGGGTTACTTGCCTTAAAAAGAGAAATCCCGGCCGTTAGAAACCCGGCGGTTTCAACCGCCAGGGTTTTTGGGTTTCAACTTAAGTCAAAATCGACCCGCTCATCATCCGCTGATATCTCCTCTCCAACTCATCCCGCACCACAGGCCACTGATTCAAAGTTTCATCATTCTCAATTACCATTTGAGCCGCCGCCCTCGCCAACTCCAAAACCTCCTGATCCTCCACCAAACTCGCCAAAGCAAAATCCGGCAAACCCGACTGCCGAGTTCCCAAAACCTGACCCGGCCCCCGCAATCTCATATCCATTTCCGCAATAAAAAAACCATCCTGAGATTGTTCTAAAACCTTCATTCTCTGCATAGCTTCCGCCGTCTTAGAACCAGGCATTAACAAACAATAAGAACGGTTGCTGCCCCGACCGACACGACCCCGCAACTGGTGCAATTGCGACAGTCCAAAACGCTCCGAATTTTCAATCAGCATTACCGTAGCATTCGGCACATCTACTCCCACTTCCACCACAGTTGTAGATACCAAAATATCAGTTTCTTTGTCCCGAAACTTCGTAATTGCCTCATCTTTGTCCGCACTGCTCATCCTGCCGTGGAGCAAACCCACCTTAAACTCAGGAAATACACTGCTTTGAAGTTTTTCTTGTTCTTCAATTGCCGATCGCACATCCAACTTTTCCGACTCCTCCACCAGCGGCAGCACCACATAAACTTGACGGCCGCTCGCCACTTCCCGGCGAATCAAATCGTAAGCCTGGATGCGTTCTTTTGCCGACAGAACCGTCGTTTGAATCGCCTGCCTACCGGGGGGAAGTTCATCAATTTGACTCACGTCTAAATCGCCGTGCAGCGTCAGCGCCAGAGTCCGGGGAATAGGAGTTGCAGTCATCGTCAAAACGTGCGGAGATTCGCCTTTCTGCTGCAATTTAGCCCGCTGCTGCACCCCAAATCTGTGCTGTTCATCAATTACCGCCAAACCCAATTTGTGGAAATTCACTGTATCTTGAATCAGGGCGTGAGTTCCGACTAAAACTGGCAATTCTCCCGTTTCTAACTGGCTGTGAATTTCTCGGCGCTTGGCTACTTTTGTCGAACCAGTTAACAGTTCCACAGACAAGTGCATCAAATTAAACCAACCTACCAATTTGCGGTAATGCTGTTCTGCTAAAACTTCTGTCGGTGCCATTAAAGCCGCTTGATAGCCCGATTGAATTGCTGCCAGCATTGCGACTACAGCGACTACAGTTTTGCCCGCGCCGACATCGCCTTGTACTAATCGGTTCATCGGTTGCGGCGAAGCCAAATCGTTGAGGATGTCGTTAATTACTCTTTCTTGAGCATTAGTCAACGCAAAAGGCAAGATTTCATAGAAATGTTCGATCAATTTGCCACTAGGAAGAATGACTGCGCTAGCTTGGGCTTTTCTTTGGGTTTGGCGGCGCTTCAAAAGTCCTAATTGCAGGTAGAAAAATTCATCAAAAACTAAGCGACGGCGGGCGGCGGACAAGCAATCGCGATCGAGCGGAAAGTGAATATTAGTCACGGCATCCGCTAAACCCATTAAACTGTAACGATCGCGCAAATCATCCGGTAGCGATTCCGGCAACAGTTTCGCCGCCGGCATCGCAGCCAAAATCGATCGCCTCACCGAACCTGCATCTACCCCTTCCGTCAGCGGATAAACAGGTATCAGGCGGCCGACTTTCATAGATTCGATCGCACCGCCGGAGTCGTCTAATACTTCCAACTCGGGATTTTCTAAAGTAATGCCATATTTACCCTGCTTCACCAAACCCGAAGCAGCCAGCAGCGCCCCAGTACAATACTCGCGCTTTTTGAATTCTTGCCAGCCGCGATTGCTGTAGCGAGGCCCGGCAAAAAAGCGACTAATTTTTATTTCTCCCGTGCGGTCTTTTAAGATTACTTCTAATATTGTTAATTTCTTATTCTTCGGGCTAGAAAAGCAATTGCAGCGCTTTACTTCGGCGATTAAAGTGACAGTTTCTCCCGCTACCAACTCGCGAATTTGTACTTGTTTTGCATAGTCGATGTGATTGCGGGGATAGTAGTAAAGCAAGTCGTATACAGTGTTTAAACCGAGTTTGAGCAAGCGGTTGCCGTTGGCGGGGCCGATGCCGGTGACGCGGGTTAAGGGTTGGTCTAGAGTCAAGCTGGGCGGTGGCGCTGCCGCACTCAGCGGTGCTGTTCGGGGAACGGAAACGGCTGGGGCGCTTGGTTCAGAAGCGCTTTGTTCGATCGGGCTGCGGGCTGCTGTTTCCCAAACTTGCTCCATTTGTCTGAGAAAACTCACTGTAATGGCGATCGAATGCTGGCGCTGTTCGAGATCCTTCTGCGGGTAGATGTCAAATTCCACAGCTAGTTGTCGGGCGCGATCGCGCGAAGAACCTGCCACAGCACCGGCCAACTGTCTCAAACTCAGGCCCAGAAACTCGCTGAAGCGGTATTGACTGCCTTGGATGTCGTTAAATCCGCGATCGGCTTCTACTGAAAGAGCTTTTTGCAATCGCTGCCATTCTGGTTGGTTGTTAGTCATTAGTTATTAGTTATTAGTTATTAGTTATTAGTTATTAGTTATTAGTTATTAGTCATCAGTCATCAGTCATCAGTCATCAGTCATTAGTTATTAATCATAGCTCAAGAATTGCCGACAACCAACTAACAACTGCCAACCACCAACTGCTTTCCTGTCAACCACCAACTGCCAACTGCCGACTGCCAACTGTCAACTGACTAATCTTCAAACCAACTCGATCGCCAAGCCGACTCAGCCTCCACCACAGCAAGTTCCCGCTGCTTTTTCTGGTAATCGCGCCCTAAAGAGTTTAACCTCACACAGAGGTTGCGAATTTGCTGCCGCCAAGCCGAGGTGGCGGCATCGGCAAACTCTATTTCCGACAGCCGCAGTTTAATCGCTGTAATGTGCAGAGCCTTAGTCTGCGGCGGTTGTCCTAATTTTGGCGGTGTCGGCGAAGCATCAGTTTCAATGATTAAGTTTAATAGGTTAGGCGGCCCGGCAACGCTGTCGCCGGAGGATTCAACACTCGAAGCAGCTTCTATCACCGGTTCTGGCAATTGACTGGGCAAAATTCCCGACTGTTGCAGCAAGCGGTTGCTGTCGCGAGAAAGCAGTTTGATGGTATGGGCGATCGACTTTTCAATACTATTTTGCCAGCGCGCCAAACTTTCGGGAGAATTAGCACTTGGCAATTGGTAATTTGCCAATGAAAACAGATAATCAATGGCGGAAACTTCCTCTTCCTCTTCCTCTTCCTCTTCCTCTTCCTCTTCCTCTTCCTCTTCCTCTTCCTCTTCCTCTTCCTCTTGCTCTTCCTCTTCCTCCTCTTCTTCCTCCTCTTGCTCTTCCTCGTCAGAGTCACTCGTCACTAGAGAACGCAATTTTTCCTCCGACGCGACAGCCAAAGCCCTTACAGACTGCTGCATTTTTTGCCGCCCCTCGAAGGACAACTTGAGAAAGGACTCCGGTACTGATTGAGTGCAAAGGTGGTACGAAGCCAAAATTAACTGCTGCCGCACCGCTTGTCCCAAGGCAGTTAAATAACCCTCGTAGGTACTGCGAAACTCTAAATTCAAGGCTGCTAAAGCCTCTTCTAGTCCTGCCAAATCTTGCTCTATTCGCTCTTTTGCTCGCACCATATCTCTCGTCTAAAATTCAAATAGGACAGGGGCAAGTTTTAAATTCCTAAGCTATCTGTAAGCTGTTGCGGCATTTAAATTGAATGTCAAAAAAAATCCCCTTCTTGTGGGGTGGGCACGAGAGCCCGCCCCGAACATACAATGTTTATTTGTCCGACAGCTTAGTAGCAAGGCGTGCATTACACACCTACAAATATAGCCTTTCCATAAGTTGTGTAAAAATTAAAAATTAAAAATGCAAAAAATCAAGTTTTCACATTTTTAATTTTTAATTCTCAATCTTAATTTGAGATTATTGAGCACCCATTTGGGCTGCCACTTCATCGGCAAAGTTAGCTTCTGCTTTTTCAATGCCTTCGCCCAAGACAAAACGCACGAAGCGGCGCACTTGGACATTTTCTCCGATTTGGGCGATCGTTTGTTTTACCAACTCTTCTACCGAGATATTCTGATCTCGAATAAAAGGTTGATCCATCAAAGATAACTCTTTCATGCGCTTGTCAATGCGCCCTTGAACAATCTTTTCTTTGATGTTGTCAGGCTTGTTGCCCAAGTCGTCCTTTTCCATTTCAATTGCCTTTTCTCTTTCGACAATTTCGGCAGGGATATCTTCAACTTTCACGTATTCCACATTCGGGCAAGCTGCAATTTGCATCGCAATATTTCGCACCAAAGTTTGGAATTCTTCGCGGCGTGCCACAAAATCAGTTTCGCAGTTCACTTCCACGAGCACTCCCACGCGGCCGCCGGTGTGGATGTAGCTACCTACGAGTCCTTCTGAGGCAACCCGTCCTGCTTTTTTGTCAGCCCCAGCCAGACCTTTTTTCCGCAGCCACTCAATGGATGTTTCGACATCGCCTTCGTTTGCAATGAGGGCTTTTTTGCAGTCCATCATGCCAGCGCCGGTTTTGTCGCGCAGTTCTTTAACAAGTTTTGCAGATATATCCGCCATCTTCCTTAAGTTCCCAATCAAAATTAGTTATTAGTCATCAGTCATTAGTCATCAGTCATCAGTCATCAGTTAGTAGGGGCGGTGCCCCGTGCCCGCCCTCTTAACAGTCATTAGTCATTAGTTACTAATCTTAATGTTAATGATTGGACAGGAGTGAAAAAATACTTAGTCGGCCTTAGGGCTGACTTTGTACCTGTAGCACCATAATTAATTTTGGTGCTAACACTAACACAATGAATGCTTTTGCCAGAACTCTACTAATGACTTAGACTCGTGCCAGGTACAATTAAAAATTAAAAATGTCCAACTAAAAATAATTATTATTTTTAATCTTCAATCTTTAATTTTTAATTTCTTGTTGTTCAGATTCCGATCGCAATACTAGCTCTCGGTTTCTTCGCCCTCGGTCTCAGCGGCTTCGTCGGGATCTACATAATTGGGGTCATCCAATTCTTCAATTTCGCCCTCATATTCAGCGCCTTCGTAGCCACCTTCGTAGTCGTAGTCGTCGTCACCTTCGCCGCTTGGCTGACCGTGACGACCTTCGTAGATGGCATCAGCCAACTTGCCGACAATCAGCTTGATCGATCGAATAGCATCGTCGTTTGCCGGAATCGCAATGTCAACCAAATCCGGGTCGCAATTGGTGTCCAACAGAGAAACGATCGGAATTCCCAGCTTTTGGCATTCCAACACCGCATTATACTCGCGGCGTTGGTCTACCAGCACCACTCCGTCGGGAATCTTACGCATAGTTTTGATTCCGCCCAGATACTTCTGGAGTTTTGCCAGTTCTCGGCGCAGCACCGAAGCTTCTTTTTTCGGCAACAAATCGAGGGCACCGATTTCTTCGCGGCGCTCCAAATCCTTGAGGCGCTCCACGCGGGACTTAATCGTCGTCCAGTTGGTGAGCATTCCCCCCAGCCAGCGCTGGTTGACGTAATAAGCACCGCAGCGTTGAGCTTCTTGGGCTACAATCCCGGCTGCTTGGCGCTTCGTACCCACGAACAAAAACTTTTTGCCTTTTTCTGAGGCCACTCTCATGTACTCGTAGGCATCTTCCATAAGCTGAGCGGTTTGCACGAGGTCGATGATGTGAACCCCGTTGCGCTCTGTAAAAATGTATTGAGACATTTTCGGGTTCCACCGGCGGGTTTGGTGTCCGAAGTGAACCCCTGACTCTAACATTTGAGCCAAACTGACTACTGGCATTGTATTTTTAACTCCTGATATTCGGGTTAATCCTCCATCCGGTAGTATTTCCAAAAGTTTGCGCTTTTGAAACACCCGAAAACCCGGATGTGCGAATTTAAACAACTCCTCTAGTTTATCACAGCGAACCCTATTTTTTCTAACAATCTCAGTGATATCCGTAGGGTTGGCCGGGCCCCCGGAGGTGAGATTTAGCGGGCGGGTTCGGTGGGGGGCGTGCACGCTGCGGTTAAAGTTACTTGCAAGGGCTTCTTTTGTTAAAAACGAAAAATCCGGGTGGGAGGTTGCCAAAGCCTTTGTTCGCTTGTGAGACAATGGCGTTGTTGGTGCGTGTCTTGTGCCTTCTACCTCGACAATTATGCCTGCTTTACGAGTTTCCTTTCGACCCGCCAAAACCCCAAAGCTCAAAACGCCATGCCCATCCCCATTCTCGTCTTGCTTGAAGTTCTAATTGTGATTGCACTTTCGAGACTTGTCGGTTTAGGATTTCGAGCGATCAAACAACCTCAAGTTATTGGAGAAATTGTAGCAGGAATTATGCTCGGGCCTTCTCTGTTGGGCTTGATTGCACCAGATTTAGCAACAGCACTTTTTCCAGCCGAGGCAGTTCCATTCCTCAACGTGCTGTCTGAGGTGGGGCTGATATTTTTCATGTTTTTGATTGGTTTAGAACTGAATCCGAAGTATCTCAAAAACAATTTAGATATAGCGATTTTAACTTCCCACGTCAGCATTTTAGTGCCGTTTTCCCTGGGAAGCATTCTAGCACTGCTGCTGTACCCGATCGTTTCAAATAATAGCGTTTCATTTACAGCCTTTGCTCTGTTTTTGGGCGCTGCGATGTCAATTACTGCGTTTCCGGTGCTGGCAAGAATTATTACAGAGCACAACTTGCAGAATACCAAATTGGGGACTCTGGCCCTGACTTGTGCTGCTGTAGATGACGTGACGGCGTGGTGTTTGTTAGCGGTGGCGATCGCAGTTACTCGAACTAATTCGATGCTGGGCGCTTTGCCGACCATTTTTGAATCTTTAATTTACATTGGTTTCATGATGACTGTAGTCCGCTGGTTCTTGCAGCGGCTTTCCAAACACTACAACCGCACGGGCAGATTAACGCAGTTAGTGCTGGCGGGAATTTACATGGCAGTTGTAGCATCTGCCCTAATTACTGAATTGATTGGCATTCATTTAATCTTCGGTGCATTTTTGCTCGGTGTGGCCATGCCAAAAAATGCCGGACTCACCAGAGAATTAGCTGAAAAAACCGAAGATTTTGTCCTAATATTTCTGCTGCCAATCTTTTTTGCTTACAGCGGTTTGAGGACTCAAATCGGCTTGCTAAACAGTCCTGAATTGTGGCTGCTGTGCGCCGCAGTTTTAGGAGTAGCAATTATTGGTAAATACGTCGGAACTTACGCTGCTGCAAGAGTCTGCGGCATCAGCAACCGCGAAGCTTCAGCGCTGGGTTGGATGATGAACACTCGCGGTTTGACTGAACTAATTGTGCTGAATATCGGTCTTTCTCTGGGCGTAATTTCCCCGGTGCTATTTACGATGTTAGTCCTCATGGCTTTAGTAACAACTTTTATGACTTCGCCGCTGTTGGAGTGGACTTATCCCAAACGGTTAATTCGGTTAGATATTTCAGAAGTTAACTCTGAGAATTCAGAATTAGAAGATTCACCAATTGCTAGTAGCAGCGAAGAAACAGTTAACAATTTGCTAAAAACTTATCGAATTTTAGTACCGGTTGCTAATCCCAGCACGCAGAAGGGTTTACTGCGGCTAGCGGTAGGGCTGGCGCTGCCGGCTGCTGGCACGGGCGGTAACGATTCACATTCGGCGGTTCATCCTCTAAGTTTGATAGAATTCAATGAGGATTATGCTTTTGAAAGTACGCCTGCGGAAGCCGATCGCATTATTCAAGAGCGCCGCTCGAAATTATCAGAATTGATTGATAGTTTGGAAATTCCGGAGGCGAGAAAATTCGTGCATCCGATCGTTCGGGTTACTAAGGATGTGGCGCGGGAAACGGCGCAAATTGCGGAACTCGATCGCGCGGATTTGATTTTGGTAGGATGGCACAGGCCTACTTTTAGCAGCAACCGTTTGGGAGGGCGTGTCGGTCAAATTCTCAGCAGCGCTAAGGTGGATGTAGCAGTTTTTGTTGACAGGGGCCGGGAACGGTTGAATAATTTGTTAGTGCCTTATGCGGCAAATATTCACGATGATTTGGGCTTAGAATTGGCGCTGAGACTGTTAGTTAATAGCGAGAAACGCCGTTTGACGGTGCTGCGGGTGGGGGTAAACGGGTTCGAGGGAAACGAGCTGAGTTACGAGTTTCAGCGAGTGATGGAACAGTTGCCGGTTGATGTGCGATCGCGAATTGAAACTCCGATTGTGGAGGCTGCCGAGCCAATTCAAGCGGTGATTGCTGCTTCTGCTAATGCTGATTTGACGATTGCGGGTACGAGTCGGGAGTGGGGAATTGAGCGCCAAACTTTGGGACAGTATACTGATGAATTGGCGGTGCAGTGTCATTCTTCGCTGCTGATTGCGCGGTGTTACGTTAAAGTGCGATCGCACTTGGCTTCGGTACTTCCTCGAAGGTAATTTGTTGACGGTTGACGGTTGACTGTTGACGGTTGACGGTTGACGGTTGACTGTTGACTGTTGATTGTTGACTGTTGACTGTTGACAGGAAAGCAGTTGGCAGTCATCAGTTATTAGTTAACAATTAACAGTCATATCAAATCCTCTCTTCATCGTCCTGTATTCATATCTCTATTCTCTCTCTGTGTCCTCTGTGTTCTCTGCGGTTAAATCACCTGACGATGCAACCGGAAACGATATCATTAGTCAGCAGTCATTAGTC
This sequence comes from Tychonema sp. LEGE 07203, assembly GCF_015207285.1. GTDB lineage: Bacteria > Cyanobacteriota > Cyanobacteriia > Cyanobacteriales > Microcoleaceae > Microcoleus. The sequence continues at coordinate 11,785 of NZ_JADEXD010000029.1, read as the reverse complement.
AGCAGTCATTAGTCAGTAGTCATTAGTCCGCAGTCATTAGTCAGTAGTCAACAGCCAACAGTTAACAGTTAACAGTTAACAGTTAACAGCCAACAGCCAACAGCCAACAGCCAACAGCCAACAGCCAACAGTCAAAATTATGCCTCATTTTAACGTCAAACTGTTTACATTTTATAGTATTTCTATCGCTTTTGTTGCGGTACTTTTTAAGGTAGTAACTGCTTACGGCGAAACAAATTTAAAGGCTCCTCCGGGAATTGCAGGAAGTTATCGCTTCGATGCGAAAGACTTGCCAGAATGTCTGAAATCAGATACTTTGGTATTGACAATAGATCAATCTGGTGTTTATTTGAGCGGTAATTTGCGATCGGGCAGCAGCCAGAGCGCTCTGGGAAAAACAGCCGAGGAGAAACCTTCTTTAGTTGGCAAGTGGGAAACTCAAGGATTGAACTTGTCGGGTGCGGTTCCTAATTTAGCCGGTTGCAGCGACTCGATCGCGATCGGTCAAAACAGTTCTGTTAAACTGCGAGGAATTGTGGAGGGAGACAGCATCAAGGGAAAAATTAGTCTGACGGATGGGGCGGCGGCTAGTGATTTTACGGCTCAAAGAGAAGCGGCGGCGAAACCCCTGCTGCAGGAACATTGATAGATCGCAATGGGGAATCGAGAATTGGGAATGGTCAAGTTCGATCGTCCACCGTCGGTTTCTCCCCCGGCTTCGCCGGGAAATCACAAAGCTTTAAGGGATCGGCTGACGGATCGGACGGCGTTCGATCGAACTCCCGCCCCTAGAGTTCGCCCGCGACAGTCGGTTGCTGCTAGATTTAAAAGACACAATAAAAGTGAATGATAAAAATAAAGTATCCGAGAGGAGTCTTTGATTGAGAATTTGTCATGCCAGAGACCCCGCATAACCGTATAGTTTGTTTGGAATGGATGTTGCCGTGATCTTAATGCCGTCAGAAACTTTGCTTACCGAGTCAAACCCGTTGATTTTAGACAGTTTGCCAGACTTGTCGCCGAACGGTGACGGGTGTCCCCGCCGCGCTAGATTGCAAATTGACTTGATGTTGCTGGCGATCGAAGCCTTGTATCTCGGAGGTGCGGAAGAAATGCTGGCAGTGTCAAAGGAACTGGAATTTGAGTCAATTATCAAAAATCGGGTTGCCCTTTGGCAGATGCGTAATACTAACCCGCTGAGACGCTATACGCAGCGCCGCTCCCTAACTGTTGTGGAGGCAAAAGCGCTGGTGGCGATCGCCTGCAATATGGCGCGCAAGTTAACCGCGACAATTCGCCAGTTGCTGCAAGATTCGCAGCAGTTGCGATCGAGAAATATGCCTCTCAACCAGAACTTGCAGCTTGCCGATTATTTAGAACGCTTTCGAGCTCATTTTCGATCGCGCATGAACCCGAAGCGATCGGTAGTTGCAGCTTACAATTCCGACGACAAGCTCAACGAACTAGCTTTAAACTTGTTGAGCAAACTGCTATTTTGTACGGGAACAGCCGGAATGCAGCGCTTCTGGGTTAGCCTGTTTGATGGAGAAGTGGAATAAAAATGACTATTAGGCGTCAGTACAGTCTGCCAAATTGCACCTTAGTTTTAGAAGGCTTGAGCGATGGATCGGTATCCAGCCAGTTAGATACGCGGCAGGTACTTTCCATACTAATGAGCGCTGAATGTTATGTGAAAGGTTTGGGCGAACCCCTCAGCGGGGGACGGGAGTTTTTTGAAAGCTTGGTGAGGGCAGTCAGCAGCTACGCTCAAGAATTTATGAGCGGAGTGCATTATCCCGATCGCTACGGCCCGAATTTGAGCATGGTGCGGTTGCACAGAATTGACGGGAATTCGCACCGGTTGACCGTTCTACCCGCCGAAGCCGGCAGCGACACCCAAATCGATCGCAAAACAGAAATGTCAGCAGAAATAGATTTGACGACGGTACAGCTATTTGACTTGGTAGAGGCGATCGATCAATTTTTTGCCGACACCCAAACGCTGCCGGAATTGTCGCTGCAATTAACCCCAATTTCCAAGCGTTATATCAAATCTGCCGAACCTTTGGCGAAGCGGAGTTTGCCTGCTGTCGTGGGAGTGTCGAGTTTGGCTTTGGCTGCGATGGCATTTTTCTTGGTGCCGATACCGGAAGTCCAGCGCCCCAGAGATCCGGTGCGGCAGCCCAATCCTGCAGGACTGAATCAGGGCACGCCGAATCCCAGCGGATCTGGTTCGCCGAATCCCAATCCCAGGCCTGCTGACGGTTTGCTGCCGGGGGAGAGGACTCCGAATGCTGAATCGATTTTGCCGACTCCGATCCCCGCGCCGCAGTCGGACGCTTCGCCCGAAAGCACGCCCAGTCCTGTTTCCGAAGGTTTGGCAAGTCCTGGTGCCGCAGCCGTGCCGATTACAGATCCGGCGGAAATTGAGGTGTTGAAGGGCAAACTTTCCCAGCAAATTGACGGAGTTTTGAAGAATCAGCCTGCAGTTGATGCGGAGTTGGTTTATCGGGTGAGTGTGGCTAAAGACGGGGCGATTGTCGGTTATAAGTCGGAAAATTCGGCAGCAGTCGATCGATCCGAAGCCCCGTTATCGGAGTTGCTTTACAAACCGATTGGCACCAGGCCGCCAGCGGAGCCCCTGGCTGATTTCCGAGTAGTTATTGCACCGGGCGGCACTGTTGCAGTCACTCCTTGGTAATGGTTGATTGTTGACTGTTGACTGTTAACTGTTGACTGTTGACTGTTAACTGTTAACTGTTAACTGTTGACTGTTGACTGATACCAAATCCCGTTTAAATCCTCCCTCAATCTCTGAGTCTGCGGAGGCAGACTTCGTTTTTGTAGAAGCGATTTCAATCGCCGAATTATCTCTGAGTCTGCGGAGGCAGACTTCGTTTTTGTAGAAGCGATTTCAATCGCCGAATCATCTTCGTTTGACTTTCTGACGGTTTCAACCGCCGTCTTTTTCTTATATGATAATTTGACTCAAAATCCTGTCGGCGCTACGGGTTCAATATCTCGATCGAATCCCCCGACTTGATTGGTGCGGATTATCCACAAAAAGGCTCCCTGTTTTAATAAAACTTTAGCAATTTCATCTTGGGTGCGTCTGGGGAGCATCGTCCGGTAACTAATAGCAGCTTTTAGCAGGTTCGCAATCACCGAAAAAAAGCTTTTTTTACGTTCCGAATCAATCCCCACCAATCTCGTATTTTTGCGCCAATCTGGACGGACAATACCGAGGGGAATTAATACTTTTTCTAAGCTCTCTCCTAAAGCTACTAACTGATAAAATCTTTGGGTTTGTGCGTCGGCGGGATGTGTTTTCAGCCAATCTTGAATCTGAGGATTTGACTCGATTGCGGCAGTGATTTTTTTAATAGTAGCGTAAATTGCCTGACTCGAATCTTGGACGCAAGAAGTTGCTGGCGTGACTAAAGTTGCGCCGGTGCCGTCTCCGCTGCGGTAGCGCGCCATCATGATATCTAGCTGTTCGTTTAATTCCGTTAAAGGCGACAAAATGATTCCATCAAAATTGTAGTCGCAACACACGCAGTCTAATTTACAAATGATATCGCAAACCGGGCGATCGCCCAACCAGCCGCGCTGCAAATCTCCCATATAACTTTGCCATTTGCTAGAACCGGCGACAATTCCGTCGGGATTGTGGGCGTATACTTGTTTGTATTCTATATCAAAACGCAGTTCATCGGTAAATCGATCGCGCACCACTTTTGCCAGTCCGAAAGAAAAATGTCCGGTGACAATTCCCAGCGGTGCAGACTCGCCTTTTTTGCCGCCGATACCGCCGAAACTGTGAATCGCGATGCCGATATCTCCTTCTTGCCAAGGAGAGTTTAAAGCATTTTCAGCCGCCTCGTTTGGCATTAACAATACTTTTTTCGCTTTGCCTTTTTGAGCTTTTGTATTTAACCAGTTTTCAGATTCTAAATAAGCTAAAGATTTTTCAAGTCCGAAATGTGTTTCATCTGGTATTAACTGAGTAATTTTGCGCGGTTCGATTGCCTGCACTACAAAAATACTTTCTTCATCTCTTTCGCCGTAAATGTACCAGCCGTCTGGATTTAATGGCGATTGTTCTATCAGGTAATTGGTAGACCTCGCTATGCCATTTTTGTCAGCATCTACTTGCGGAATCCGAATCATTTCGGCTGCGCCGTCAAATTGTTGAGATGTTTTGTTGAAGTGCCGGACAATAAATTTGTTGCTGTCGGGTTCTTGGCGCTGTAAAATTGAAACTAAGGCGCACAAACGTCCGATAATTTGTACTGGTTCGCGATCGATAATTAGTTCCGGCTGGCCGCTGCTGTGGTTGATGGCAATCACCGGCCTCCGCAGCATCACAGTCACGCTGTCTTCCAGTCGGCTGCCTGCTAAAGTTTCCAAAGGGCCAACATTTCGCCAGCCGTTCAATCTATCTGGATGGATGTTACCCGATTTTTGACTTTTTTTAGTTTGTTTTGTGAAGTTGATATCTTGACTGACTGCGTGGACAAAAAATTGCACTTGGCGATTTGCTAGCCACTTCAAAAATGCTGTTTTGCCAATAAATTTTTGGTATTTTTTCGGGGCATTTATTACTTCCAAAAACACTGTATCGTAGGGCTGGCGCTGTTCCTGGGATGGCAAAATTAAGCGCCCTTGCCAAAGAGCGATCGGTTGGTAGAGATGGGCAACTGCTGCTGAATTTTCGCAGGTTATCTCCGGTTGTACCGCTTCTAAAATATCGTTTTCTGTTCCCCAAACAGCATTAAATTTTATGTTATTTTCTACAAACTGCGGTTCTAAAAAAACGTTTTCAGGTTCAGCAGGACTTACGGACTCCGACCAAAGAAACCGGGTTTTTTCCCAAAGCTGCGGATAACGAAGTATTTTCGTAAAAAAACCCGGTTTCTGCTCCCCCGCGCGTAAGTCCTCTTCAGAAAGGTAAGCGGTTGAATGACCAGTCTTTATTTTGAATTGCCGTTTATAAAAATGGCGATTTTCCTCAAGTTTTGCCTGCAACCAATTGAGGAAAATCCGAATAAAAATAAAAGCTGTCAAACCGAAAATGACAGCCAAAATTATCAGCCCCAGAGTCAAAATAAATTGCTCGAAAGATTGACCGGAAAGTAAAATAATTATGGGCCTGATAAAATAAGATGCTGCCATAAGTGAGTCCACCTAATTAAACGTAAGATATAGATGGCGAAAAAGTTTGCTGTACAAGCATTCTTCCTTATTCCTTCTTCCTGATGACGTTGTACGGAAAGCAGTTGCCAGTTGGTAGGGGCGGTGCCCCCGTGCCCGCCCTTAGTTGCCAGTTGGTAGGGGCGGTGGATGGTGCGTGCCCGCCCTTAGTTGCCAGTTGGTAGGGGCGGTGGATGGTGCGTGCCCGCCCTTAGTTGCCAGTTGGTAGGGGCGGTGGATGGTGCGTGCCCGCCCTTAGTTGCCAGTTGCCAGTTGTAACAAACAACAAATAACAAATAACAAACAACAAATAACAAACAACAAACAACAAATAACAAACAACAAATAACAAACAACAAATAACAAATAACTGATGACTAATGACTAATGACTAATGACTTCTACTTAATATCTAAAAACGAGTTTTAGGTTCGATCCAGTCTGTGCTGGCTTGAGTCCCGAAAACTAGGGGTTTGTCGTCGGTGACAGCTACCGTTTGCCCTGTCATATCGACTGCACAAAGAGGCCAATGCCGATCGCCCAAATGGCCTGCGCGGAACAGAACTTGTCCGGGGCAAACTTGACTCCAACCCAACAATACAGCATGAGTGTAAAGACTGCGAGCGGGAGCAACGGTATAAGTGTAATTATCATTTTTATCCCAAATTACCGCGTAGTCCGACATATCCGAAGAGTTGAACAGCGCTTCAAATTCGCGGGCGAGAACCCGGGAACCCTCTTGATTCCAAGCAACAGGTACTAAAATGGCGATCGTCCCGGACATATCTGTGTCATCGCTAGCATACATTCCGCTTTCCGCCAGCGGCGAAGCAGCCGCCACTGTTTGCAGTTCCCCGGTTTTGAGATTTTCCACAAACATCACGCTGCTAACCCTACACTGGGCTAATTCCGGCTGTACTTGCAACTCAATTCGACTGTAAGCCGCGTATTGGCCGTTAGTTGAAACTAGGGAAGGGCTGCGATAGTAGCGGAGGCCTGTGCCAGCAGTGGAACTCACTTTAGCATGAGTGGCGCTAATCCATTCCCAAGGAACGGGATAAGGGCTGTTTAAAGGGTCAGTCATCGGTTTTTTTTCCAAAAGTTATACAGCATTATCTAACAAATTCAGGCTGACACGCAACGGACTAGAAACCTAGTTTCTGCCTCAATGCTTCGCCACCAAACCCCAGATTTGGAGAAACCGGGTTTCATTTTGAGATTGTAGATTTTTCCCCCAATCTAAACTCAAATCGAATATTCTCAAATCGGATAAGCTGTCTGTCGGACAAATAAACATTGTATGTTCGGGGCGGACGAGACACCCCACAAGACGGGGAATTGTTTTTTGACATATAATTTATCTGCAAAACAGCTTAGGTAAGATAGTATCGAAATTAATCTGGTATGTGTGCTCAGAGGGAGGCAATATGAGGCCATCTTTTAATCAAAAACCTTCAATCCCCCCGACTCGCGTCTCCAAGTCGCGGGGACTAGGTTTGTTTTTGCTGTCGCTGATATTTCGACTGCTGCTGCTGGGGGTAGGCGGCGGTTTTGCGTGGGTGTTAGGGATGGCGATCGCCCAAATCTACCCTTCTAACAGCGCCCAGATGCCACTAGCCGAGAGATTGCTGCGCCTAACTCAAAATTTGACCCCCAGCCCGAAACGCGCCCCAGCCAGCCAAATTCCGGCGCTTCCCGCAACAACCGCTACACCGATTCCCCAGTCAAAAGTCAGTCCTGCCGAGAGAGAGAAATTGCAGGGAGATTTGCGCCAGTTGCAGGGCCAACTGAATGAGCTAATTGGTCGCACGGCGGCATTGGAGAGTCAGTTGGGTAGCAGCCGCCCGACGGAAACTTTGGAAAAGCGGTTGCAGTTGATGTCGCGGGAATTGGCAGCGCCGGATGCGGCGGCAACTCCTGCGCCTGTTTTGCCCGCGATTGGCAGCAGCCCGAGTCTGAACCCTGAAACTGTGAATAATCCGGTGTTTGGAGGAGATGGGCTGATGGTGACTCTCCCCAGCGATGTTTTGTTTAATACTGGCAGCATTTCTTTGCGCGCGGGCACGAGTGCGATTTTGGACAATTTGGTGGCGGATTTACGCAGTTATGAGGGGGCAACGGTGCGAGTTGCCGGCCACACTGACGACGCGGGGGAAGAGGCGGAAAATCGCAACGTGTCGTTGGCGCGGGCTCAGGCTGTGGTGCAGTATTTGTCTGGCGCGATCGATCGGAATTATCATTGGGTGGCGATCGGCTATGGGGAAAGTCGCCCTTTGGTAGACAATAGTTCTGATATCAACCGACAGCGCAACCGCCGCATTGAAGTAGCAATTAGTCCTTAGTCATTAGTCCTTAGTCATTAGTTGTTAGTCATTAGTCATTAGTCATTGGGGAATTGTTAGCTGTTGACTGTTGACTGTTAACTGTTAACTGCCAACTGCCAACTGCCAACTGCCAACTGCCCAATGCCCGACAGTACCTCATCTTTCTGAGAAATCCTATAGTTCAACCGCAGATTTAAGTGGTAGGGTACGTCGCTATCAAAAATCCCTGAATTTGCCAAACAATTCCCTAGCGACGCACCGGACAATCATTGAAGAAATAATATCAATTCCGGTTGTACTCAGACATGATGTTGACTGTTAACTGTTAACTGTTAACTGTTGACTGTTGACTGTGAATCGAACAACTGAAAATTGCACAGAGATAGGTGGTGACTTGTAAAAATCATTCATGAATTGCCCTCTAATTTATCACCTGACGATGCAGCCGGAAACGATATAAGCCCAATTTTTGGATAAGAAGACTTGCGATCGTGAATGCTATAAGGTGCGGATATGTGAGATTTTCGATATTTCGTTAGGAATTTTGGCGTTGCTGAATACAAATATGAATTCAAGATTTCCCAATTGCTATTAAGCCAAGTATGGTGAGCTTTGTAACATCAAGCAAAAAGTTGATTCATACCGTGCCCTTTTTTTTTACCGCTCTTAGCGCTCTTAGCGCAGAGAGAAGAGAGAACAGAGGTATTATGGTAATGTCAAATCCAGTAGAATCAGCACGATCGAATTTCTCTCCCCTTTCTCTGATTCCTCTGCGCTAAGAGCGGTTAGAACTTTTAGATATTAAATCTGGCGTTGCTGAATACAAATATGAATTCAAGATTTCCCAATTGCTATAAGCCAAGTATGGTGAGCTTTGTAACATCAAGCAAAAAGTTGATTCATAGGCCAGAATCAGCAACGCCGAATTTTTTAGGCGACACACCTTACCAATATGTTCCGCGTTCGAGCCACAACCTGCTGTCACGCCGAAGGTGTCAGAGGAGGCAAATCAGAATTATTTTTGGCTTGATTTATTGCCTCTCGATGTTCGTTCCTCAGCTTCGGTTTTAAATACAAGTTCTCAATCAAAGCAGCCACCCCCGCGAACCAAGGCGGCACAATGATTGCGCCGATAATTCCCAATACTTGTACGCCTCCCAAGACAGACAGCAATTGATACAAAGGATGCACGCCAACCGAGGAACCAACCAGCAAAGGATCGAGCACGTAAGTTTCCAAGTTTTGGATAATTACAAATAACAGCAATACCCACAAAACCAGCCAGCCACCTTTAGCTAAGGCTACAATTAAGGCGGGGACTGCTCCCAATACTGGGCCGATGAAGGGAATCAGGTTGGTAACACCTGCGATCGCACCCAAGCCTAAAGCAAATTCCGGCATTCCTAAAACGCTCAAACCTGTGGTAATAAATATCCCTAAAATTCCCGAAACTAAGACCCGCCCGCGAATATAACTTCCCATTCTTTGACCGATCGGCGTTGCTTGGGCGGCTAATTTTTCATCCCAAGGTTTGGGGAAAAACTGCACTAAGCTTTTAATTAATGTGTTGCTGTCGGCAACCATGTAACCGGAAATAAATAATGCTAAAATTAAGCTGAAAACACCTCCTAAAATGCCTCTAGTTAAACTGTACGATCGCAAAATTAGTTGTTGGCTAGAGCGAATCAGCCAATTCGTCAGCGATTGAGTGTCCACCAACTGACCCACCAGCGCCGGGGCATCGTCGGTGAGGCGACTCAATAGATTAGTTGCTAAGGTTTCCAGACTTTTAACATAAACTGGTAGCAGTCGCACCAGTAACTGGATTTGCTCGATGATTGTCGGGCCGATTAACACTACCGCCCCGCTAAATCCGCCGATCAGAGTTAAATAAACCAGAATCACCGCCAGCCAGCGGGGAAGGCGCATGGTTTCGGCCCAATTGACGATCGGGACGATCGATGCGGCGAGCACGACTGATATCATCAGAATTACTAGCAGGCTGCGTAATTGCCACAGCAGCACCAGCAGCAAGGACGATGCTACAATAAGCAGCAAGTTTGGTATAGAAATTGTAATCCGCTGTTCTGACATGATTGAGTAATTATATTGTGGCCGAATCTGTTACCCTTGATGTTATAATAAACTATACGATATAAATTATAAATAAGACAATGAAAGTGCATTCAAGCAGTGGGAATGTTTTTGCGGACTTAGGGCTCCCGAATCCTGATGAACTATTGATTAAGGCAGAACTAGCTCATCAAATCAGTGAGTTAATCTCGGAACAAGTAACTCAGATTGAAGCAGCAAAGATTTTAGAAATCTCTCACCCCCAGATATCAGCATTGATGCGCGGCAAATTATCCGACTTCTCTACAGAACGCCTATTTCGTTTTATCAACGCACTCGGCAGCAATGTAGAGATTCGTATTGCCCACTCGCCACCAAATGTTCAAGCTAAAACTCACATTGTCGTTGCATCATAAGTAAACAAACAAGTAAAAAATTAAACGGTTAATATGCAATCATCACCTTCAAATCAAGATTTGTCAACCACTTCCTCTATAAAATCACCAACGCTATTTTACGAATGGCAAAATTATCGCTGTGCTTACGATATTTACAACCCAACTAATGCGACAGAAGATAGCATACCTTTGTTATTGATTCATCCCATAGGAGTTGGACTGTCAAGAGTCTTTTGGCAGAGATTTTGTGAAAGTTGGTACAAAGCAGGGAACACTAATCCGATTTACAATCCCGACCTTTTGGGCTGCGGCGATTGCGAAATGCCTGCTGTGGCTTGCTATCCTGACGATTGGGCGGCACAGTTGCAATTTTTCTTGGAGACTGTAGTAAAAAAACCTGCGATCGTACTCGTGCAAGGTGCTTTACTGTGTGTAGCCTTGGAATTAGCCAAAATCCAGCAGGAAAGCGGCTCAAATTTAATTCGCGGGTTAGTGCTCGCCGGGCCTCCAGCTTGGGCGGTGATGAACAAACATTCGACAGAAAGACAGCAAAGAATCGTCTGGAATTTGTTAGATTCTCCCTTGGGAAACGCTTTTTATCGCTACGCCAGACGCGCTGAATTTTTGCGATCTTTTTCTGCAAAACAACTGTTTGGCGATGCGGCAAAAGTTGACAGCGAATGGTTGGAGGCTTTGCAGGCTGGCGCGGCAAATCCTGACAGCCGCCACGCAGTTTTCTCGTTTTTGGCGGGGTTTTGGCGCAAGGATTACAGCAGTACGATTCAAAAGTGCGATCGCCCCGTACTCGTTGTCATGGGAGAAAAAGCCTCAAGCATCAGTCAATCGGGTAAAGAAGAAAAACCAGAGGAAAGATTAGCACAATATTTAGCTGCTTTTCCCAACGCAGAGGGTTTATTAATGCCGGGGCGCAACATTTTGCCCTACGAATCCACCCCAGAATTTGTGGTGGCTGTCGCTGAGTTTGTGAATAGGAGTTTGCAACCGCAGATATCAGCAGATGAACACAGATAAACGCGGATAGAATTTCATCTGCGTTCATCTGCGTTAATCTGCGGTTAAAAAACTCTAAATTTCAACTTCGGTGCCAGATTGTTGTACCATCTTTTTGATCGATTAAAGTAATGCCTTTATCCTGAAGTTCGTTGCGAAGACGATCGCCCTCAGCGAAGTTTTTAGCTTTTCGGGCATCTTTCCGCCGCTGAATCATCACCTCAATCTCCCCATCACTCAAACCGCCAACCGCAGTTTCCGTCTCAGTTTCCGGCTGAACTTCCAACCCCAAAACCCCCGCCAAACTCACCAAAGTCAGCCAATGAAGCTGCAACAATTCCGGCGAAGTTTCAGTTTTGCCTTGATGCACCAAAATATTGCTTTCCTTACCCAATTCTTTAGCCAATTCAAACAAAACAGCCAAAGCAGCCGGAGTATTGAAATCATTGTCCATCGCGGCTTGAAACTGCTGCACAGCATCGGTATCTTGTCCGGTTTTCTCAACATCCCAACTCAGTTTATCGGCATATCGGAGCCCAAAAAGCAAGCCTTCGGCGATCGTATTCCAGCCATTTCTAGCGCTGGCGATCGCCTCTTCAGTAAAATCAATTTGACTGCGGTAGTGCGCCATAAACACAAACAGCCTCACCGCCATCGGTTCCACCGCTTTTGACTTCTCGCTTCCTTCCTTCTTACTCCCCCCCTTACCAAGGGAGTCTTCATTCTTACTCCCCCCCTTACCAAGGGAGTCTTCATTCTGACTCCCCCCCTTACCAAGGGCTGTCT
>NZ_JADEXD010000244.1 GCF_015207285.1 Tychonema sp. LEGE 07203 | reverse complement strand
CCCCTAACGGCCCCAACAGCTCCCCAGCCTCCCCAAACTCCAGCCCCAACTCTCAGAAGCCCCTCCCTGACAACACCCACTATCCTGCCGCCATTGCCTCCCGGCAGTGTAATTTTTCCGCCGCTGCCCGGTAATTTCGATCGCAATATCCCGCCCCCGCCATCCCTGACAGAAGCGCCCCAGCTTCCCGGCGGGCCATCGGAAGACGAGGCAGAAACCCTCAAAAAAATCATAGCTAGTAGAAGCGGACTCCCGCTATTTCCAGACGGAGCTCCAGTCTTTACCCCCCAATTTCCAATTGCCGGCAGAAATTCGGGAATTGAGGGAGGGCCAAAATTAACTCAAAAAGATCCGAATAAAAGGAATCTGATTGCAGAAACTCCCGAAGAAAGACTCAGGAGGCAGGAATTTGACCGGGGACAGCAACAGCTAGATTTGCCCCGACAACCCGGTTCAAATTTACCCAGCGACAGAGAGACACAGCTTGCTGCTGCCGATACCTATGTTGCTTTGTTTAATAGATTCCAAAAAGCTTATCCCGACTTGCAAATGACCGGGCCTACTCCTGTGGATGTCGCTTATCCGGTAGCAGCTTGTCCGCAAAAACTCGAAGGAGTAGCAGTTTTTGGAGCAGTTGTCAACCCTCAAGGCTTGCTCAAGGCCGAGCCTCAGACGATCGTCCCCACGGGTTACAGTATTCTCGACAGTGCCGCTAAAACAGGGATTATTAACCCGGCCGTGACATTTCCAGCAGCCAGCACGCACAAGCTTTACCAGGTAGCTGTCGCGTTTAAATACGACGAAAAAATTTGCAGCGGTATTCCTGTAACCCCATCCACCACCCCAACCGCGCCCAACCCACCTGGCCAGCAGCCAGCGCCCGCCCCGACAGGGCCCAGACCAACCAGCCAGCCGGCATCCCCAGCACCTGGGGAAGTCAAGCCCCAGTTTGAGAAGCCGCCCGCCGGCGAAAACAAACCGCAGCCCGGTGCTCAACCGTCGTCGCCCGCACCCAAGCCCGCCGCCAAACCGTCGCCCTCGCCTCAACCGAAACCCTCCGCCGAAGAGTCTCCTTCTCCTTCTCCCGCCCCCGAAGTGTCTCCTTCTGCGACGCCCGCTCCGGAAGCTGCACCATCTGCGATCCCGGAAGTGTCTCCCACTCCCGAAGTCACACCTTCTCCAGCAGCCGAAGTGTCTCCCGCTCCCGAAGTCACACCTTCTCCAGCAGCCGAAGTGTCTCCCGCTCCCGAAGTCACACCTTCTCCAGCAGCCGAAGCGTCTCCTGCTCCCGAAGTCACACCTTCTGTGGCCCCTAAAGTGTCTCCTGCTCCTGCTGCTACTCCCTAAAATTAATTGGCAGTTGGTAATCGGTAATTGGTAATATCCAATTTCTTATTTCACTATGGTGAGTTAGTAGTTACTAGGGTGCGTCAACTTCGATATTTGTTGCTTCTCAAACTAATTTCTGTTTGCTGGCGCACCCTACTTTTTAAAGTGGGAATAAACTTGTTTTTTGTCCGCTACAGCCGGACTTTTGAGGACTAAAGTCCGAAGGATCAAACCTAATTGCCGATTCCCTTTAATCTCGTTTCCGGTTGCATCGGTATGGTTGAAATGTTCAAAATGTCAACTGTTATAGCGGTTCTCAAGCTTGGTGAGGTATGCGGGATACTTCCACTTCCTCTTCGGCCTAGGCCCTATGCCCTAGGCCCGCGAGAGCACCTCATGTTTCTGAGAAAGGCTATAACTGTTATCAAAAGTGCAACCGGATATGGTATGTAGCACTTATCAGAAAAATGAGGTATGCCTTATGCTTTTAGGCCCGATGCTTTTAGGCCCGATGCTTTTAGGCCCGATGCTTTTAGGCCCGACATTACCTCATATGAGAGCTCGAAAGGCTATAATCTCTCAATTGTATTGAATTTTGTACATTTGGAATAAGTCGCCGCTTTGCTTTTTTACTACTTTAGCGCCAGCAGATTTTATCAGTTTTTCCCAGTCTTCTATTGTCTCTAAAAATACTTCCCCTGCTCGATAAGTTTCCAAAATTGCCCAGTCTTCTGCTAGAGGTGCATTGGGGTTTAGGACATCGAATACAAAATGACCGCCCGGTTTTAGTACCCGCTTTACTTCTCCCATGACAATATTCCAATAGTCTATGGGATAGTAACAGCTAAAGCCTGTAGCCAGACATAAATCGAACTGATCTTCTTCGTAATTTAATTTGTGGCCGGGGGCTAGTTCTACTCCTTTGAACAGTTTGGAATTGAGCTGAGGGCCGCGGGCGTTTAATGCGTCTCGGGCGCTGCTGCTGATTTCTTGACCGTAGAAATATGCTTCCCATTCCCGCCAAGGGTAAATCAGAAAGCTGACTCCGCAGCCAATGTCTAAACAGCGCTGGTTCTTTTGCGGTTTGGCAATTTTCCAGAAGGGAGAAACTGTTTTTGCTTGGAGTGTTCCGGCTACTGATTCTAGGAAAATCGGCATGGCTTCGACTTCTTCGGGTAGGGCGAATACTTCTCCTCGATATTCGCGATCGAACCGAGTGGCGACTTGCGATAATAAAGTTGGCCAGTTGTCTGATTTTCCTTTGGCAAACCAAGTCTGTTCTTCACCTGCAAGTGGGCGATTCTCTTCGGGATAGCTTCGCTTCGCGGATTTTTTAGACATTCTTGAATTACCTTCTAGAGCCTTTAAGTGCTTTTGTAAAGTTTTGACGGTAAGGCTTATTAAAAATTAACGCCGGCCACAGTAGCGAGAGTTTGAGGCGATTTGCCAAACTTCTGTCGAAGTTAGTGCGATCGAAACCATTCCAAAATTTCCAAATTCCGCCGCTGTAAGCGACTAGCAAGATTAATCCAATTAACGGTTCCATCAAATAACCCCCTAAGCGATTGATTGGATTTTGAGTCAGCGAACCTGCATCGCTACTCTATAATCTATCATTTATCAGACGCCTTGGCGCACGGATACCTGCTGCAATTCCACCTTTAGCTAGAGACTTCAAAATCTCTGCTGGCGGCAAACTTAAAAATATAGCAGAAGGCAGAACACAGAAGGCAGAACACAGAAGGCAGAAGCAACATTCAGCAAGGGTTTGAGCAATTAAGAAGGTCATCGCAGTTCGGTCTTTGTTGCTGTAAGAGCGAGGAAATAGCTCCCTGGGTGCAAGCAAGGACTGTTGTCAAAAGTGGATGATTATTCTCTGGACTCAGGCAATATCCTCTACAAGTCCGATCGCGCGCAATGTCTCCGATCCTAAAAACGGATACAACCCCGGACTCCTGGAGCGGAGACTCAAAAATTTTTGACTTTTGTTAAAGCTGCCGGATTGAATGCTGCAAGTAAATCTTCAATGCGACAATCTCAAATCGGGTGACGGACAAATCCTAATTCATGTGAAAAACCAACCATCTCCAAAACCCGCCCCCCACCCACCGACAAATCCAAACTTAGATTATCAAAGGCGATCGCACATTAGATTAATCTAGACAATCGGCTGTGTGGGACGGGTTTATTAACTTGTTGGTATTCATCAAGTATCATTTGTAAAACCCGCCCCTACAATCGGCTGTGTGGGCGGGTTTCACCAACAATTCATGTAAAAAACCAACAATATGATAAACCAGCCCCACAATCGCCCGTAGTGGCGGGTTTTACCAACAATTCATGTAAGAAACCAACCATCTCTAAAACCCGCCCCCACCCACCGACAAAATTGCATTGGATTAGAAAGAACAGAATTCATAATTGCTAAGTTTCCATTCAATTAGTTTCCCCAGCGAGTGGGGAGTGCATCTTCATGTATTGGTAACGGAGTCGCCGTACAAGTAGCCCAGGTTTCTATTCAATTAGTTTCCCCAGCGAGTGGGGAGGCGAGAAGTACTGGCTACTCAATAACCGTGAAACTAAGGGCGTTTCCATTCAATTAGTTTCCCCAGCGAGTGAGGAGTTCGGTGACAATATCAGCACTACCTCAACAATCATAGGACGTATCAAGTTTCCATTCAATTAGTTTCCCCAGCGAGTGGGGAGTCTAGTACCAGAAGTGCATAAAGGTATTAATCCTAAGAAGGAGTACGTTTCCATTCAATTAGTTTCCCCAGCGAGTGGGGAGCTTTACGAACTCGTCTTCGTAGCGCAGCCCGTCGTCATTCAGCACGTTTCCATTCAATTAGTTTCCCCAGCGAGTGGGGAGTCAAGGGTGGTTACGACGGGAATACCGCCAATACGATTGTTTCCATTCAATTAGTTTCCCCAGCGAGTGGGGAGAGCCACTAAGCTGTTGCCCCTATAGATTGTGTATGGCGATTGAGGGGGAGAGGGGGAGAGGATTTGACGATTTTTGATCGTCATCAAAATATACAATGTTTATTTGCACAACAGCTTAGCCGGACAAATGGGTTCCCCATACAGGGTGGTTCGTCTACGGTTTCCATTCAATTAGCGGGACTTAAACAAATTTTAAGCCCAAACAAAGCCTAAACTGGCTTTATAAGCGGACAATACGTCCCAATTTTGGTTCAACCATTTCACTTTCCCTAAAAGATATGGATGTCCGAAATGCTTCGAGTGCATAGCGTAAAAGTGTTTAAAGATTTGTTTGCCCATCTACGCCTTAATCCTCCTGTTAAGGTATGCCAGAGAATGAAAGTGTAGGCACAAAACACCATAATGAAATGTCTTTTCAGGCTGATTTCATCTCTGACTTGATATTCATTTAACCCCAACCAGCCCTTGGCTTCCCGATAGAAAACTTCAACCCAATTTCTTTGTGAATAAGTTTTTACTATCCACTCCTCTGTCGCTTTTGATAAGTTAACATTACTCATCAAATAATCTATTTCAGTGGCGGTATCGAAAGTATCTGCATTCATGACGATGGCTATTACTTTCTTACCCGTGGATTTTGATAATTCGACTTCTTTAATTGCTACCCATACTGTTCTCGGTCGTTCTAGATTGAGTTGAATTTTTGTGAAACCCTCTACAGGCAAGGTTTTTGTTAAATTGTCTGCTCTAATTTCCTCTGTTTCATTTTCGGTTTTTTGAATTATTACTTTGCGATTCTTGGCGATTCCTCCGATATATTTTAATTAGCGGTTTTCTAATTCTTGTAAAAAACTGGTGTTATTACCATACCCTGCATCCATCAAGACTATTCCTGGTTTATAGCCTCTCGAAGGAGGTTTTGTCGATTAAATTTATGGCTATTTCTGGCTTTTTCTTAAATTGTGGGTCTTCCTTTCCCTCTGGTAATGAGTCGGCTTTTTTATATAATTCAATATCTAATGACAGGCTCTTTTTACCATCATATAGATGACTTGTAACTATTACTACCCCATTGTCGGTTTTTCCGATTTGTCCGATGTATTGTCTGCCTACACATAAGAGTAAAATTACCACTTTTTCGGTGACCTGAATCATCTATTATCAGGCTAAATCCTCGACTAATCTTGGCGCAAGTTACACTGATTCATTACGTCGCTAGCGACGTTGATTGAGTTCATTGAATGACCAAGGCGCTGTTGTTAAAAAATGATGTAATTTGTGGTTAGTTATTCCGACGGCATTTTCTGCCATCTGCGACAGGTTTTTTCGTTCACTTTCTCCCAATAATCCCCCTAAATAGTTCCTAAACTCTCGTTTTTGGGCAAGATGACCAAAAATATCGTCAAATCTTTGACACCATCTATCGAAGCAGGGGGGCATCGCGGCAGGGGTTGTCTCTTTCATGGGTCATTTTTTAACGTTATAATGCTTGCTGAGCAAGCATTATAACCTATTTTGTAATTGCTCAACTAGGGGAAAAAAGGGAGCCATCAATAGAGAGAGCTTGTTGAATAGATTGATAAGCCGTCAAGCCCTGACGCTTGCCAGGATTAACCACTGAACGAACGGCAGCAAACAAATCTC
>NZ_JADEXD010000243.1 GCF_015207285.1 Tychonema sp. LEGE 07203 | reverse complement strand
GTGGGATTGAGTGCAGAAACCGACGTATTTATTGCCAACGTCATCAAATGTCGCCCTCCCAAAAACCGCCCTCCCGCAGTCAAAGAAATCGAAGCTTGCAAACCCTACTTGCTCGAACAAATCCGCATTTTAGACCCCAAAATCATTTTATTAACCGGTGCAACAGCCCTGAAAGGTTTGCTAAGCGACAAGCGGCCGATTAGTAAAATTAGAGGTCAATGGATTGAATGGGAAGGACGGCTGTGTATGCCAATTTTCCACCCCTCATACTTGCTGCGAAATCCCTGCCGCGAACCGGAAAGTCCGAAATGGTTTATGTGGCAAGATATGCAGGCAATAAAAGCTAAATTGGATGAATTAACTGAGCAATTCTAATAAATTTTTCTTTGTGATTTGTAGGGGCTGGTTTCACCAACAATCTCTGATATTTACCCACAATCTCATAAACCCGCCCCCTTTGCTTGAAACTCAAGTTATAGCTTGGCCTGACAATCGCGCAACCACAAACGAATCGCCTCAGCAATTGCGCTTGTCTCCCCCTCTGGCGCTAACAACGGGCTAACATCCGCCGCAGTACCAAACCGAGAAATAATTTTTACTAATTCCCAACCCTTCGGGGTTTTAGCTAAAAACAGCCAATGATATTGCTGAACTTCGACTCGCTTTCCCCCGCGATACCGCCGTTCCAAAGTAGTAATAAAAACTTGACTGGCATTTTCAGGAATTGCATCCGCAGAACTTAAAGGTAACGGTTCAAACTCCGGGCGGCCGGCTAAGATTATTTGAGGCAGCGCGTAACCGGGCGGTGTGTTAGTGTTAGGAGAAAAGTACGATCGCACAATTACGCGGTTAGCATAACTCGGCAAATCTGGCAACAGGCGATCGACTAAAGCTTCTAAATCTGCCGGACAGGGCGATCGGGCTAATAAATTATAGAGATTTCCATTTATACTGTTAGCATGATTGGTCACAAAATTAACAGCCAAAGTCGGAGTTGCAACCGCAGATGTTAGCAGATAAACACAGATGAACGCTGATGGGATTTGATCTGCGATCATCTGTGTTTATCCAATCTCTTCGCAAATCCGCGCAAAAGCCGCCACCGGATCGTCGGCAGCGGTAATCGGCCGCCCAATCACCAGATAATCCGCACCAGCTTTCAAAGCAGCCTTGGGAGTCATCGAGCGTTTTTGATCGCCCCCGTCGGCCCATTTCGGACGCACGCCGGGACAAACTAACAGAAAATCATTTCCGCAACTCGTCCGCAACTGTTCGACTTCTTGCGGAGAACAAACAGCACCGGCTAAACCCGTTTCCTTAGCTAACAATGCCATGTGCAAAGCATATTCCGGCAATTCCAAAGGTATTTTCAAGTCAAAAGCCAACTGTCGCGAATTCAAACTCGTCAACAGTGTAATTGCAATTAATTTAGGGCTTGGTTGAGCCGCAGCCGCCGCTCCTTCTACTAAAGCTGACTGTGCCGCTTTCAAGGCATCTTTACCGCAAGTAGAATGGATAGTCAATAAATCCACATTGTATTTAGCAGCAGCCCGACAAGCACCAGCTACAGTATTCGGGATGTCGTGAAATTTCAAGTCGAGAAAAATCCGCTTTTGGCGCTGTTTTAAAATTTCCAAAATCCCAGGCCCGGAGCTCACAAATAGCTCTAAACCGACTTTCCAGAAAGATACATCGGGGAGTTTGTCCAGAAGGGCGATCGCACTTTCTAAACTCGAAACATCCAAAGCTACAATAATTCGATTATCAGCGTTCATCAGCGTTCATCTTCAGTATTCATCTGCGGTAAAAAAAGAGATTAGTCATCTCCATAAAAGCCTGTTTTGAACAGGCAAGATGCCTGTTCCACAATAATTATTGGAGATGTCTATTCAAGACACCAATCGCACAAACTTATTCTTCCCAACCTGCAAAACCTTACCGCATAAATCAGCAGGTGATTCAAAGGTAAGATTAACATCCGAAACTTTGTCGCCCTCCAACTTCACTCCACCGCCCTGCATCAACTTCCGCGCATCACCGCTGCTTTTACAAAGCCCGCAAGCACTCAGAATATAAAACAACTTAGCCGGAAACTGCACGCTTGCCAAAGAAAACTCCGCCACAGCATCAGCTTGTCCCGCAGCACCTTTAACCAGCGCAATTGCATCTTGTTGGGCGCGATCCGCCGCTTCCTTCCCCCGATACTGACTTACCACATCCACAGCCAAAAGTTTCTGTTTTTCGCGCGGATTTTCGGGCAATTCATCAAGCGGCAAATTTGTCAAGAGTTCAAAATACTGGGCGATCGAACGATCGGCAATTTTCTCCAATTTAGAATACATCGTCAGCGGATCTTCCGACAAACCAACATAATTATTCAAAGACTTCGACATCTTCTGCACCCCGTCAGTCCCGATCAAAATCGGCATCAACAAACCAAACTGCGGTTTCATCCCAAAATGCCGCTGCAAATCTCTCCCCACGGCAATATTAAACTTTTGGTCGGTTCCACCCAACTCCACATCCGCTTCCAAAGCCACCGAATCGTAACCCTGCATTACTGGATATAGAAACTCGTGCAGGTAAATCGCATTTTCCTGCTGCATCCTGTTATCAAATCCCTCTTTAGCGAGCATCTGCTGCACCGTCATGGTCTTCAGCAGCTCCAAAACCTTCGCCAAGTCCAATTTGGGCAACCACTCGGAGTTGTAGCGAATTTCCAAGCGTCCGGGCGTGTCAAAATCGAGAATCGGACGTACTTGGTCTAAATAAGTCTTGGCATTTTCTGCCACTTGTTCCTCTGTCAACTGCGATCGAACTTCAGATTTCCCTGTCGGATCGCCAATTCTTGCGGTAAAATCTCCGATGACCAGTACCGCTGTGTGTCCCGCATCCTGAAAAGCTCTCAGCTTGCGGACGCAAATGCTGTGTCCCAGGTGAATGTCACTCCCTGTCGGGTCAATTCCCAGTTTGACTCGCAACGGTCGATCGACTTTTGCCAGCAATTCGGCTAAATTTTCGTTAGGGTTGGTAGAATCAGGTCGATCGGGAAAAATCTCGCTGATGCCGCGGTAAAGCGCTGAAAGGTTAGGAGTTATCATAGGGGAGCGATCGGAAACCATAATATTTTGCCGGTCTTAGCCGAATCAGTTAAACTCACTGATTCACGCATACAAACACACTTATCAAGCTACCATAATCCCAAAGCGACACAGCTTTTCTTGGCTAACCCCGCCCAAAAACACCTACCAAGCCCCCGACAACAGTCGCGGCGAACCCCAAATTTTAGACTACAGTTCCAACTCCCAAATTCATCCGCAGCAAGTAAATCTAAAATCTAAAATCTAAAATCTAAAATCGACTGACAGCCTCCAGAGTTCGCATCTAAAATTACAAATCTTACAGCCCAAAATCCAGTGAGGAAGTGAAATCCACGTGTCAACCAACGCAGTTCGCAAACATACGGAAAACTCAGCCCCTGTATTCGAGTTTGTTCAGTCAGTCAGTAAAGTGACCGCCGGAACCATACTCAGCATCACAATGCTTGCCAGTTCCGTAGTGGCTGGCGGGCTGGTTGGCTTAGCGATCAGTTTCCGCAATTTGCCAGATGTTCGGATCTTGCAAACCTACTCTCCTACAGAAACTACCCACATTTACGACATCAACGGCAAGCCCTTAGCCAGCATCCACGACGAAGCTAACCGGGATGTCGTACCCCTAGATCAAATCTCCCCGAACCTGAAACGGGCCGTTCTGGCGATCGAAGATAGCAATTTCTTCACCCACAAAGGCATCAACCCCGGCGGGATAGCCAGAGCTCTGATCGTCAACCTAGAGAAAGGTAGAACCGTTGAAGGCGGCTCGACTATGACTATGCAGCTAGTCAAGAACCTGTTTCTCTCTCCCCAGTCAAAACTTAGTCGCAAGGTAGCTGAAGCGGTAATGTCTATCCGCTTGGAGCAAATTCTCAACAAAGACCAAATTCTGCAACTATACCTGAACCAAATCTACTTAGGTCACAACTTGTACGGCGTAGAGACAGCCTCTCGAAGCTATTTCAACAAATCAGCAAATAATTTGACTCTTTCAGAAGCAGCGATGCTGGCAGGCTTAATTTCTGCCCCGGAAGAATACAGTCCTTTCACCAACTACAAGTTGGCAAAAGAACGACAAGAAATCGTTTTAAACCGGATGAAAGAACTCAAATGGATTACGGCGGCGGAAGCGGATGCCGCCCGCACCCAAAAAATTAGGCTCGGCAAAATTACATCTTTTGGTGGCTCTCAAGTTCCTTACGTCACGCAAGCCGTAGTCCAAGAACTGACCAGGCGTTTCGGGCGAGATGCAGTCGTCAAGGGAGGAATGCGCGTTCAAACCACGATCGACCTCAAAATGCAGCGCATAGCCGAAGAAACCGTTAAAGCGTGGCACGATCGACTTTATTACCAAGGACTTTTTTACAGCCGCGAGCAAGGTCAAATTGCCCTAGCCGCCGTCGATCCCCGCACCCACTTCGTCAAAGCAATGGTTGGCGGCGTCGATTACGAAAAGAGTCAGTTCAACCGCGCCATTCAAGCACGCCGCCAGCCCGGATCTTCTTTTAAGCCTTTCATCTACTACGCTGCCTTTGCTAGCGGCAAATACACCCCCGATTCAATTGTCTACGACTCCCCTGTCGGCTACCGCGACGGCGACGGCTACTACTACCCTCAAAACTACGGCGGCGGCTTCTCCGGTGCCGTCAGCATCCGCAGAGCTTTGGAAGTATCCCTCAACATTCCTGCCGTCAAGCTCGGCCAAGAAGTCGGATTGAATAAAGTAATTGAGATTTGCCGCACCCTCGGCATCAGAAGTCCGATGGAACCGGTGATTTCTTTGCCGCTAGGTGCCGTTGACTTGACTCCCTTAGAAATGGCCGGAGCTTTTGCTACCTTCGCCAACAACGGCTGGCATTCTGACACCACATTTATCGTGCAAGTAACCGACAGCAGTGGCAACGTCTTGCTCGACAATACCCCCAAACCAAAACCAGTTCTCAACGCCTGGGCCGCAGCATCTGTCAACAGCGCCCTCCAAGGAGTAATTAACAGCGGAACGGCAAGGGCAGCCCAACTCGGGCGGCCCGCAGCAGGGAAAACTGGTACAACTTCCTCAGAACGGGATATCTGGTTTGTGGGTTACGTGCCGCAGTTGTCTGTTGCCGTCTGGATGGGTAACGACAATTACACACCGATGAGCTACGGTGCTACTGGCGGTGGGATTGTTGCCCCTGTTTGGCGCGATTTTATGAGCCAAGCTTTGCAAGGCGTGCCGGCAGAAAATTTCAAACCTGCTTCAGCTTTTGAGCGGCCTTAACTATTAGTCAACAGTCAACAGTCATCATTCAACAGTCAACAGTCAACAGTCAACAATCATAAGGTCAACAGTCAACAGTCAACTGTTGACCTTATGATTGTTTTTCCAGCTCAGATTTCATCCGCTCCAGCGTTGAGTTCATTTGCTCAAACATCTGCTGGGGCGTGATGCCAAATTGATTGAGCTGTGTTTTTAACTGCTCTACAGTCATCTGAGCCATAAAGTCCTCAGACAGCTCGAAGCGCTTCATAAAAATCCGGTAGCGCTCCATCATAGATTCCATCTGCGCGATAAACATTTTCTTGCCTTCGCGATCGAATTTGCCGTAATTCCCGCCCAGTTGGATGAGAGATTGATAATCTTCAAACAACAGCTTGGCTTCTTGCTGAACAATTTCTGAATCAAAAAATCCCATAGCTTTCCTAATTTTTAATATGAACTAATTTCGATCTAGGCGAAAAATCCCGCTGCTTTTTATACTATTTTATCAGTTGCCGGAAGAAGTCCCTACCCCTCAAGGCACAAGAATCAGTAGCAATTTCCGTACAGCAGACGGGGGAGAGTGGGAGAGTGGGAGAGTGGGAGAGG
>NZ_JADEXD010000242.1 GCF_015207285.1 Tychonema sp. LEGE 07203 | reverse complement strand
GCATCGGGCATGGGGGATGGGGCATGGGGCATACCTCACAACGATCTCGAACCGCTATAGAACCCATTTGATATCTATTCTGCGTAAATCTCAGAAACCGGGTTTCTCTCTATGTTTTTCGTCACCCAACCAAAAACTCCAAGAAACCCGGTTTCTCGCCCCGTAAATCTCAGAAACCGGGTTTCTCTCTATATTTTTCGTCACCCAACCAAAAACTCCAAGAAACCCGGTTTCTCGCCCCGTAAATCTCAGAAACCGGGTTTCTGTCTATATTTTTCGTCACCCAACCAAAAACTCCCAGAAACCCGGTTTCTCGCCCCGTAAATCTCAGAAACCGGGTTTCTGTCTATATTTTTCGTCACCCAACCAAAAACTCCAAGAAACCCGGTTTCTCGCCTGCGTAAATCTCAGAAACCGGGTTTCTGTCTATATTTTTCGTCACCCAACCCAAAAACTCAAAGATGTCAAATGGGTTCTATAGGTGGTAAGATCGAATAAACCGCGAAGGCACTATCAGAGCGTCTTCGCGGTTCGATCGTTCCGATGCTACCGGATTTGATATTATTCGTTCATGTTCTTGTAAGTAGCAACTGCAGAAGGCGAACTGCGGTTTAAATAGCGAAATATCCAATACTTAAATACCGTATCTAAGATAACTGGAAACGTTGCAATAAACAGAAATATAAACTGCCTATTTTCTGGGAGTCCCAAATGCCTCGATAAACCTTCGAGAATTATTTCCCAACCGTGAGGCGAGTGAAATCCCACAAACACATCAGTAAACAAAATAATTATGAAAGCCTTAGCACTGTCGCTGAGCCCGTAAATCAGATCGTCCATGAAAGACTTTAAAATTTCAATCTCTTTCTTGCTAGTAACAATAACCACGACAAAGGCAACGCAGGCAATTAAATCGGCAAAAATATTTTTAATCGCTCCACCACTTTCACTGCGGTATTCCTCTGCTAGCTCCACTGCTCTTGTGGCAATCTTCTCTTCCATTTCCTCAGCAGAAAGCGACGGAGCCATGCCAATTAACTTTTCAAATTTGAGGTGCTGCTCAAATTTCTCCAGTTTTTCCAAGGCTTCTTCTTCTAGCTCAAAATTTATGAAAATAGGAGCATCTTGGTTGACTCTAAAACGGTCAACTATCGGCCCGACTACAAAGTTTTTGGCAATTTGATTCGTCAACAGCGGGACTAAAATCAACAGCAAAATAAATCTCAAAGAAATGACTGTTTTTATTTTGGAGTTGCGGAAATTTTTAACTACGTCTTTTTCCGCTTCCGGGTCTAACTCTTTAGTAATTCGATTCAATGTTCCCAACAGCGATCTGGGCAATAAATTTACCTCTTCATACTGAGTGTCAACCTCGCCATCCGCAGTTTGAATTGAAGTGACTGAGCCTTTATTTGCCTGTATTTGAGAGGTACTATTTGTAGATTTCAACTGCTGGTTTGTCGAGCTGACAACCGGAACGATCGCCGTTGATTTACTGTTGTTAACATACTTGCCAATGACTCTATCAATAAATTCGAGCTTTTCAAATACAAGAGACGATCGATCTTTACTATTGTCGAAACCTAATCCGTGCTGGTGACGCTGTGCCTTATTCTGCCCGGCCTGCGGTTTTGCCCCCACCCGATCGGGCAATTCCAAAAAAGAACGGCTAGCATTAAACTCTACCATCCTGGTTTGGATGACCTTGAGGTATTTTTGCAGTTCGGATTTAAAGTAAGACAGGGTGCTGTCTCCGTAATCGCCCGATCGCCCGGAGATTCCTTGGCCGCCAAAATGCTCATCTTCGATCGCCTTAATTGCTAAGGCAGCATCATAAGCCTGTTCTAAGGCCCTTTCAGGCGTTTCTCTGTACCACTGGTTAGCGCTGTAGAGATATTTTACAAACCTGTTCCACGCAGAAGTATTCATAACTAAAAGCTGGTTAGTCTGCAGCAGACATTAGTGATTAAAGTATTCATGGTATGTTAACAAATTTACATAAATTGGGAACGCCGCCAGAAAATTCAATTTGGATTGTCGGAGCCGCCCGCAGCGGCAAAACCGCTCGCTTAGTCGAGCAGTTCTGCCTTTGGAGCAAAACCGTCAAGTCTTTGCCTGCAACACTTTCGAGCCGCGGGCGTTCCGGGCGGCGGCGGGCGGGACAAACAGCCCCAGCAATTTTAGTCTTAGCAGCTAACGGAGAAAATCGGCTGGAATTGGCCGATCGCATCGCCGTAGCTACCCAAGCAAAATATGCCTTTCACTCAACAACACCCTTCGGTTTTTTTGAACAGGAAGTATTGCTATTTTGGCCGCTGCTAGTTGAGTCACTGGATTTGAGGGCTCAATTTCCCCTGCGGCTGCAACCTGAAACAGAATTGGAACTTGCCGCGAGACTCTGGCGTCGCGAATTAGACGAAGGCATTTTGCAACAAACAGGGGTAAGTCCAAACCGAATGGTGCGTCGAACTCTAGACTTATTACAACTTGCGGCTGTCAGCGGTACGCCCAGAGAAGAAATTCCCAGCATTCTAGAACAGGGATTTGCTCTCTCAGACGGCTCGAACAGCCTGTGGACGAGCATGGGAGAGTTGCTCGAAAGGTGGTGGGAATGGTGCTTGAGGCGGGGGCTGCTGACTTACGGGATTGTTTGCGAGCTCTACTGGCGCTATTTGTTGCCAAATCCCGCTTACCAGCAGCAGTTGGCCTCTAGATACCAAGCTGTTATTGCGGATGATGTTGACGATTATCCGGCCATCAGCCGCCATTTGTTCGATCGAATGCTCGATCGAGGTGCAGTCGGAGCATTCTCCTACAATCGGGATGGAGGAGTGCGTTTGGGTTTGGGGGCTGACACCGAATACCTAGCCCAACTCGAAAACCGCTGTCAAAGCGTAGAAAATTTGGACGCAAAAGCCGGTTTAGTCCCAGAAATTGGAGATTTAGCGGTAAGTTTAGCAGTGAATACTGAGGGTTTTTATCCTTTAGGCTTGACTTTGCCAGGATCGGTTCGATCGCTCGAAACAACTTCCCGCGCTCAACTGCTGCGAGAAACCGCCGAAATTATTGTAGATGCGGTGAAATCAGAAGCCGTAGAGCCGCAAGAAATCGCCGTAATTGCTCCGGGGATGGACGCGATCGCCCGTTACAGTTTAACCGAAATTTTAGCCAGATCGGGTATCGCCACCGAATCTCTCAACGATCAGCGTCCCCTATCGACTACGCCAGAGATTCGA
Source organism: Tychonema sp. LEGE 07203 (assembly GCF_015207285.1). Lineage (GTDB taxonomy): Bacteria > Cyanobacteriota > Cyanobacteriia > Cyanobacteriales > Microcoleaceae > Microcoleus. The sequence goes on along the minus strand of NZ_JADEXD010000242.1, from coordinate 2,710 downwards.
GCTTTGCTGACTTTGTTAGCATTAGTTTATCCGGGACTCGGCCGTTTAGTCGATCGAGACGCAGTAGCCGAAATGCTGGTAATTTTAGGCAGCCAAAAACACCGGGAAGCAGTGGAAACAGAAGATTCCCAGCCCAATAATTTCCACCTAAAATCTCAAATCCCAAACGCCAAATCGATCGACCCAGTGAGAGCAGGTTTAATCGCCGATAGCTGTTTTTGTCCGAATGTCGATCGACCTCAACTGCTGGCAATTACAGTATTTCCCCGGTGGGACAGACTGGGACACCGAGCCGCTCGGGCCTACGAGCAGATTGTCGAATGGATCGAACAGCAGCGGTTGCAACAGCAAGAGCGGCTGTTACCGAGTCCAATAGCCCTGCTCGATCGAGCGATCCAGAAATTTCTGATCGACGACAGATACCTAGCCTGCGATCGGCTAGCAGCCCTGCGGGAACTAATGGAAACCGCCGCCCACTACTGGGAAATACAGGGGCGAATGCAGCGCGTAGAACCAACAAACAGCAGCGACTCAGAAACCATCGCCCAGTTCATCCAATTATTGCGCCAAGGAACCGTCACCGCCAACCCGTTTCCAGTCGGTCTAGAAGGCCCAGCAGCCCGAGCCGTCACCCTCGCCAACATATTCCAATACCGCAGCAGCCGCCGCGCCCACAAATGGCACTTTTGGCTGGATGCCGGCTCCCCCCTGTGGCTGAGCGGCGGTGCGGCGACACTGTTTGGAGCTCCCTTATTTTTGCGATCGCAACTGGGGCGTACCTGGGAAACCGAAGACGAAACCGCGGCCGACCAACAGCGGCTGCGGCGAATTCTGGTAGATTTGTTAAGTCGCTGTTCGGTGCTTTACCTTTGCCACAGCGAACTAGCCGTCAACGGACAAGAGCAAACCGGGCCACTTGTGCCCCTCATTCAGAGCGCTGTTTCTTGTCAGCAGTCAGGCATTCAGCATTCGGCATTCGGCCTTCGACATTCAACATGAGCAAAGAAAATTATGAATGCCAAAATTTTTATTTTTTGCCCCTCTGGATAGCTAGTGCAGGCTGACTGGAAGTCAGACTTTTAGGTTCGAGCCAAATCTAGCGATATTAAAGTATACCCAAAACAGGCATCAAAACTTGCAAGCATTAATATTTTTAGCTCAACAAATACCTGAGTTAAGAAATATAGCGGTTCGAGATCGTTGTGAGGTATGCCCGCGGAGACCGACAGCACCTGATATGAGAGCTCCCCATGCTATATCTACAGCCCTGGCAATTTTGATTTAGTATGCTAGAAAAGATCGAGATTATTAATCAATAATACCAAATCCGAGTTTGCTATCCCCTCGATCTTCTGACTCTTCTATTTGCTCTTCTCTTGACTCTTCGCGATAAGAGCGCTGACGCGCCGCTTCGCGTACTGCGTCTTCGCAGTTCGATCGTAAAGGGGTATATTACCCGGATTTGGTATCAGCCAGATTTGTGGCAACAAACTGATATTAATCAGTTCTTAAAATTAATCGGGATCGTCGTTTAAAGGAACCAAAATAATGCCCAGTGCAGTACCAATTGTAATAATTGAGCCGACGCCAACGCCGGAGCCGGCACCAACGCCAACGCCAACTCCAACTCCAACTCCAACTCCAACTCCAACTCCAACTCCAACTCCAACGCCAACTCCAACTCCCGCTCCGGCTCCAACTCCCACTCCCTCCGACGACACATTTGGCGGCTTTGACGACACCTTGGGCGGAGGCACGGGTACCCAACCATCAACGCTCGGAGGCGTGATCCGGGGCACAGACACCAACGACTCCTTAGTTGGCAGTATCGGCCCCGACGTAATTTCCGGGCTGCAAGGAAACGATACGGTGCAAGCCTCCGACGGCGACGATTTACTATTTGGCAACGAGGATGACGACTTGCTGTTCGGCGGGCCCGGCAACGACGTTCTCGACGGCGGTTCAGGACTCGATACCATCTACGGAGGCAAAAACAACGACTCCCTCGACGGGGGAAACAACCCCGACCTCCTGTACGGCAATGATGGCAACGACACGGTAATCGGAGGCGAAGGCAGAGACACCGCTTACGGCGGCAAAGGCGGCGACAGCTTGCGCGGGGGATCTGGCGACGATAGCTTTTCGGGCGACAGAGGCGACGACATTGTATGGGGCGACGAAGGTAACGACTCGCTCTTCGGCGGCGACGGCGCAGACTTGCTGTTTGGCAACGAAGGAGGCGACTGGCTTTACGGCGACGCGGGCCCGGACACAATTTTTGCGGGCGACGGCGACGACATCGTGTTCGGCGGTGCTGGAGACGACATCATCGACGGCGGCGCTGGCAACGACGTGCTGTGGGGCGACGAAGGCAAAGACATCGTGGCAGGAGGCGAAGGCAGAGATGTCTTTGTGATCGGTGGCTTCAGTTCCCCCAGCGGCAGCAGCAACGGCACTAACCCGGTATTTATCACCACAGGCGGCCCGGATATCGCCGATGCCGACATTTTCACAGACTTTCGCCAAGGCGAAGATTCGATCGGCCTGAGCGGCGACCTCAAGTTTGAAGATTTGGTAATCTTCCAAAGCACCGACAGCAAAGCCGGCAGCGCAATTATTCGCAACGGAGTCAGCGGCGACTTTTTAGCAGTATTGCCCGGAGTTGACAGCAGAACCCTGGGACGCAACTCCTTTGTAATTGCCCCCACAG
>NZ_JADEXD010000028.1 GCF_015207285.1 Tychonema sp. LEGE 07203 | reverse complement strand
GAACAGACGTGCAACGTTTTCCTGCAGTTGCGACGAACAGAAACAAAGCGAGACTACAGCTGCTGATGACTTGCACTCATTAGTTCAATTTCAAAGCATTAACAGGCACCTCATCCCAAGAACTAACAGTCCGCAAGGTAGCAACCCAGCCCTGCTGCTTTTGATCTGCCGTCAAATTTTGCTCAAAAGATTCGTGACATTCCTTTGCTTGAGTCTCATCACAACAAGCAATGCAAGAATAAAGAATGCCCGACGGATCGATTTGCTCGTTTACCCAAATAATCACGATCTGCTCTCTCAATTAACTTAACTATTATTTAAATTTTCTTATATTTTTGTCAATTAAGTAGGTATTAATTAACCAAAGTGCGGCATTTTAGGTGAACAGGCAAGATGCCTGTTCCACACTTAACAGGCAAGATGCCTGTTCCACAGCAGATATTTTTTTTGTGGAGTGGGCTTCTAGCCCGCTCAAAATGTCTGTTTCACCACATTGATTCAATTAGTTTAACAGGCATCTTGCCTGTTCCACATACAGGTAAGATGCCTGTTCCGCACAAACCCTAAATTACTTTGATGCCAAAGTTGCCAGAGATTCGCCCGCAACCCGGCAAATCCGCCAATCCGGCATCACATCAGCACCGATACCCTTGTAAAATCCGATCGCCAATTCATTCCAATCCAAAACGCTCCACTCCAAACGCCCGCAGTTTCTTTCGACTGTCAACTGCGCCAAATAAACAATCAAAGACTTGCCAATTCCCCGCCCTCTAAACTCAGGAAGCACAAACAAATCTTCCAAATAAATCCCCGGCTGAGTCAAAAAAGTAGAATAATTGTAAAAAAACAGCGCCCAGCCCACAACTCGACCTTCGCATTCTGCTAAAATCGCTTCAGCAAAAGGTCTCGCGCCAAACAAATGATTTTCCAAATCAACCGCACTGCCAGTAACGGCATGAGATAATTTTTCGTATTCAGCTAAAGCCTTAATCAAGTCAAACAGCACCGGCACATCGGCGCGGGTAGCTGGACGCAAAATCACCTCATCAGACATAAATCAATTAAGTAGTAAGCGACAATCAACAATTAAAAATATAGCAGAAGTCATTGGTCAGTAGTCATTAGTCAGTAGTCAGTAGTCATTAGTCATTAGTCATTAGTCATTGGTCATATCATGTCGGGTCAATTGACCGCTTTGAAAACATTTCGTAGTGTGGAATGTTTTTCTACTCGTTACCAGGCTCTTGCCAGTTAACCAGTTAACCAGTTAACCAGTTAACCAGTTAACCATACATTCGATATTTAAGACTTTAAAAAAGGCCAATTCAATATTTTTTAGCTCATTTCAACCAGCCCTTCAATCGTTCCGTCACTTGAGGGCGGCGCAACTTTCGCATTGCCTTATTTTGAATTTGACGGACTCGTTCGCGGGACAAATTGAACAAACTGCTGACTTCTTCTAAAGTATAAGGTTCGCCGGTTATCAAACCGTAACGCATCGCCACAATCTCTTTTTCCCGTTCAGTCAAAATACTGTCCAACACCTCCAAAATATCTTGGCGCATCATCATCTCATTCATCTGAGCTTCTGGAGATTGCGTCGCGCTATCTTCCAGAACATCCAAAAGTTCCGAACTTTCTTCCGTACCAATGCGGTGGTTGAGAGACAAAGATTGCCGGCGTACTTGCTGGAGGTAACGAAGCTGTTCAGCAGTAACTTCCATTTCTCTAGCAACTTCAGTTTCCGTAGGATTTCGTTGAAGAGAACGCCTTAAATCTCGATAAACTCTTTTGAGTTTATTTAACTGTTCGACAATGTGAACCGGCAAGCGAATTGTCCGCCCTTGATTGGCAATTGTCCGAGTAATTCCTTGGCGAATCCACCAATAGGCATAAGTTGAAAACTTGTAACCTTTTTCGGGATCGAACTTTTCGGCTGCTCGATTTAAACCCAAAGCTCCTTCCTGAATTAAATCTAGAAAAGGCACGCCTCGGTTGAGATAGCGTTTAGCAATCGAAACCACCAAGCGCAAATTCGAGCTGATCATTTTCCGTTTCGCCGACTGACACTGGTGGCGAAGTTGTTGCAGTTGAGTTTCGCTCACCCCCAAAGCTGCAGCGAGTTCAGCTTTTGTTGGCACTCTTTCCAATTCCTGCTTTAAACGCTCTTCTACTTCCAGAAGGGCTACCAATTCTTGAACGCGACGAGCTAACTCCACCTCTTCGGTGGCTGTCAGTAGAGGATAGCGAGACATTTCTTTGAACAAAGCTCCCACGGGATCGTCGGCAGACCAGTTGTTGTATGCTGACGATCGAGTTACCGTCGGACGATCGATCTCGGTGTCCTCATCCTCTGCGATTGCGAGTGAGGCTTCGGGGGCCACCGCAAAACTGCCTAGGTCAGATTCTGCCATATTAATGCTTGGTATCCGTCGGATGATTGGAAAAGTGTCCCTTCACTGTAACCAATTTAACCCGAAATTTCCGAAATCCCAAATCCGAAATCCCAAATCCCAAATTAATTAGTTCGAGCTAGTAAAGGAGCTGCCTGCAATAACTGCTGAGTATAAGGGTGCTGCGGATTAGTAAAAATATCCCTAGTCTTGCCGATTTCAACAATTTTTCCCGCATTCATTACCGCAATCCGATCGCAAAAAAATCTCGCCACCCACAAATCATGGGTAATAAACAGATAAGTCAAATTAAATTCCTGCTTCAATTCCAACATCAGCTCCAAAACTTGAGTCTGCACGCTCGCATCCAGCATACTCACCGGTTCGTCGCAAATAATCAGTTGCGGCCGAGTAATTAAAGCGCGGGCGATCGAAACCCGCTGCTGTTGTCCGCCTGAGAGTTCCCCCGGATAGCGGCGAAAGAAATCCTCCCCCGGAGTCAAACCCACCCGCTCTAACATTTGAATCACTTGTTTTTTAGCTTCGCTGGCATTAGCTAATTTGTGAATAAATAAAGGGTCAGCAATACTTTGCCCGACAGTCATCATCGGATTCAGGCAAGCGTGGGGGTCTTGAAATATCATTTGCATTTCGCGGCGGTGCTTCCTCACAGCATTGCGGTTCAGGGCAGTTATATCTATTCCTTGAAATTCCACTTTGCCGCCCGTCGCGGTAATTAGCTGCAAAATCGTGCGCGACAAGGTACTTTTGCCGCAGCCGGACTCCCCCACCAGCCCTAGGATTTCTCCCCGTTCTAACTCTAAACTAACGCCGTCTACTGCTTTAATTACCTGGCGATTATTGGAAAATAACTGATCTAATAAATTGCTTTCTAAACTGTAGTGTTGCTGCAAATTTGTAACAGTCAAAAGAGGCGAATTAGACTGGAATTGAAGACGATAATTTTCCTTCTTCCCTCTATCAGTTACATCCGTTAAATCCGTTACAGAATCCGTTGCCGAACTTCCTTCTTCCTTCTGAATGTGCAAAGCTGCTTTGAGGAGCGATCGAGTATATTCGTGCTGCGGCTGTTCAAAAACGTTTTTCACCGGCCCAGTTTCTACGACTTTGCCGCCGTACATCACCGCAATGCGATCGCAATACTCAGCCACCATCGCCAAATCGTGAGAAATCAACAAAATAGCCGTTCCCCGTTCCGCGCAAAGTCGGGTTAATTCCTGCATAATCTGGGCAGCGACAGTTACATCCAAACTCGTCGTCGGTTCGTCCGCCACAATTAATTTAGGATCGAGCAAAAGAGCCAAAGCAATTGCTACTCTTTGCCGCATTCCGCCGCTAAATTCGTGAGGAAATTGCGACCAGCGAGACGCGGGAATTTTCACAGCTTCCAAAATCTCGATCGCCCGTTGCTTAGCCTGCTTGCGATCCAAATTCGGTTTGTGAGCTTGCAAAGTCTCGATGCAGTGTTCCCCAACAGTCATCAAAGGATCGAGACGAGTCATCGGATCTTGAAAAATCAAAGCCACAGCTTCGCCCCGAAACCGTCTCAGCCGCGAAGCATCCATCTCAAACACCGACTCTCCAGCAAAACAAACCCGCCCCTCAACCAGCGTCGAATCCGGCAGCAACCGCATCGCCGCCCTTCCCAAAGTGGACTTGCCGCACCCAGACTCCCCAACCAATCCCAGCTTTTCCCCCGGTTGCAGTGTCAGGGAAACCCCGTCAACGGCCCAACCGGATGCGCCGGGCCGCTGAGGATAAGCTACTCGCAAATTTTCAACGGAAAACAAAGAATAGTCATTAGTCATTAGTCATTAGTCCTTAGTTATTGGTTGTTGGTTGTTGGTTATTGGTTATTGGTTATTGGTTGTTCGTTATTGGTTATTCGTTATTGGTTATTCGTTATTGGTTATTCGTTATTGGTTGTTGGCTATTATTAGTTGTTGGTCGTTGTAATTAGCTGTTTGTTACTGGGTATATCATGCCCAGTCATATAATTTTTAATCGTTAATCCTTTGTAGTAAAAACACAGAATCATCTGTCGGGTGACGGGAGAAATCTATACTTACTACAAACATTTTTTAATGATAATTGAGCAAACATGATATTAGTTATTATTTATCAGCAGTCAGTAGTTAGTCATTAGCCATTAGTCAGTATATAACTAATAACTAATAACTAATAACTAATAACTAATGACTAATGACTTATGACTAATGACTACTGACTAATGACTACTGACCACTGCCAACTGACTACTGTCAACTGCCAACAGTCAACAGACTAAATTTCCCTTCGCTTCAACTCAGCTCTCCGCAGTATGTAAGTCGCCGCACAATCAGCGTGGGGATGGTCTGCTAAAACTTCGGCCAGTTCCAACACATATCCGGCGATGTCCGGCCCCAGCTTGTCAGTCAGCACTTGACGCTCCCTAGAGGCGAGTTCTTGCACGCGGGCCTTAGCTTGCCAATTCGGAGAAAACATCTTGTCAATCTGGGTATGGAATCCCAGACTTTCGAGAATGTCCCACTCGCCGTTGTCGCACCAAATGCCCCCGCACAACATACAGCGCTCTATGTAAAAGGGCACTCTGCTGAAGGGAACTTTCGCCCGCGACAAATAGTGACCGTCTTCGGGACACAGGGCTGCTTTGCTGTCGTAGGGAGAGGGCGTGAATTCTATGCCGAGAGTGCCTGTCGCCTCTGCTGGCTTCTGGGATTTGTTGTACCACTGGCTCTGCTCTTTCTGCCAAGCTTCGTATTCTCTGCCTGGAATCCAGATACCGTAACAGTTGGGACACCACCGCACCGACATGCTGCCGGCTAAGGTGCCGCCTTCTAAATTGGGATGTTTGCATTTTGGACATTCCACCGCTTTATTTCTCCTTGCCTTCTCGATTCCCTATTAATTCAGTTATTAATTCTGCATCTGGGCGGGCCCGCTCAGAACCAGAATTTAATTTTTTTGCAGCAGCGCGCCGCAGTAGCCAATTAGCGTGTTGAGTCGCTCCGCAGCCGCAGTTTGCCTCGCCTGTGCTGTCGCTGGCTGCTTGGCTGCTTGCAAAAACGTGACATCTGTCCCCAATAACCGCAGTTGTTTGTGTATTTCCGTCAGATATGACTGCTCGGGGGGTGTTTGTGGCGCGTCTAACTCACCGCTGTGGGCTTTCATAATGTGGTTTCCGAAAAATTGTTGCACTTTTGTGTATTCTGCAGCCAGCGCTGCCCGATCGGGATTGTCCTGTGCTGCAGTTCTTTGTAGCTGTTCGAGTGCTTGCTGTAATTCTTGGTAGCATTGGCGGCGGTCTTCGGACAATATCATGATTTTGTCAACAAATTTGTCTTTATAATCTAAGGTAAGATTCTTGTTTAACCTTTGCTCCTATTTCAGGGAAGCCGTGAATTTGGGCAGCAATTGCCTGTTTATTGAGAAAATTTCATCACTCGCCGACGTGACTCGGAAGGGCAGGCTGTTGCTTTTAGTTTAGCGTTGCCACCGATCGCCGATCGCCCGCGACCTCCAAAAACCGATACCCTGTCAGGCTCGATTCCCAAATTTTAGACTTTTGTTCAATCTCCCAGACTGCATCTGTGGAGTCAATCTCAAATCTAAAATCTAAAATTTTAAATCGACTTACCTCAACTGCTGCGGTCAAAATATTTCTATTTTACCCGATCGACCGACCGCAGCAGCAACAGTGGAGTCAATATATTTTCCTACCTGCCAGGGGCGGCGACTCAAAATTAAATAGGTATAGTTAACACAAAAATCGACTATTGTTGGAAATTGCCAATTGTGGCATTCAATTAGTTTAGTATAGCTAAACACATAATTTCGCCAAGACAACCGAAAACAGGCTTTCAACCACTTGTATTTCTAATTTTTAAAGGTGTACCCATGAACGCGAACACTCTGACTCCCTCTCCTTCGATCGATCCTGCTGTAGTTCCCGATTGGCTGCAAGAATGTCTGAATGCTCCATCGCAGCCTGATGCGGGCCTCAACCCGAATTGCTCGACTGACAACAGCTTAATTTGTCGGGCCTTTGAATTTGCCCGCGACTTGCACCAAGGACAGTACCGCAAATCTGGAGAACCTTACATTTGCCATCCGGTAGCTGTCGCTGGAATACTCCGATATATGGGCGGCAACAACGTCATGATTGCCGCAGGCTTCCTCCACGATATTGTAGAAGATACAGACATTACTCTCGAAGAAATAGAACAGCGATTCGGCGCGGAAGTGCGACAGTTGGTTGAAGGTGTCACCAAACTTTCTAAATTTAATTTTTCCAGCAAAACAGAGCGTCTTGCCGAAAATTTCCGCCGAATGTTTCTGGCAATGGCTAAAGATATTCGCGTGATTGTAGTCAAACTAGCAGACAGACTGCACAACATGAGGACTTTGGAGCATTTGTCTCCAGAAAAGCAGCGCAGTATAGCCCTAGAAACCAGAGAGATTTTTGCTCCCCTGGCGAATCGCTTGGGTATCGGGCGCTTTAAGTGGGAATTGGAAGATTTAGCGTTTAAATATCTGGAACCGGACGCTTACCGCGAGATTCAGGAATTGGTGGCGGTGAAGCGGGGCGATCGAGAAACTCAACTCGCAGAAGTCACAGATAGTTTGCGAGAAAGGCTTGACAATTTAGGCATTAAATGCTATGAAGTCAGCGGCCGTCCCAAACATTTGTACGGAATTTACGGGAAGATGCAGCGCCGCCAAAAAGGCTTTAACCAAGTGTACGATATTGCGGCGGTGCGGATAATTGTAGAAACTAATGATGACTGTTATCGGGCATTGGCGATCGTCCACGATTCATTCCGCCCGATTCCGGGCCGCTTTAAAGATTATATTGGTTTACCAAAAGCCAACCGCTACCAATCTTTGCACACCGGAGTCATCGGCACCAGCGGCCGCCCCATCGAAGTACAAATTCGCACCGTAGCAATGCACCACATTGCAGAATACGGCATTGCCGCCCACTGGAAATACAAAGAAACCGGCGGTTCTAACACCGCAGTCACCGGCGACGACGAAAAATTTACTTGGCTGCGGCAACTCCTAGAATGGCAAAGCGATCTCAAGGACGATCGCGAATATTTACAAAGTATTAAAGACAACTTATTCGACGAAGATATTTACGTTTTTACTCCCAACGGAGACGTGATTTCACTCAACACCGGCTCAACACCCGTAGATTTTGCTTACCGCATCCACACAGAAATAGGCAATCACTGCACCGGTGCGAGAGTCAACGGGCGGATGGTAACACTAGACAAGGTTTTAAAGAACGGCGACATTGTAGAAATCTTGACCCAAAAAAACGGTCATCCGAGTTCCGACTGGTTGAATTTTGTCAAAACAAACGGAGCAAAAAACCGAATTCGCCAGTGGTTGAAGCGATCGCACCGAGATGAAAACCTCGCTCGCGGGCGGGAATTGCTGGAAAAAGAATTAGGTAAAAACGGCTTAGAATCCTTGCTGAAATCCGAACCCATGCAGTCGGTAGCTCAGCGCTGCAACTACCACAGCGTCGAAGATTTAATCGCCGGTTTGGGCTACGGAGAAGTTACCCTAAATCTCGTAGTAAACCGACTGCGAGATTTAGTCAAAGTGCAGCAAAAAATAGAATCTGCACCCGGAGGAGGACAGGAATTGCCAGTGCAAATACCTGCATCGACGGCACCGAAGCCCGTACCGAGTTCGTCTCCGAGCAAATCGCCGATCGCAGGTGTAGAGGGATTGCTCTACCATTTATCCGGCTGTTGCTGTCCGATTCCAGGGGAATCAATTATTGGAGTTGTGACTCGCACTCGCGGAATTTCGATTCACCGGCAAGGGTGTTCAAATGTTGAGAACGTGCCTGGAGATCGGTTGGTTCCTGTGAGTTGGAATTCGAGCGATCGCACTGCTAGCCGCCCGAATACTTATGCTGTCAACATTCAAGTTGAGGCACTCGATCGAGTCGGAGTTCTCAACGATGTACTGTCGCATTTAAAGGACAACAAAGTCAACGTCCGCAGCGCTCAAGTAAAAACCTATCCCGGATTGCCCGCATTAATTGACTTGTGCATGGATATTGAGGATAAGGAACAGTTCGAGCGGACTTGTATGCAAATTAAAAAGATGAGCGATATTTTGAATTTGCGGAGGCTGAGTGAAGTAAGTTAAAAGAAAATTCACCGAATGGCACAACTTAGCCTTAACTCCGTGATTCCTTCAGAAAAGCTGACGAACTATTTATTGATCCGGCTTCCTAAAGATGACAAATCTCAGTTTCTCGCTCGGGGTGGTTACGGTATATAAAACTGGCAGCAGCTCGATCGAGATTTGAGAGTCCAGATACTTTCATGGGAAGCGGAGCCAATGGAAAACACAAAATACGGTCAAAAGTACATGATTTGAGGCAGTTTAACAGAGCCAAACGGTAGAATTTTACAAGTCAAAACCGTTTGGATAGTCACTTTATCCGAAACGAGATTTGTTATACCATTTTTCTAAAATCGTGCAACACTCTTCGACCCCCCCTAGCCCCCCTTGTAAAGGGGGGGGACAAGAACACTGTTGCATTCTTTTTTAAAATTGGTATTACATTAGTTCCTGATTAACAAGAGGTAATCCGCCATGAAATTTGCACTTTTTTCACAAGTAGCATTGCGCGAAGACATCCCCAATTACAATCTAAAAAAAGGTGCTATAGCAACTATTGTTGACCATTACCCGATGCCGGAAGGTCAAGAAGACGGTTATAGCTTAGAAGGTTTCAATGTCGAAGCAATTACAGTTGAAGTTGCCGAGTCGCAGATAGAAGCAATAAAAACTTCTGTTTTACAGCTTGGAAAATATTGATTGCCATTCGCCTTCCACCATCCTCCGATGAGAGCGACTCATCTTGCGAAGCAAAACTTGTTCTTCTTGAGAGAGAAGTGCTTCGCAAGCAGCATTAATTTTTTCTAACAGTTGTTGATTTTCGCGGCGGATAAATTCTTCAAGGGCTATTTTAATCATAATTTGGCGGGAGCAACTGGCTTTGAGTCGCCCAACTTTTGCTGCAAAAACTCCCGCGCCACTTGTCCAGCTTCCTCCTGTTTTCCATCAACTTGATAGTTGAGTTTCCGCATATCTTCCTCCGAGATTTTGCCGCCCAATTCTGCGAGCACTGGACGCAATTCCGGGTATTTTTCCAAAATTTGCGATCGCACAACCGGAACAGCTTCGTAGGGCGGGAAATAGTTCTTGTCATCTTTGAGAACTACCAAACCCAAACTTTGAATCAAACCGTCCGTCGTATTACCAGCAATCACATCTACTTCTTTTTGTTGCAGCGCTTGATAAAGCAATCCTAATAACAATTCCTTCGGTTCTTCGGCAAACTTAATCCCGTAAGTTTTTGCCAATCCGGGAAATCCATCTTCTCTGTCTTTAAATTCCGGGCCAAAACCCGCCCGCAGTTTGGGTGCAGCTTTTCCTAATTGCGAGAGAGTTTGTAAATTGAGTTTTTTAGCCTCGTCTCCGCGCATAATAATCGCAAAACCGTTATTAAATCCCAGCGGTTCAGTCCATTCTGCTTGAAACTGTTTAGGATATTCTTGTTTGAGGTAATCGAGGACTTTTTTGGGGTCAGAAATCGGTTTTTGTTTGAGAATGCTGGTAAAACCTGTACCCGTATATTCGACGTACAAGTCGATTTTACCTGTTGCTAGGGATTGATGGCAAAGCGAGCCTCCGAGGTTGAGTTCGCGTTCTACTTTGATGTCTGTTTTGGCTTCGATGTGCTGTGCTAAAATTTCTGCTAGAATGACTTGTTCGGTAAAGTCTTTCGAGCAGATGACAACTTGTTTTTGGGAATTAGAGGTACATCCTGCTACTGCAAACAAACAAAGCAGCCAGCAGGAACAGAAAAAAAAATCGTTTCTAGATATTTTCATGAGTTAAGGGATAATTGGTAATTGCTGATTGGCATATTGCCCGTTTTTAAGAATAGTACAATATCTCTATTTTACCCTAATTTTTACTTTTTAGCAACGCAAGATGTCTGTTCCACAAGAGATGATTTTTTTTGTGGAACAGGCCGGAGAGCCTGTTCGCAAACAAGTAATTGAGAATGGTGCAAGATCCTGTTTTACCTGATATCTTGCACTGTGGCAAAAACCGGGTTTCTGACCGCAAATTTAGCATTACAACCTATATCTCTCGTTCAGAAACCCGGTTTTTAAGAGCTGCAAACAAGTAATTGAGAATAATGCAATATCCTGTTTTACCCAACTTTCGTGTTCCTGTTGTAACATTTATTTATAGACATGGAGGACAAAAGATGGTAGTCAGCGATATTATCCAGCAGCAGCGGCAATTTTTTGCGACTGGGAAAACTAAGGATGTGGATTTTAGGATCGAACAACTGAAGAAACTCAAAAGTGCGATCGAACTCAATCAATCACGAATAGTCGCTGCTGTCAAGGCAGACTTGAATCGACCGGAGTTTGAGGCTTATTTTGAAATCGCATCGATCGCAGAAGTTAATTATGCCATCAAAAACCTGAAATCTTGGGTAAAACCGAAAAAAGTGCCAACTTCGATCGACCAATTCCCCGCATCAGCCCGCATTTACCCTGAACCTTTGGGCGTAGTTTTGATCGTCGGGCCTTGGAATTACCCATTTCAGCTCATGATATCACCTTTGGTCGGGGCGATCGCCGCCGGCAACTGCGCCATCCTCAAACCTTCAGAAATCGCCTCCCACACTTCCGAAGTTGTCGCCGACATGATTTCCAAAACCTTCGATCCCGCCTACGTAGCAGCCGTCGAGGGAGGCGTGGAAATCAGCAAACAATTGCTAGCAGAAAAATTCGACCACATCTTCTTTACAGGCGGCACAAAAATCGGCAGAATAGTCATGGAAGCTGCAGCCAAACATCTCACACCTGTAACATTAGAATTGGGCGGCAAAAGTCCTTGCATTGTAGACTCAGATATTCAGATTGAATACACCGCAAAACGCATTGCTTGGGGTAAATTTATCAATGCCGGACAAACTTGTATCGCTCCAGATTACCTGTTAGTCGATAAAAAAGTCAAGCCTGATTTGATGCAGGCAATTAAAACATCTATTCTGGAATTTTACGGCGACGATCCGCAAACAAGTCCAGATTATTCGCGAATTATCAATCAGCGGCAATTGGAACGTTTGAGTGCGTTTATGAAAAATGGAGAAATTGCGATCGGCGGGGAAGTTAAGCCGGAAGATAGATATATTGCACCGACTGTTTTAGATAAGGTTTCTTGGGATTCCCCGGTGATGCAGGATGAGATTTTCGGGCCAATTTTGCCGGTTTTGGAGTATGACGATTTCGGGGAGGCGATCGCCCAAATCAACGCCCGCCCCAAACCGTTAGCTTTGTATTTGTTCTCGAAGGATAAAGAGAAACAACAGCGAGTTTTGCGCGAAACTTCATCAGGTGGACTTTGTATTAACGACACGGTAATGCAAGTGGGAGTGACAACTTTGCCGTTTGGGGGAGTTGGCGACAGCGGGATTGGGAGTTATCACGGGAAAGCAAGTTTTGATACTTTTTCGCATTACAAAAGCGTGCTGCAAAAGTCTTTTTGGCTGGATTTGAAATGGCGGTATGCTCCCTATAAGGGTAAGTTGGATTTGATTAAAAAGGCGATCGGTTGAGCGATCGGATAATTGTTTTAATATAATCTGGGTGTAATTTCATCAATATCTACAGTACAAATAAGATAGCGGTCTAATTCCGCCCAGATTATAATAGTATTGTCTGGCAATCCAACTTAATACACTGAGACTATCTTTTAGCAACTTCTCGCTCAAAAGCAATTTATGGAATCTTTAGCAAAAGAACGCTGTGCCGCCTGTCGCCCAAACTCTCCCCGCGTCACGGCTTACGAAATTGTCCAACTAAAACATCAAATTCCCGACTGGAATTTTGTCGAAAAAAATGGCATTCCCCAGTTAGAACGCACTTACAAATTCCCGGATTTCAAAAGTGCGATCGCCTTTACAAACAGCGTCGGCGAAGCAGCAGAAACTGAAGGACATCATCCGGCGCTGTTAACTGAGTGGGGGAAAGTTACGGTAACGTGGTGGACTCACGCGATTTCTGGACTGCACCGCAATGATTTTATTATGGCTGCAAAAACTGATGCGATCGCCAATCAATTCGCAACCTAAAATCAGATTTATCGGCTGACAATAGTCTCAGAAATTATCGCTCCGGGTGCTGGTGAATGCAGTTGATTTGTCTTCAAAAACTCCAGATTTAGCCGGTAGCCGACATTCCGCACAGTTTGAATTAGGCTCGGCTGTCGCGGGTCGATTTCGATTTTTTTACGCAAAGAGAGTACGTGAGTGTCGATCGTCCGGGGGTTGTCAATAGCATCAGGCCAGGCCCGGCTGAGCAAATCCGATCGCGACAGCGGCACTCCTCCAGCTTGAGCCAGCACGTACAGCAGGCTGAATTCTTGAGGAGTCAGCTCGATCTGCTCCTCGTACAACCTGACTCGGCGCTGCACCAAATCAATTTTCAGCAGCCCGCACTCCAGCATCGCCGGCGGTACCATCGTGCGGTTGCGGCGCATCAAAGCCTCCACCCTCGCCATAAACTCTTGCATCCCAAACGGTTTAGTCAGGTAATCGTCGGCCCCGGACTTCAAACCTTCAACAATATCCGCTTCCGAATTGCGCGCCGACAGCATCAAAATCAGCGATTGCTGTTGCTGCCCCAGCCAGCGGCAAAATTCTAAACCGTCCCCATCCGGCAATTGGGCATCTAAAATGACCAGGGTTGGCTGACGGCTAAAAAATATTTCCCTAGCGTGACTGATATCTGCTGACTGGTGCACCCAATGACCGACTTGCTGTAAATGCCAGCCCAAGAGCGATCGCAGGTGCGGATTTCCTTCAACAATTGAAATACTTGCAGATCCCACAGCGGCGAGCTTCCCTTATCACTAATTGCTACCAGGTTAACAGAGCTTTTGTCAAGGTTTTGTAACCATCGCTACTCAAGGCTTAGCTCCATTTAAAGCGGAGAACAAACCGATGGTATGAATTTTAAAGATTTTGTCAAGTTGGGATCGTCACCCTCTAGAAAGGTTAAATCATTGTGGCGGTGACATTACAATAAAAAGTAAGACAGCGTACAGCCGATCGCCCCTATGCCCCAACCGCCTGCCAAAACCGAACCCGACAGAGCTTCTAGTTCTGGGATGTTGACAAATCGCGCAACTCAAACTAAAATTCCACCAACCGTTCGCTCGGTAGCCGGAACACTCACACAGTGCGATCGTCAAATTCAGCAACATCCCGACTCTATCAAACCCGAGGCGAATTATTTAGGGGGCGAGACAAAAAGTCGAGCCACTGCATTGCAGCGAGTGAAATTTTTTATGGAGGGTAGCCTGTTGAGCAGGGTAAAAACTTTTATTTAGCAATAGCCTGCTGCTGAGTTTCTCTGCATCAATCAATCGAGGCATTTTCTAAATCCCGCCGTCATTATACACCACAAAGGATTTCCAACTCACACCATGCTACAAGACACTCAAACAATCCGGCACTACCAAAAACTGACCGACGCCCTCGTCGAAATGTGGAATAGAGGTTATCGTTTCGATGACCTGCGGCTTTACTTAGACGGCTATTTAGCAGCCCTGCGACATTCAAACGGTTTAGAACCGTATTTGATTCACAGATTAGAAGAAGAAGCGGCGCGTTACATTCACGATCCCTCGAATTTTGAAATGCCCCAGACACAGACACAAACTGAAGCAGACTATTACTAAATAGCAAATTCGATTTGGCAATGGGGAATGCGGCAGGGGCATTGGTGACAACTTAAGACTAAAACCCTTGATAAATCTCGTTTCTCTGCCGAGTCTAGATCCGCCTAAATCTCCCTTAAGAAGGGGGACTTTGAGAGGACTCCAGTTCCCGATTCTTAAGGGGGATTAGGGGGATCTAAGTTTAATAGTCTTGCCAGCAGTCTGTGGATGGGTTTGAACTTAAGCTGTCACCAACGATCGCAGCCTGGGAACGAGTAACCTCGCGCTTCATCTGTCAACTGTTTGAGCTTTTCTAGTTTAAGAAGCCAAAGCGACTTCTACAACTTCTTGCAATTCGCCCTTTTGATACATCTCGATCATAATATCCGAGCCGCCAACAAACTCGCCGTTGATATAAACTTGGGGAATTGTCGGCCAGTTGGAATACTCTTTAACGCCTTGACGAATTTCCTGGTCTGCCAAAACATCAACAGTTTCGTAAGGCACTCCCAAATTATTGAGAATTTGCACCACAGTATTAGAAAAACCGCACTGGGGCATTAACTTGTTGCCTTTCATGAACACCATGATTTTGTTTTGCTTAACCAAGTCGTCTATTCTTTGATGTGCTGCAGTCATGGTAGCTCCTAATATTGTTTGAAAATTTTTTCAACGTCGATCGATCCGGAAACCGGGTTTTTTAGGAAAAGCTTTCGTTACAGCCATTGATTCCGGCGAACAAACCCGATTTATGTGGTTTCCAATTGTTTGTTAACTAACTGTTGACACAAGGACAAATTTGTGTCAACAGAGTAACTCAACAATTAAGCAACTGGACTTTTCGCTGCCCATTCGGCGGGAGTTAAAGTTTCCAGGGCCAAAGCGTGGATGGCTTCGCTAGCCATTGCCTGTTTCAGAGCGCCGTAGATTAGTTGGTGCTGCTGTACTCGGCTTTTCCCTTCAAAGGCAGCAGAGACTACCCTCGCTTGGTAGTGGTCGCCCCCGCCGGTCAAATCGTCAACTTGTATCTTAGCGTCGGGCAACTGGGCCTGAATCATTTCTGCTACTTGAGACGGTGTAACCATTGGTTTTTGTGATAAAGGGCTCTATTGAATCATTTTAGTGGAACTACTTGTTAGACGATCGCGGTTGAGTTGCAGCGGGCCGGGGATAGGGCGCATCCACAAAACCCAATTCCAGTAACTGCTGGTAAGCTTTTTTGCCCAAGTCGCGAGTTGGCTGCTGCGATCGAATAATCTGAATCAGTAGAGGGACAGCCAGTTCCGGCTTGTTTTGCGCCCGGTGCACCAACGCCAGCCGATAGGTAGCTTCGTCGCGCATTTGAGCTGTTTCCACAGCTTTGGTGCGGTTGCTGTCGGCTAAGCGGATGTCAATTCCAGCAAAACTGCTGCTGAGTTGTTGGTAGAAGTTGGATAGTTGATTGAAAACTTGGCGGGATTCTTGGAGCTTTTGAGCCGCGACAGTGTAATTTTGATTGGAAATAGCTCCGCTGGCTTCTGTCATCAAGCGCTGACCTCCTGCAATGCTCAGCAGGCTGCTGTCTTGCGTCAGAGGGCGGAGGTTGTTGGGATCGGTGGGGTCGTCGTCGGGATCGACTTGCGCTTGGTTATCTGGTGCAGAAGGTTGTTGTGCTTGGGATTGGAGCGGTGCCAACAGGGTCAAAACTGCGATCGCCCCGATCGTCATCCGGGCAGTGAAGCGAAGCCAGCAAACAGTTCCAGAGTATACCATGAAATTACTTTGCGCCCACCGCGCTTTTAAAAAGATATTTAGCTCGAGCCGATCGTACCATTGGCGATCGCAACCGGCTAAGTCTACACCAAATTTGGCTAAATGTCAAACGCGCCGATCGATTTTGGATTTGAGCTTTGGGATTAAATGCAGAAAATCGCGGGCGATGCGGAAATATCCCGGCGGTTGAAACTCGGGCTAAACTAAGATGTTGCACCAATCGTGTGGAAGCTTTTTATGGGCGGGCTCTCCTGCCCAACCCCTACTCCCCACAAGAAAATGCACTTGTTTGTGGAACGGGCCGAAGAGCCCGTTGCTGAGAATGGTGCAAGATGTCAGGCCAAACAAACTTTCGTCCCAGCAGAGGGGGGACTGAAGGATCAAGGAAATTCAACCAGACTGATGTTAGTAGAGCAATCCATGCCCGGCCTGAGTTTTCTTCTATCTATCCAGGTTTGCGATGGCAATTATCCCAAAGAAAACCGGGAAAGTATCATTGATACAGCGGTCAATACTCTCACGAACAGAACTACAATCTCTTAAATTATATCGTGGACGGTTGCATCGGAATAATAAAATTGTCCACAGTTAACACTCAACAGTTAACAGTTAACAGTTAACAGTTAACACTCAACAGTTAACAATTATGTATGAGTGCAACCGGAATTGATATTAAACGTTTAACGTCGCAGCTACAACTCGATGGTCTGGATCTTTCGCCAAATAGCTCACAGCAGCGCGAGCTTGAGGATTGTCAAATTTTTTCAGCGCCCGCGCAACTCGCATCCGAGTTTCCCAGTATTCGGCGCTGACCAGAGGTAGCAATTGCTGCAACGCCTCTTCTTCCTTCTCCGTATTTGCCAGGAGGCAGAATCCGTCCGTCGCCACATCCTGCACTGGTATATCTTCGCCCGCTAGACCGATCGTACAAATTTCTAATATGGCATCAGGACACTGCATTTCGTACATGGGAGCCATGATACTGCGGCGGACGAGCCAATTGTCATCGCGGCGAAAGGCCTCCACCAAGTGAGGAATTGCCTCGGTGCCGAACATTGACAAAGAATTAGCGGCTTCTGCTCGCACGTTCGGATCGCGATCGAACTGCATCATTTTTAACAGCGCCGCGAAAGATTCCGCAGTTTTACTCTGGCGCAATCCCATCGCCACGAACGATCGTACCATGAACTCAGGATCGTCCACCTTCGTTAGCAACACCCGCAGCGCCACCGCAGCATCGCACTTTCTCAAAGCCGTTATCGCCCGCAGCCTGTCTTGAGAATCCGAACTTTCCAGCGCTGCTTCGATTTCGCTAATTTCCATGAGCCAATTTAAATATATTTTTGTTACTTTTCTTGACAATTTTAACAATTCTTGCCGGATTTTGGGAAAATTATAAAAAATTCAGTTATTAGATTATGTCTGCAAATTTAGAGGCTCAAACTTCAACACCAGAAGACGTTCAGGAAGTAATTGCTGAGTTGGAGCAATACCGCCAACGGCTGATCGACGATACCTTGGAAATGGCTAAAAAGGTAAAAATGCCCAAGCAAGCAGTGATGAAGCAGTTGGAAAATCACCCAGAGATAGTTTACATTGACGGGGCGCTAGCCAATTTGCGATCGCAACCCCAAGATAATAATACGGCGGTTGAAACTGCGTAAGCGTGAAACAATGTCCGAGCCAAGCGGACTAAGAGAAAATAACCTAATTTTTACCGCCCATTTTTCCACCCGCTTGGCATTGCTTTTGTTTGTCTAAACGCGGTTTCAACAGCCCGGTATTCTTAAACAATATGTAATTATGCTACTCCTGATTTAGGTTCATTTGAGATAATGCCGATCGCCCTTCTGGTAAAATTCAAATATGCCTTCTCCTAGTAATTATCTACTAGCTATTTATCTATGACTCTCCAATTAAGCGAAAAAGCCAAAGAATTAATCCCGAAAGCCCGAATTGTCAGCTTGACAGCCTGGGAAAATTCCCACTCTCCCGCAGAAATCCAACTGATTCAAGCTGCTGACGACACAGGGCGCTATCTCACCGATGAAGATTTGCAGCAACTTAACTCATCCGAACCAACATTAATTAATACTGTAAAATTCCTGCGCGACAATGCTACCGATATCGTATCGGAAGCCAGGGAACAAGTTTTAGCCGCATATCCAAATATTTTTGAACCCGGAGGCGAGCTTTATCCCCCCGCGCGGGCGGAGGCTTGTTGGCGAGATTTCTGGCATTTTCTCCGCTGCATTACCTATGGAATTGCGGGAAATATCCCCGAATTTACCAGCGAGGAAGGGCTGCACAACATGAATTTGTTGTATCAAGAATTGGGTGTTCCTTTGCCTGCAATGGTTCTGGGCCTGTCAGGGATTAAGGCTGCTAGTTTGAAGCGGTGCGATGCGGATAATGCAGCAAAATTAGCTCCTTATTTCGACCATTTGATTGCGAAAATGAGCCAGTTTAGTTAAAAAGTGAACATTAGCTAATTGTATGGCGCGCATTACGTACCATACAATTAGCTGGAGAGAAACCGCAATTTGCAACCCTAATTTTCCCGCGCATAAAACCCTAAATGATTAGAAATTGGACGTTCCTGCATGGGGATTTTATTCTGAATCGGAGCATTCAACAGTTTTGCTCCTGATGGCGATGCTACTGCCAATGTTACCGAACCACCACCGTCCAAATTCAGCACTGTATCGGCTCCCAACTGCATCGCAATCTCTGTGATTTCGCTCAAATTCAGCCCTTCGCTGTAAAGCCTCTGCTTGCCGTCTGCCACAATTAACCACAACTTTTTGCCTGTGAGATCGATCGCCGCAACTGCACGGGGATATAGTTGATCTTGTTGGTTTTCTTCCTGATTTTGTGCTACTATTTTGCCATTTTTTACCAGCAAAGTATCTCCCGCAATTCCATAGGCTGTTCCCGCAGGACAATTGCCATTTTCGATTATTTGAGCGCGGTTTTTGGTGTCAAAACAAAGGGCGGGAAAGTTTGAATCTGGTTGGGAATAAGCTTGGCTTTTGCTAATGGCGTGTCCGACGTTATTGACTCGATCGCCTCTGCGGGGATAATAATCCCAAGGTGCTTCCTCAATGCAGGGATAAAAAAAATTGGCATTGACTGCTAGTTGCAATTTGAATTCTTTGATAAATTCAGTAGCGGTGCGGGCGTTGGTTTCTGTTAAATCGGCTGTTGGAGTTCCGGGGGTGACAAAAATTCCTATTCCTGGGGCTTTGAGGTCGATGCTAACAATGTGAATCATGATGGGACGCGGATTTGAGCGGAATTCCCTGCGGTAGGCTATTCCTTGAAAGAGCGATCGGGTTTCGTTTGTTTGTGCTGGACGCGAAAAGTAGGGAATGTTATAGATTAGTATTGGTGCGAGCAGTATTCCGAAACCGAGAATGTGGGAAATTTGTTTGATTTTGAGCCAATTGGTTAGTTTCATTTTGTGAAGGAGATTTTTTAACGAACCGCGAAGACGCTAAGGACGCGTAGGAAGAGAAGAGAGGGAAGAAGAGAGAAATATGAGTTATTCGGATGTCAATAATTTTAGCAATCAGGTTTTGCGAAATCGATCGTTCCAAGGACAAGTTCTTAATGGTGCTGATTTTGGCGGTGCGGATGTTCGTGGCTGCAATTTTAGAAATGCTCAGTTGGTGGGTGCGAATTTTATTGGTGCGAAGATTGGGGTTTCTGGGCGACAGATTGCTGTTTTGAGTGCTGGGGCGATCGCGATTTGTTTGGTTGTGGGCGATGTTGTGACTAGACTGATTTTAGGAACCCAAGGACAGGTATTGGGTTCTCGCAGTTGGCCTTTTGTGCTGTTGCTATATGGGGTTTTGAGCGCTGCTGGGTTGGCTGGGGCGATCGCCCGCACACAGCCACCAACCTCAAAAATCGGTAGATTTGCGGGGACAATTTCTGCTATTCTATCAGGGGCTTTGTTGGGATTTTTCTATGCTGGGACTGCAACTAATAATAATTCTCAGGCTGCTCTTGCTGGAATGGCGATCGGCGGGGTGTTAATGTTTTTTGTGAATTCCAGGATTCGCCGCCAATTTGCTAAGGTGGCGATCGTAGCGGCTGGAAGTGTTACGACTTACGGAGCAGCTTTTTTGTTTTCTGCAACTGCTAGCGCTTTTCTGAGCACTCACAAACTGTTTTGGGGTACCTGTTTCGCTTTGGTGTCGCTGCTATATTTTTGGTGGTCGTTTGTCTCTTTTTCTGCTATTGTTAGAGAGATTAGAAATGCTCAGCACACTTCCTTCAGAGGTGCAAATCTCGCTGATGCTAAATTTGATAGGAATTACATCAATCTAAAATCTAAAATTTAACATCTCAAATCCGATGACTAACATTCAAACAGCGATCGATCCAGCAGAAAGCGACGCTTTGCTGCAAAAAGTCAGGGAGCAAAAAGCTCTGGAAACTTTCAATCCCAACGATAGCGAACTTCTCAAAAAGATGGTCGAATGTATGGGAGATTCGCGGGGAATGATGCGGCTGAATTTTGCCGAAACCCTCGGCTCAATTGGCAAACCCGCAACTCCTTTTTTGGTGGAAGCTCTAGCAAACCACCCCAACCCAGTCGTGCGTAGAGCAAGTGCTAAAACGCTGACTCTGATTGGCGATCCCGCCGCCCTTGAGAGCCTGTTAGAGGCTTTTTTGCACGACGAGGATACTGTTGTCCACGGTTCGGCTGCGGCAGCCCTCGCTCAGTTGGGCGAACCGTCAGTGCCGCATTTGTTGGAAGTTTTAGCTTCGCCAAAACATTCTGAAAATACTAAGGGACACGCGGCTTGGGCTTTGGCGTTTATTGGCTCGAAGGCAAAGGACTGTTTGTATCGGGAAATCGCGTCGGATTCGGTTGAGGTGCGGGCTGCTGTCGTAGGGGCGATCGCCAAAATTGCGAGAGAAGAACCGGAAGATGCTGCTTTTGAACTGTTAGTTAATGCTCTGACAGACACGGCGGAAATTGTGCGCGTGGAAGCAGCATCTGCTTTGGGAATTGCGGCTTACAAACCTGCAATTCCTAACTTGATTGAGTTGCTGCACCATGCAAGTTGGGAAAGCAGAAAAGCGGCGGTTCTAGCATTGATGAAAATTGGCACGAGCGAAGATCCGCCTGAGTTGTCGGTTGTTTTGGAACCGCTGGAAGCTGCACTTGTTGGGGAGTCGGAAGCGCAGGTGCGATCGGTGATTCAGTTGGCGATTTCTCAGATTCAGAAACAGTCTGAGGCGGATGATTGGGAATAGATGTTGTTAGAGAAGACGGCGCTTAAAACCGCCCTGCAAGTCAAACCGCGCATTCTTCAACCCGCAGAGGCTGGTTTTGTTTGGATAAGAGCGATTTCGATCGCTGAGTCTTCTAAAAAAAATCAACTAAAAAAGTGAACAAAAATCGCCTTCCTGAAATTGAAACTAACCTCCGCGCGCCCGCACTGAATATCCGTAAAGCCGCCTTAGACGAATTAGCAGAATTTCCCGCTGATATCGCTCTCCCAATTCTCCAAAAATTAGGTGAAGAGGAAAATTTTACACTGCGCCTTCTTGCTGTGATGGGCTTGGGGAATCACCGAACAGAAGCGTCTTTTGCTGCTTTGCAAAAGATTATTCAAGAAGAGTCAGATAGTAATGTAGTTGCTGAGGCAGCTAATTCTATTTTTGACTTTGGGGAGCCAGCAATTCCTGTGATTCAACAATTGTTTGAGAGTAACGATAACTGGTTGGTTCGTCAAACGGTGCTTTCTTTGTTGGTAGAAACCAGTCGCTTTGATGTATTGTTGGCGGTAGCAATAGCAGCCGTTGATGATGAAACGCAAACTGTTCGAGAAGCTGGTATTCTGGCTCTCAAACAAGTCTTAAAGTCTCCTTTGAAGGATGAGGCTTTAAGTTTGCTAACAACTATGGCGCGAGATTCGTATTGGCGGAATCGGTGGCGGGCGGCGATCGCCCTCCACGGTACTCAAGACTCCCAAGCTAAAGAATTGCTCTCCCAACTGCAGCGGGATGAGCATTACAGGGTGGTTGCAGCGGCTTTGGAAGGCACTGTGCCCCAAAACTGAGCCAAACTCAGCCGCGAGGGCGAGTTTAGGCAAGACATACATATTGTTGCCCGCCGAGAAATTAAGCCTCCGCCAGAAATCCTCCAAGCATTCCTGCTGCTGGAAGCACGCGGCGTCAAAAACCAGCTTTGGGGCCTCAATCATCTCTCGGATCGACGATTTTTCCTAGAAACCCGGTTTGTTGCGTAAATCCTCCCCTGGTTGGATGCCCCACACCCTGTGTCGCCTGTAGCAGAATGTTACAGATTATTACTTTGTTTCTAATAAATGAGACTGAGAGGCCCGTTGTCTTTTATGTTCTAAATCGACTTGTTAAATAACAAGATTTTTACCTTTTATTCAGAAGGAGAGCTCAATGCTAGACGCATTTTCCAGAGCCGTAATTACGGCAGATGCCAAAACCGGTACTATTGGTGGCGCTGAACTTGCTTCGCTCAGAAGCTTTATTGCTGAAGGCAACAAGCGCTTGGACGCTGTAAACGCGATCGCCAGCAACGCTAGCTGCATAGTTTCTGATGCCATCGCCGGCATGATCTGCGAAAACCAAGGCTTGATTCAAGCCGGTGGCAATTGCTACCCGAACCGTCGCATGGCTGCTTGCTTGCGCGACGGCGAAATCATCCTGCGCTACGTTAGCTACGCTTTGCTCGCTGGCGATGCTTCCGTTTTGGACGATCGTTGCTTGAATGGCTTGAAAGAAACCTACATCGCTCTGGGCGTGCCTTCTGGCTCCGCAGTTCGTGCAGTTCAAATCATGAAAGCTAGCTCTGTTGCTCACATTAACAACACAAATACAGAAGCTCAAGCTGGCAATCGCTTCCGCAAAATGGAAACCATTGATGGCGACTGCTCCTCTTTGGCATCTGAAGCTGCTAGCTACTTCGATCGCGTTGCTTCTGCTCTGAGCTAATTCAAGCAAGCCAATAGTTACTGGCTCCCTTGCCAGTTGAATTGAAACAAACTGTCAAAAATCTATTTCTGGAGATCTCAGAACATGAAATCAGTAATCACCACAGTAGTTACGGCTGCTGATGCGGCGGGGCGTTTCCCCTCCTCTTCTGACTTGGAATCGGTTCAAGGAAGCATTCAACGCGCTGCTGCTCGTCTAGAAGCTGCTGAAAAGCTGGCTGCTGGAATCGACGCAGTTGCTAAAGAAGGCTACGATGCTTGCATCAAAAAATATCCTTACTTGAACAACGCTGGCGAGGCCAACGACACTCAAGTCAAAAAAGACAAGTGCATGCGCGACATCAAGCACTACCTGCGCTTGATCAACTACTGCTTGGTAGTTGGCGGCACAGGCCCTCTTGATGAATGGGGTATTGCCGGTCAACGCGAAGTTTACCGCGCTTTGAACTTGCCTACAGCTCCTTACGTTGCTGCTTTGGTGTACACTCGCGATCGCGCTTGCGCTCCTCGCGATATGTCTCCTCAAGCCTTGGTAGAGTTCCGCGCTCTCCTCGACTACACGATCAACTCTCTTTCCTAGAAAGTTCGATCGCATAATTCACGGCTAGGTTGGACGCAAGTTCGATCGGTTGTGGGGGACTCTTGAGACGCTGCGAAAGCCTAAATCGGGTTTAGTGTCGTGCTAAGAGTCCCTTAACTTTAAGAGTCATCAGTCATTAGTTATTAGTCATTAGTTGTTAGTTGTTAGTTATTGGTTATTGGTTATTAGTTATTAGTTATTAGTTATTAGTTATTAGTTATTGGTTATTAGTTATTGGTTATTAGTTATTGGTTATTGGTTATTGGTTATTGGTGATGAAAAGGCATTAAAAAAATTAATTCGTGTATCGGTGTTTTTGGTGGTATCGTACAGTTAGTTATGGGTAATTGGTAAGTGGATAAGCGTTTTTTTAATTTATTTAATCTGACAGAAGAACAGGCGATCGCCATTTTGGAAACGCCGGCCCAAAAACTAGATGACCCTTACGATCGCTACATTGCAGCTTCTCATTTAGTAAATTTTTCCACAGAAAAGTCGATCGCGGCCCTGATTGTAGCCGTGGAAAATACCGACGATGGGCTTGACAATCGCTCAGTTCGCCGCAAAGCAGCAGAAACCTTGGGGCGCTTGCAGGCAAAATCTGCACTCACATCTCTCCATGCTTGCTTGGGCGATGATGACTGTTACGTGGTAGAAAATGCAGTTTGGGCGATCGGGGAAATCGGCACAGAAAATCCCGATATCTTAGAAGATATTGCCAAATTGCTCGACAAACCAGGTCAAAGCTATCGGGTAATCATCCACGCTTTGGCAAAATTGAATTACACAGCATCACTCTCGCGCCTCAACAAATTTGTAGAGGATAAAGATGGGATGATTCAAGGTGCGGCAATCACCACAATCTGCCGCTTTTCGGGAGATTACTCGCAAATGTCGCGCGTGGTAGAGTTGCTGCAAAGCAGCAATGTTAACGATCGCCGCAGCAGCATTCAAGATTTAATAGACGCCAAATATTACAAAGCAATTCCTGAGATTTCACGCTGTCCCGTGTCTTTGGTGTTTCGCCTGCGGGCCGTGCGGATGCTGGCGAGTGCGGGGATTCCTGCTGGAGAAATTGCTTTTGCCGAAATTGAACCGATGCTCGATCGCATAATTGGCGATCGGCCCGACGACCTCGATTTAGTACACGAATACGACCAACTACCAAGCCTCGAATTTGCAATTAATGAACTCTACGAAACCGATTTCGGGCGCTGTTATCTGGCAACCAAAACCATCCTAGAATCCTACAGAAATGAAGCACCGGATGCCTTACTCGCAACTTATGCAAAATCAGCATACAACGATTACGGAGCGCACTATCACGTCATGAAACTGCTGGGTTGGCTCAAGTACGCCCCAGCCTTCGATTTACTCGTAGAAGCGCTGCACAATCGAGAACCGCAGTTTCAAAAATCCCGCGCCGCCTCCGCCTTCGCCCTCGGCGAAATCGGGGACAAACGCGCTATTGCCGAACTAAAAGTTGGTCTGGAAACTAGAATTTGGGATTTGAAATATGCTAGTTTGATGGCCTTGGAAAAATTAGGAGACAAAAGCGGCCGCGAGATTTTGGCCGCCGACGAGGATTTGCTGCTGCAGGCCAAAGCCGCGAGTTTAATCTCTAGAGTATAATAATTTAAGGTTGTTGACTGTTGACTGTTGACTGTTGACTGTTAACTGTTGACTGTTGACCGTTAACTAATAACAACTGACAACTGACTACTGCCAACTGACAACTGACAACTGACAACTGACTAAAATGCCGAAAGAAGAACTTTTCCAACAGCTAAAGCATCCAAATCCGCACCTGCGGAAACGCGCAATCAGTGAAATAGCAGAAACTCGCGACGAAACCACTATTCCGCGGCTGATGGGAATTTTGGATGACGAAGATGTTGTTTATCGCCGATCGGCAGTGCAAGTTTTGGGGATAATCGGTAACGATGCTGTACCCTTGCTGGTAGATTCTTTGCTCAATAGCAAGAATGCCACGGTTCAGGCGAGTTGTGCAAAGGCATTAACGGCGATCGCTGTCAACTATCCCGATATAACTTTTCCAGAATTAGGATTGCAAGGGCTGCAAAAAGCATTAAGCGATCCGAATCCGGTGGTTTATATCTCCTCGGTAATGGCGCTGGGACAAATTGGTACAGGGGCGTTGGATATCTTGATTGAGACGATCGAGAATACTGACAATATTGCCTTAGCTGTGGCGATAACTGGTTCCTTGGCGACAATCGGAGGCACAAAAGCCCAGGAGGTTTTGGAGGCGGCGGCGGCCAATCCTGATGCCGATCCTTATATTCGTGAGTCTGCTGAAAGTGCTTTGTCTCGAATGAATCAGGTGACTAAGTGGAATTCCGGCGGTTAAGTTGGATTGAATGGGCGATCGACCGTTTATATCAAATCCAGTTAGGTCGAAATCATACCGCAGAACGTCCCCCTCGCGCTCGGGACGCTCGCACTGAATTATAAAAATTATTATTCTCAAAACAGCGGAAACGATATTACTTGATATAAGTAACTGGATACTCAGGATTAGCTGGATTCGGGATTAATCGCTGATTTTTACAATCCACCAAAAAATCTAACTTTTCCAACACAACCTGACCGATAAGCACTTCATCGCCAGTTACTAAAGCATCTTCAGTAGTCCTGCGTCCTTCAATTTCAACCAATATAGCTTCCGTCACTCCTACAGTTTCCCGACGCCCATCAGCATATTTAACGACCTGTTGACCGATAATCCGCAAACCAAGCTGCTGTACTATCTCTGATGAAATTACTAGGTAAACTGAGCCTGTATCTACTAGAGCTTCTTTCTGACACTCCCGCAACAGCCGAGGTGCCAGCAACCCCCGACTTACTAGCGCTTCATCTATTGCATTGGTCAGCTTTACCTGAGTGCGAACGGCCCCCATCCTGTTAAGTCCATCTAATTCTAATTTATTTAATTCTTGCATTTAATTTTTTCTGTGAGTATGGTTTTCTACTATTCGCATTATATATGGGCGTTTATTCTCCGCGCGATCGCCCTTAATTTACACATTCTTGGACGCCTCAGAAACCCGGTTTCTCCAATAAATCTTGGTTTGGTAGCGAAGTATCTAGGAAGAAACCGGGTTTCTGATCCCCGTGCGTAAGAAGTCTTTTTACGCTCAAAAACAGAAAACCGATCGCCCGTGAATTTTCTCATAAAACTCACGGGCGATCGCTATAATTAAAACGCTTATCTCACAGAAGAGATTTTTTTTGCAAGCTGTTTTTTTTGCCTGAACAGCTTGATTAACGGAGAGGGAGGGATTCGAACCCTCGTTAAGTTGCCCTAAACACACTTTCCAGGCGTGCGCCTTCAACCGCTCGGCCACCTCTCCAGGGCTAAGTTCATTCATTTAGCCACAGCTCAACTATCTTAGCAGAACAAATCTGATTTGGAAAGGGGGTAACGGGATAAATTTGCTGTTTAATATGGGTAGGGTGTCTTGCCAAGCGGGCCAAATTCTCCTCCCCGTGTGGCAAACCCATTCATCTAAAGGACTTGGCTTCCCAAGGCCCCATCTAAAATCTCAAATCTAAAATACCATGACTCGATCGTACACAATTAAAATTCATAACCGACAAACCGGATCGCGCCACACAGTGCGAGTACCAGAAGACCGCTACATCCTCCAAAGCGCCGAAAACCAAGGAGTAGAATTGCCATTTTCCTGCCGCAACGGCGCTTGTACAGCCTGTGCGGTGCGCGTCAAGTCAGGGGAACTGCACCAGCCAGAAGCAATGGGACTTTCTGTGGAACTGCAAAAAGAGGGTTATGCCCTGCTGTGCGTCTGCTATCCCCGTTCCAACATCGAAGTAGAGACGCAAGACGAAGACGAAGTGTACGAACTGCAGTTCGGTCGCTATTTTGGTAAAGGTAAAGTTAAAGTTGGTTTGCCGCTGGATGAGGAATGAGGCAATTTTTTAAATTATCGACTACCAACTATTCATGCTTTATCGGTTATTTGCGATCGCCCTTTGTGTATTGTTAGCTAGCTGCCAAAAACCAGAAATTCCCCAAGGTACGATCGCCAAAGTAGAAAGAGCCATCAGCGGACAAACAATCGAAGTTATCAGCACAGCCGACAAAATCGCCTTATTAGAACAAATTAGACTGATTGGTATTGATGCGCCAGATTTAAAACAGCAGCCTTGGGGAGAAGCAGCCAAACAAAGATTAGAGCAGTTAATTGGGGGAAAACAAGTATTGCTAGAATCAGACATCGAAGTTAGAGACCAGTTCGATCGCAAATTAGCCTACTTGTGGCAAGATCGAATTTTGCTCAACGAACAGTTAGTCAAAGAAGGTTATGTTTTGGCCTCAGCGCGATCGCGCAACAGGAAATATCAGCAGCGACTCCTCAACGCTCAAGAATGGGCGAGAATCATGGGTAAAGGGCTGTGGAATCCAGAACGAGCTTTGCGCCAAACTCCTGCAGAATTCCGCCAACAAAATCAAAAATAGTCAGTAGTCAGTAGTCATTAGTCAGTAGTCATTAGTTATTAGTTATTGGTTATTAGTTATTGGTGATTGGTGATTGGTGATTGGTGATTAGTTATTAGTAATTGGTGATTGGTCAAGAACTAAAAGCTCTTCAGTTATCACTAACAACTCATGAGCAATGATTTCCATCGGACTGATGACGTTGGACCCAAAGCTCGGCGGGGACAGCAAAACATGACGTTGGACAACTGACAACTGACAACTGACAACTGACAACTAACAACTGACAACTAACAACTGACAAATGACTGATAATCAAGTGCAAAACTTCTTAGAAATAGCCACCGAAGCAGCCCTAGCCGCTGGTTCAGTCCTGCAATCTTTCTGCGGAAAATTAGAAAAAATTCAAGAAAAAGGTCGATCGGGCGATTTAGTCACAGAAGCCGACAAAGCCTCAGAAGCCGTCATTTTAGAAATTCTCGGCAGACAGGTACCCGATCACGCCATCCTCGCCGAAGAATCCGGCAAATTAGGGAATGCTAACAGCAAATACCTGTGGGCGATCGACCCTTTGGACGGCACAACCAATTACGCTCACCAATATCCTTTTTACGCCGTGTCGATCGGACTTTTAATCGACGGCATACCACAAATCGGCGTAATTTACGACCCTTCTCATAACGAATTGTTTCGCGCAGCTAAAGGATTGGGGGCGACTTGCAACCGGCGGGCGATCTCGGTTTCCCAAATCTCAGAATTGAGCAAAAGTTTGTTAATTACCGGCTTTGCATACGATCGGCGCGAAACAACCGACAATAACTATGCGGAATTCTGTCACCTCACCCACCTCACCCAAGGCGTGCGGCGCAGCGGTTCGGCAGCGCTAGACCTCGCACATACAGCCGGAGGGCGATTGGACGGATACTGGGAACGGGGACTCGCCCCTTGGGACGTAGCAGCCGGCGTACTCATCGTCTCCGAAGCCGGAGGTCAAGTTACAGCCTATGATGGCGGTGCCTTTGAGATGAACTCTGGTCGAGTTTTGGCCACCAACGGCAAAATACACGCCGAACTCAGCGGCGCACTGCTGTCAGTTCCGCCCTTATCTTCGTGGAGGTAGCGTTTCGACAGCAAGGGATCGGGGGTAGTACGGGGGTCACAACCCCTTGACACAAGCTACATTAAAGAATAGTGAAAAGCCAAGAAAGCGAGAGTAAAAGTTATGTCTTTTGAAATGACAAAAGGGCTGTTCAAGTACGACTTCACAGATCAGCACGCAATTTTGGGAGTTCCCTTAGACGCCGAGTTTAGCGACATCCGCAAGCGCTACATGAAAATTGCCCGCCGCTTGCATTCGGATACTTGCTCTTTTGAAGACCAAGCTGATAAAGATTGGGCCAACCAATTTTTGTCAAAAGTAGTCAATCCGGCCTACAACAAATTCTCCAAGGAAAACGATCGCAAAGAATACAACCTGCTATTAGCAGCAATCGGCAAGCGCGTCCTTAAAGAACAGGCAAAAATGCACATCGAAAGCGCAGCAGCCAAACAGTTAGCTACCGCTCAAAATTGGGAAGAAGCTTATAAAACAGCAGTTGCTAAACTCGCTCTCAAGCAGTACGAATCAGTTGAGGAAACCCAAGATGCGATCGCTCAGATTAGCGAACTAAACATGGTTTACCTGCTGCGAAAAGAGCGGCTTGGCGGTGCAGTTGGAACCGGTTCGCCCGCAAAAGTCGCCACCCCAACTACCACACCAAAAAAAGCAGCAGCAACCCCAGCCGCCGCCACCCCAGCCGCCGCAGCTCCAGCGCCGCCGCCGGAACCCAAAGTCACGCCCCGAGACTCGCTGGCCGACGGATCTTGCCGCCGAGCTCAAGGATTTATGGACAGCAAAAATTACGCCAAAGCAACTTTGGAGTTGAAAGAAGCCCTGAAGCGCGAACCGAAACACGGCAAAGCTCACGGTTTGTTAGCAATGTGTTACCTGCAACAAAATCAAGCCACAATGGCCAAACTTGAGGTGCAAAAAGCTTTGGCCTCGAATCCTGAAGAACCGACGGCTTTGGAGGTGAAGAAAAAGCTGGAACAGGCAGCTTCCGGGGCAAAGGACAAGAAAAGTGAGGACAAACTGGGCGCATTTTTTGGGAGTTTGTTTGGCGGCAAAAAGAAATAAGAAGTTGTCAGTTGTCAGTTGTCAGTTTTGAATCGTTGAAAAGATAATGCGGCGGTTTCAAGCGCCCGGTGTTCCGCTCCCAAGCGTATTGTTGATACCTTAATTTGTTAAAGTCGAATGTTAGGCTTGCCACGTTCGACTTTAATACCGTCCCTCAAGCTAAGCTTCTACGCCCAATCGAAAATCTAAAGTCTAAAATCTAAAATTGATATGGTTCACCAACCCCCATCGGGTGCAAGAGATTTATTGCCCCTTGACGTTGCTCAAAAAATTTCGATCGAACGGCGCTTGCAGCAGGTTTTTCACCGCTGGGGCTATCACCGAATTATTACTTCTACTCTAGAGAGGCTGGAGACTTTGATGGCTGGGGGCGCGATCGACCGATCGACCTTAATTCAACTCCAAGACGCTGAGGATGGAGAACTCGGCTTGCGCCCGGAATTGACAGCATCTATCGCCCGCGCGGCTGCGATGCGGATGTCCGGGACTCGCTGGCAGCCCCAGCGCCTCTACTACAACGCCAACGTCTTCCGCAAAGGTGCAGATACGGGTTCTGGCGGGCAACAGGAGTTCTATCAAGCCGGGGTAGAGCTGCTCGGCGCGGGGGGGAGCGTTGCGGATGCGGAAGTGCTGCTGCTGCTGTCTGAGTGCTTGCAGAGCTTGGAAATAGATGACTGGCATTTGGTGTTGGGAGAAGCGGGCTTGACGGCAACATTGCTAGAACCGTTTGCACCAAACGTGCGCCAAAAAGTGCGCCACGCGATCGCCAATCTCGATCGCATAGCCTTGGAAACCTTGCCGCTGTCGGACGAATTGCGAGAAAGAGCTCTGCTGTTGTTTGACTTGCGCGGCCGCCCGGAAGAGGTATTGCCGATTGTTGCCAAGCTGGATTTAGATTTGCCACAGCAAGCGGCGTTAAACAATCTTAAATGTGCGATCGAACTGCTGCACAAATGTCAAGCAAAAATCCCCCATCTGAAATTTCAAATTCACCTCGATTTAAGTTTAATTCAAACCTTTGACTACTACACTGGAATAGTGTTTGAAGTTGTCAGCAGCAGCAAAAGCGGACAGCGAGTTTTAGGACAAGGCGGGCGGTACGATCGACTGTTGGGACTGTTCGATCCCCAAGGGCAAAATTCCCCCGGCATCGGGTTTTGTCTGAATATTGAAGATTTGCACCAAGTTTTGTTGACAGGGGGTCAATTGCCCGCAGAGACACCAGCCAGCGAATGGTTGATTGTACCTCAAACTCCTGAAGCAGCCGCAGCGGCCTTTGATTGTGCCCGCAAACTCAGAGAGTCCAGCCCCCCAATTAGGGTAGAGATAGATTTGGAGATTCGGGAGACTCAGGAGGCGGCGCGGGAATACGCGCGCGATCGGCGAATTGCTCAAATTGCGTGGGTAAATGCCGAAGGATTGCCAACAATTGAATCTGTCAATTAATAGTTGCGACAGAACACCCAGAACCCCGATTTCTTAGAGAAGTCGGGGTTCGCACAAATATTGAATCTGTCAATTAATAGTTGCGACAGAACACCCAGAACCCCGATTTCTTAGAGAAGTCGGGGTTCTCATAAATATTGTACAAAAACTTAATAAAACTGATTTTCGCTCCTAAATCCATTGCTGTAGTGGCGTTTTTCCATAAAAAAACAAGTTCCTGCGTCCCTGAGTAGGATACTCGATCGTTTTTCGTTTTTGCTAGCATTGTGAGCATTAGTTTCCGGTTGGAGAGTAAAACTTTAAAATGCTGTTTAACTCCACACTGTTTTTGGGATTCCTAGTAGTTGTGGTGTATGTGTATTACTTATTGACACCGCACTACCGACGTTGGTTTCTGTTGTTGGCCAGCTACTGTTTTTATTGGGCTTGGAGCGTACCCTACTCAATTTTAATGGTTGGCTATACCCTGCTAGCTTATACAACAGCTCGCATAATTGACTCATCGACTAAACCGAAAAACCGAACTACTGCTTTAATTACTTTTTTGCTTGTAGTTATTGGCACTTTGTTTGTGTTTAAATACGCAAACTTTTTCTTAGATTCGAGCTACTCGCTGTTAGGATTTCGCCTTTGGCCCCAACTGAACCTGCTCTTACCTTTAGGTATTTCTTTTTACACGTTTTCAACAATTAGCTACATAGTCGATGTCTACAAAGGCGTTACCAAGGCTAGAGAGTCAATCCTCGATGTAGCGCTGTACGTGATTTTCTTCCCTAGTTTGTTAGCAGGGCCGATCGTCCGCGCCGAAGTTCTGATGCCCCAATTTGCCTGCAATGCTTCGGTAGACTGGATGGCGATCCGCAGCGGTATTGCTCAGATTGTCTGGGGAATGCTGAAAAAGGTTTATGTAGCTGATTCGATCGCACCAATAGCCAACGAGGTTTTCGCCAGTCCCGAAAGTGTTTCCGGGCTGGGGCTGGTGTTGGGTACGTTGGCTTATACCGTTCAACTCTACTGCGACTTTTCGGGTTATTCCGATATTGCGATCGGCTCGGCTCGCCTATTGGGAATTGAACTGCCGAAAAACTTTGAGAAACCTTATTTAGCCTATAGCATTACTGATTTCTGGCGCAGGTGGCACATTTCGCTGTCAAATTGGTTGCGCGACTACCTCTACATTCCTCTAGGCGGCAATCGGGGCGGCAATCTCCGCACCTACGCAAACCTGATGATTACCATGCTGCTGGGAGGCCTCTGGCACGGTGCTGGATGGAACTGGGTTGTTTGGGGAGGTTTCCAAGGAGCAATGCTCTCCATTGAACGAGCAACTAAACTTTCATCTAAGCCAACTTCTCAAATCAATTATTTAATTCGCTGGCTGATTACCTTGTGTCTAATTTGTACTTCTTGGATATTCTTCCGGGCATCAAATTTGAACAGTGCCGCTGTCGTATTGCAGCGGATATTTAGCTTGGCTGACGGGCGGATACCGATCGACTATCGGCCAGTGTTCTACATGGCTGCACTTCTGCTAGTTGAATGGTTTGATTTGAAGCAAAAGTGGATGGCTCTGGCCGGAAATCGCCCAAATTTGCTCAAGTGGATTGCTTGTGTAATGGCAATCGCGCTGATGTTTACCTTCGCCGGTGCCTCAAGTTCAAATTTCCTTTACTTCCAGTTCTAAGTGGCTTGAAAAAATATGAGTCAGATATTTAATGACAAGGCAATTGCCAATTTAAAAACCACAGTTCGCTGCATTGGTGTGGATTTGTCGAAGGTATTGTTGGCAGTTGTATTGTTAGAAGCACTCCTGCAAGTTATTGCTCCTGAGTATACTAACAATACTTTCGATCGCGAATTGACAGGCGGTCGTCCCATCGCCGTCAGCAGCGCAGGCAATCGCGGCCCGCTGCTGCCGATTAAAAAAGCTCCAGGCGAGTTGCGAATTCTGGGAATGGGAGATTCCACCACCTTCGGTACAGGGATTGCTGCCGAAGATACTTGGCCGGCCCAGCTAGCAACTGTTTTTCAGAAAAACGGCAAAGCGGCAACCTACATAAATGCAGCTCTAGAGGGTTATTCCGTGAAGGAAATTAACTCTGTTTACCGCAACCAATGGTCTAAGTACCAGCCAGATTTAGTAGTGCTGGCGGTAGACGACAACTTGGTTTCGATGACGTGGTTTCGGCGCAATGACAAATCAGTGATTGCAAACCCCTATCTCGAACCAATTGTCAAATCCAAGCTGGCTGATGTGAAAAAGCATTTTAAAATCTTCGCTACCCCGTCTTGGCTGAAAATCAACTCCCAAAAAGCCTTGTACTTCGTGGGTTTGGCAAACAACAACCTCAAACCGGAAGTTCCGTTGGGTGCAACCCTAGCCTTGGGTTGGCAGCAGGCGGATTTGCCGAAGGATTTGGCTGAACGTGCTTGGAAGCAATTCGAGATTGATTTGATCGCACTCCGGGACTCTGTGGCTGCTGACGGCCGTTCTTTGACTGTAGTTTACTTGCCTCCTCGCTTTATGGCTTTTGACGGCTTTTCTGATAACGAACAGCGAGTACCCAAACAGCGGCTGACTATGGATGCGGGGAAACGACTTGGGGAAATTTGTAAGTCCCTGGGTTTGGCCTATGTCGATTCTACTGGAGGAATTCGCCGCGGGCGATCGGCAATCCGCGATCGAGAAGGTCGTTTTGCCCCGATGTACATTAAATTTGATATGGTTCATCTGGACAAGGACGGTCACAAAGCTGTAGCCGAAGATTTGTTCGGGCTGCTTGGCAAAACAGACTAAGCTCGATCGAGCCTGTCTGCAATGCTAAATTGGAAGAAGACTTCAGATTTTAATTTCAACTTCGAGTCGAAAATTATTTCACGTCTGCTATATCTGAAGAATTGAGAACACTATGGCGCACACTATCGTTACGAATATTTGCGAGGGAGTTGCTGATTGCGTCGGCGCTTGTCCCGTTGCTTGCATCCACCCCGGCCCCGGCAAAAATGTCAAGGGTACTGATTGGTTTTGGATTGATTTTGATACTTGCATTGACTGCGGCATTTGTTTGCAGGTGTGTCCTGTTGAAGGTGCGATCGTCCCCGATGAGCGGCCTGAGTTACAGCAAACTCCCGCTTGATTGCATTAATTAGATTCATCTGTAAGGTGCGCTGCGGCGCACTCTACATTTTTTTTTGCGAACCGCAGAGGCCGCAGAGAACGCAGAGAAGAAGGGTGAGAAATATTGGAAAAATCCCAGGTTTAAATGTCTGAGTGCAGGTGATTGATTATGTTACTTTTAGATCCAAAAACTCTCGAACTGGCTACCGAACAGCGCATTATTTTATACGATATAAGTTGGGAACAGTACGAGCAACTTTCCGATATGTTTGTCGATGAATTTCCCAGAATGACTTATTTGGAAGGAACGTTAGAAATTGTTATGACGACTTCGCCAGAACAGGAAAGGCTCAAAAAAATTATTGCCCGGTTGATAGAAATCTATGCGGTTGAAAGGCTAATTAATCTCAACGGTTACGGAAGTGCTACATTTCGGCGCGAAGTTGTGAGACGGGGGCGGAACCAGATGAATGTTACTGCTTGGGTGCACTGGCAGAAATTCCGGATCTTGCGATCGAAATTGCTTTAACTAGCGGTGGAGTTGATACACTAGAAGTGTATTGCGGTTTGCAGGTTCCTGAAGTTTGGTTTTGGGCTAACAATCAATTTTCTGTTTGCCGCTTGCGAGAACAAGGTTATCAGTTAATTTCAAGGAGTGAGTTTTTGCCAGAGTTAGACTTTTCTGTATTGAGTCAATATGTCGGATATGTCAACCAAACTGAGAACCCATTTGATATCTATTCTGCGTAAATCTCAGAAACCGGGTTTCTGTCTATATTTCTCGTCACCCAACCAAAAACTCCAAGAAACCCGGTTTCTCGCCCCTTTCGCAAATCTCAGAAACCAGTTTCTCTCTATATTTCTCGTCACCCAACCTAAAAACTCAAAGATGTCCAATGGGTTCTATAAAAATGCTTTGCAAACAGCTACAGCAACCTCAAATCAATTGTGAACTCTTTCTCATCCCTTCTCTTCCTTAGCGTTCTTTGCGTCTTTGCGGTTCGTTAAAAAAAGCCCGATCGCACTTTACTAAAAAATCCACAATAAAATCCTATGCAAAATATCGCACTTTCCGACTCTCATATTTTATCCATCCGCACCCACGGCGAAAGCGCTTATCCTGAAGAATGCTGCGGTTTGTTGTTAGGTACGATCGCTGACGGTGTTAAAACTTTAGTTGAAGTTTGGCCCACTGACAATGCTTGGAGTGCTGAAGCTGAGGATAATTGGCCGGAACAAAAAGACTTGACAGAAAAACGCAGATATGCTATAGCACCTGAAGATATGTTGCGGGCGATGAAACACGGGCGCGATCGAACTCTTGATATTATTGGCATATACCATTCTCACCCGGATTGTCCGGCAGTGCCCTCGGAGTGCGATCGGACCTTGGCCTGGGCTCAATACTCCTACATCATAGTGTCCGTCCGACAAGGCAGTTCACAAGAACTCCGCAGTTGGACTCTCGACTCCGAGGGCAACTTTCAAGCAGAGGAAATTGTCGCAGTCGAACCGACTCAGATTAAGAAATAATTATTAAAAATAACAAACACGCAAAAATGCGAAAGATTCGGATAGGATATAATTCAAAATCAGCCTATAACAGAATATCATGCTAAATCCTAATCTGGACGAGATCCAGCTCAACAAACAAGAATACGAACGCTACTCTCGCCACCTCATCCTCCCAGAAGTTGGATTGGAAGGGCAGAAGCGCCTCAAAGCAGCCAGCGTACTCTGCATCGGTGCAGGAGGACTCGGTTCGCCGCTGCTGCTATATTTAGCTGCAGCCGGTGTTGGTCGCATTGGCCTTCTAGACTTTGATGTTGTAGACCATTCCAACTTGCAGCGCCAAGTAATCCACGGCACTTCTTGGGTTGGGAAACTGAAGATTGAATCGGCAAAAAATCGGATTTTAGAAATTAATCCTTTTTGTCAAGTTGATTTGTACGAGACTCGCATTAGTTCCGAAAATGCGATCGCCATTGCCACTCCCTACGATATCATCATCGACGGTACGGACAACTTCCCCACTCGCTATTTGATGAACGACGTTGCAGTGTTATTAAACAAACCCAACGTCTACGGTTCCATCTTCCGATTTGAAGGACAAGCAACTGTTTTCAACTACCAAGGCGGCCCGAACTACCGCGATTTGTATCCCGAACCCCCCCCTCCAGGGATGGTTCCTTCCTGTGCCGAAGGCGGCGTTTTAGGGGTTTTGTGCGGCATTATCGGTTCTATCCAAGCAACGGAAGCTATCAAAATTATCTTGGGTCAAGGCACAACCTTGAGCGGTAGATTGTTGCTTTACAATGCCTTAGATATGACATTCCGCGAATTGAAACTGCGGCCGAATCCAGTCCGCCCCGTAATTGAAAAGTTAATCGATTACGAACAATTCTGCGGCATTCCTCAAGCTAAAGCCCAAGAAGCGCAAGAACAACAGCAAATTCCCGAGATGACTGTGGCGGAACTTAAAAAGTTGATCGACAGCGGTGCGAAGGATTTTGTACTGTTGGATGTTCGCAATCCCAACGAGTATCAAATTGCTCAAATTCCTGGGTCTGTTTTGGTGCCTTTGCCCGATATCGAACAGGGCGAAGGTGTTGCCAAAGTCAAGGAATTGTTGAACGGGCACCGCTTGATTGCACACTGCAAAATGGGCGGGCGTTCTGCTAAGGCTTTGGGCATTTTGAAGGAAGCGGGAATTGAAGGGATTAATGTCAAGGGCGGGATTAATGCTTGGAGTCAAGAAGTAGATTCGTCTGTCCCTCAATATTAAGCTCAATCTTTTTTTGGGGCGGGCGATTTGGCCGCCCCAAATCGAGAATCTCCGGCTTTCTCAAACCGTTGCTTAAATGTTTAAGCTGTCCCTAGGGACGCTGCATATTTTCTAATGTCAGCTCAACCAGAAAAACCGCTCTCAGACTTAGCCCTGGCTAATAGCAAAAGTTCTCGATATGAGGACTAATGAGTTGTTTATTGTTGACTGTGGACTACTAACTACTGTCTGCTGACTGTTGACAACTGCCTACTAACTACTGCCTGCTAACTAAGTTGCCTTCCTCAAAGAAGGCAGAGCCTCGCCTATCTGCATTACCAGGCAGAGCGAAAGTAACGAGCAAAACGAGCAAAAATTTTCGTTCCTAAGAGGGCCCGCCCGCACCATCCACCGCCCCTACTGCCTACTAACTACTAACTAATGACTAATGACTAATGACTAATGACTGCTGACTAATGACTGCTGACTGCTGACTGCTGACTACAAGCGATTGGTTCTTCAGTCCTCCTAGGGAGGACTTTCGCTTTGAGGTAGG
The DNA here is from genome assembly GCF_015207285.1 of Tychonema sp. LEGE 07203. Classification (GTDB taxonomy): domain Bacteria; phylum Cyanobacteriota; class Cyanobacteriia; order Cyanobacteriales; family Microcoleaceae; genus Microcoleus. Next base: position 11,366 of record NZ_JADEXD010000028.1, on the reverse strand, counting down.
GATTTAAGTCGCTGCCGGAGTGTAATTGGAGAAGCTTTTTATTGCAAAATATGAGCATAATATTAAGCAATATTACAATAAATCAATTATGACGAGCGATCGCACCCCTCAGAGCAAACCTATTGCAGCCGAAACTAAGGGCAGCGTCACGGTAATTGGAGCGGGCATCGGGGGCCTCACAGCAGCCGCCCTGCTAGCCCGCAGAGGATACAAAGTGCTAGTCTTAGATCAGGCGATCGTCCCTGGAGGCTGCGCTTCCACCTTCAAACGCAAAGGCTTTACCTTCGATGTCGGGGCGACGCAGGTTGCAGGATTGGAACCCGGAGGGATTCACCACCGAATTTTCTCGGAATTAGATATCGAACTTCCCGCCGCCACGCCCTGCGATCCCGCTTGTGCGGTGTTTTTACCGGGAGAAACTGCACCGATTAGCGTCTGGCGAGATCCGCAAAAATGGCAGGAAGAAAGACAGCGGCAATTTCCCGGTAGCGAACGTTTTTGGCAATTATTATCTACATTGTTCCAAGCTAGCTGGAATTTTCAAGGGCGCGATCCAGTTTTACCGCCTAGAAATTTCTGGGATTTCTGGCAATTAATTCAAGCTGTGCGCCCCGATACTTTAATTACTTTGCCTTTCACTTTTATGACGGTGGGTGATGCTTTGCGCTTGTGTGGGTTGGGGGACAATTTGCGCTTGAAAACTTTTCTGGATTTGCAGTTAAAATTGTATTCTCAAGTCGATACTGAAGAAACGGCGCTGCTGTACGCGGCGACGGCTTTAGGAGTAAGCCAAGAGCCGCAGGGATTGTATCATCTAGAAGGCAGTATGCAGGTGTTGAGCGATCGGCTCGCAAGCGCGATCGAGCTTTACGGCGGCAAAGTGCTGTTGCGGCATACTGTCGAAAGCATTGTCACCAGTAACGGGAAAGCCACCGGTACAGTGATTCGCAATCAAAAAAACGGCGAAGTTTGGACAGAAACTGCCGATCGCATTGTTGCCAACGTCACCGCACAAAATCTAGTAAAATTATTGTCAAGCGAGCCAATTTTAGAAACTTTAACAGATAATTCAGACACAACAAATCAAATCCCAACTCAAATGGCAGGCTACAAATATCGAGTCGATAAACTGCCCCCCGCATCCGGCGCATTTGTCATATATTTGGGAGTGCACGAAAGCGCAATTCCGGCAAATTGTCCGCCGCACCTGCAGTTTCTTTACGACTACGACGGCGAGATAGGGGAGAATAATTCCTTATTTGTTTCTGTCAGTCATGCGGGCGACGGCCGAGCACCAGAGGGAATGGCGACTGTGATTGCTTCGTCTTTTACTGATACTCGAATGTGGTGGAATTCCGCTGATTATGAAGGATTGAAGCAAAAATATACCGCAGGGGCGATCGGCCGTTTGAGCGAATATTTCGATTTGACACCCGAAAAAATTGTACACCAAGAAGCCGCCACACCCCGCACCTTTGCCCGCTACACAGCCAGAGATAGAGGCGTTGTAGGCGGCATCGGCCAGCGAATACCAACCTTCGGCCCCTTCGGATTTGCCAACCGCACGCCGATTAAAAACCTGTGGTTAGTGGGCGACTCCACCCATCCCGGAGAAGGAACCGCCGGTGTTTCCTATTCTGCTTTAACAGTCGTGCGGCAAATGGATGCCGCCTCTAAAATCTAAGAAAACACGGCCTTGCCGTTTCCCTACCCCAAAAATAATTAATCGCGCGAGAGATGTAACTATCGCGCGATTAATTTTATACCAATGGAATAAAGTAGCGCTAGATATTACCCCCCCAACCCCCCCGCGATTTCGGGGGGGCTAAGACTTCATCTATAGCACATATGAAAGAAAAATGTTAACAGTCAACAGTCAACAGTTAACAGTCAACAGTTAACAGTCATCCCGGTGTCACCGGAATTGATATCAACTACATTCTCTAACTACTTGATAGAAATCTTTGCGCCCACAGCTTCAAGCTGCTTCTTCATTTCTTCAGCAGCTTCCTTAGCAATAGCTTCCTTAACTGCCTTCGGTGCGGCTTCTACCAAGTCTTTCGCTTCCTTCAGACCCAAACCGGTAATCGTGCGGACTTCCTTGAGAATTGCGATTTTCTTGTCAGCAGGAACTTCTTCGAGCATCACAGTAAATTCAGTTTGCTCTTCTGCTGCTTCAGCAGGGGCTGCTGCGCCGCCGCCCATCATCATCATGCCGCCTACAGGAGCAGCAGCGCTAACGCCGAAAGCTTCTTCAATTTGCTTGACCAATTCAGAAGCTTCGAGCAAGCTCAGAGTCTTCAATTTTTCCAAGATTTCGTCGGTTGCAGTAGACATTCGTTAAACTCCTAATTCGATTCTAGATTTTGGATTTTGGATTTTCGATTGCTCATTCGGTATTAGTTTCTCGTCTCCAATCTTCAGTCTGTAGCTCAAAACTAATGACTGATGACTAATGACTGATGACTAATGACTAATGACTAAGCAGATACGCTTTCTGCTTCAGGTTGTGCTTCTGCTTCAGGTTGTGCTGCATCGCCGTCTTTTTCAGCATAAGCTTTGAGACCGCGCGCGATCGAAGTAGGAACTTGATTGATACCCACAGCCAACTTGGTTGCGACACCGTTGATAGCGCCGGCAATTTGAGCCATGAGCTGTTCTTTCGAGGGCAGGTCGGCTAATGCTTTAACATCAGCTTCTTTCAGTACCCGTCCTTCCATCACGCCGCCGCGAAGTTGAGTCTTCTTGGAAGCTTTTTGGAATTCTTGGTAAGCTTTTATTGCGCCGCCAATATCTTCTTGAACGAACACAAATGCCGACGTACCGGTCAACAATTCCTGCATCGGCTGCCAGGTTTCGTTGCCTTCAACAGCAATTCGCATTAGCGTGTTTTTTGCCACTTGGCAACTGCTGCCTTTCGGACGCAAACGCCGACGCAAATCTGTGATTTCACCAACAGTTAAGCCCGTGTAGTCGATCGCGATTACCAGTTGAGATTCGCTCAAGGTTTGCTTGAGGTCTGCAATAATCTCATTTTTTGCTGCTAAACTTTTGCCCATACTTATTTCACCTCCTTTTAGGATCGAAAATTGCCCGTCAAAAACCCCGACCTTCGAGCCGGGGCAGAGAATTAAAAATTAACAAGTCTGAATTAAAAAATAGAAATTTTCTAATATTTGAGTCTTGAGTTTTTTATTTCTTCAGCCTCGGCAGGAAATTAAGCGATTGGCGCCTGCGGTCTCGGGCTTATTGATTTTTGATTGGGCTTATCACCAGAAGTCAGATGTTAGCAGGGGTTTGGCGCAAGTCTTGTGAGAGATTTACACAGACAGCCGAAGCTGTCTTTTACCTTCTGCCTTCTGCCTTCTGCTTAAATTCTTTCTAGGCAGCGTCAAGTTTCATATCGCGCAGGGCACTGATATCGACCTCGATCGACGGGCCCATTGTTGCGGATACGTACAAACTGCGCCAGTAGCGACCTTTAGCGCCCGAAGGACGGTTGCGATCGACTGTTTCTTGCAAAGCTTGAAGGTTGACCAGCAAATCTTCTGCTGAGAAAGCTGCCTTGCCAAACATAACATGAACGATGCCAGTTCGATCGGCACGGAATTCTAGTTTACCACCTTTGAACTCGTCGATCGCCTGAGCAACGTCAGTCGTCACCGTGCCACCTTTCGGAGAAGGCATCAAACCGCGCGGGCCCAACAACCGGCCCAATTTTGCCACCAACGGCATCACGTCTGGTGTAGCAATCAGGCAATCGAAGTCCATCATGCCTTTCTGAATTTCCTCGATCAACTCTTCAGAACCGGCAAGATCCGCGCCGGCATCCAGAGCTTCTTTAACTTTTTCGCCCTTAGCAATCACCGCAATTCTGACTACTTGACCAGTGCCTTTTGGCAGCGATACAGTTGTCCGCAACTGTTGGTCAGCATATTTCGGGTCAATTCCCAAACGGATGTGAGCTTCAGCAGCTTCGCCAAACTTAGCGGTTGCTGTTTCTTTCAAAAGTTGCAGAGCTTCCAGCGGTTCGTAGGGTCTCTCTTCTACTTTCTTTTGAAGTTCTTGCAGTCTTCGCGATACTTTCTTTGCCATTGTTATCTCTGGGGTCAGTCGATTTTGGATTTGAGATTTTAGATTAAAGAATTGAACCGTTTTGGTTATTTCAAATCTAAAACATTTGCGATTCTTAGCGAAGCTTTGCTTCTCCCCCTGAATCGATCGATTTTGGATTTTGGATTTTGGATTAAAGACTTGAGCTTCAACACTGGAAATTACCGATTGCCAACTGTCAACTGACAACTGACAACTGACTTCAATCCGCGATCGCCACGCCCATGTTTTTAGCCGTTCCCGCCACAATTTTCATTGCAGCCTCAACGTCATTAGCATTGAGGTCAGGCATTTTGGTTTCAGCGATTTCTCGCAACTGAGCCTGTGTAATTTTCCCTACTTGCTTGCGGTTGGGTTCTCCCGAACCCTTAGCAATGCCAGCAGCTTTTTGAATCAAAACCGAAGCCGGGGGGGTTTTGAGAATAAACGTAAAACTGCGGTCTTCAAAAACCGAAATTTCTACCGGAACCACCAGACCAGCTTGGTCTGCGGTTCTAGCATTGTACTCCTTGCAAAACATCATAATATTGACGCCGTGCTGACCCAAAGCTGGGCCGATCGGAGGAGCTGGGTTGGCTTTTCCCGCCGTAATCGCCAACTTAATTACTGCAACAACTTTCTTTGCCATTAGTTAGTTCTGTTTCTGAACCTGATTGAACTCCAATTCTACAGGCGTATCGCGCCCAAAAATCGAGAGTAAAACTTTGAGCTTGTTCCGTTCCGGGCTCACTTCAATCACGTCACCTTCAAAATCTTTAAACGGCCCGGAAAGTACCACAACGTGGTCTCCTGTCGCCATCGATACTTTGACAACCGGTTCTGATTCCTGAGCGTTTCTGAAGATCCGTTCTACTTCCGAATGACTCAGAGGTAGCGGTTTGACGTGACCTCTGCCGCGCCCGTAGCGGCGTTTCTGCTCTGCCCCGACAAAATTAATTACATTCGGGGTATTTTTGATCACCTGCCACGTATCTTCGTCCATAAACATACGGATGAGTACGTAGCCGGGGAAGATTTTTTCATCTGACTGTCGCCTGGAACCGTCTTTGCCGACTTTGATCGCCGGAGTTTGCGGAATTTCTACTTGAACGATGCGATCGGCAACATCCAAGGTTTGAATCCGCTGATCCAAGTTAGCCTTCACCCGCTTTTCGCAGCCGGAGGCAACTTGAACAGCATACCAGCGAGCATGAATTTCGGGCACGTCTGGCGATGAAGCCTGTCCCGTCGCGTCTGTGGAATACTCGGATTCTTCTGATGCAAAAGTCATGGCCCAAACACCTTTCCTGCGCCCCAGTTAAAGAAATTATCCACCAAATAGATCAGGCTTGCTGAAAGGATTACCATCAAAAGCACGGCCAAAGACTCGCTAATTAGCTGCTGCCTGCTCGGCCATACCACTTTGTCGAGTTCTTCTCTAGTTTCCTTTAAAAAACCCACAGGGTCAAACCCGGCGGCAGTCATTTCTTGAGTTTCTTGAGCTTCGTCTTTTTTCGCCACGATCGAATCCCCCTTGCGATTTTAGATTGTAGATTTTAGATTGTGTGAGTGGCTCGCGGCTCTTTGATTTTTTGACACTAACCACTTACGCCCAAGTCCAAAATTTCAAATCTAAAGCCAGCACTTTGTTACAAGCTCAACCTGTGAACGGTATAAATGCCGATCGCCCAAACAGACGATCGAGAAACCACACCGAGCATTTGTTGATGGCATTTTTTGCGAACCGCCCACAAAAATTAATTCTACCCGAAAACTTGCGGTTTAGGCTGTTTCCAGCCAATCATCCGGGCGCTTTCGGGCAGAATTTCAAGTTTGGTGATTCAGCGCGCCCTGGAGGACTTGAACCCCCGACATCAGGTTTTGGAGACCTGCGTTCTACCAACTGAACTAAGAGCGCACAGGTGAGGTTGCTCAAATTCGCTTAACCTCTAGATTTCTATTTTAACACAGTGCGCTCGGAAATGGAAAACTTTTTTGGGAAATTTCTCAATTTCCCATTTTCCATGAATGAACCGAAAGTTTGGTGCATTCCTACAGAGAGCGATCGAACCGCTGTTTGACGCGAGTAGCTTTGCCCACCCGATCGCGCAGGTAGTAAAGTTTTGCTCTGCGGACTTTCCCGCGGCGCATGACTTGGATCGTAGCGATGCGGGGCGAGTGAATCATAAACACCCGTTCCACACCCACGCCCTGAAGCACGCGGCGCACGGTGATTGTTTCATTAATGCCGCCGTTTCGCATAGCAATCACAGTCCCTTCGTAGGGCTGAACCCGTTCTTTAGAACCCTCTTTAATTTTCACGCCGACTCGCACTGTGTCGCCGACGTAAATTTCGGGGAGTTGTTTTTTTAGTTCTTGCCTGACTCTATTGATTTCTTCCGTTTCGATCGAACGGATTATTTCTGCGCCTTTCATGGGATTTTCCAAAACTCACAATCCCTTATCATATATCAAACTGTCAGTTTTATCTCAAAAAAATTCTATGTTAAATACTTCTGAACTCGTATTTCTGCAACTGCCGGCAATGGCTGCACTAGCCTTGTACGTCGCTGCCAACTTGGGGGCGAACGATGTCGCTAACTCGATGGGGACATCCGTAGGCTCGAAGGCGCTAACGCTGCGACAAGCAATAATTGTTGCAGGCATACTGGAATTTTCCGGCGCAGTGCTGTTCGGCCGCGGAGTTTCCGAAACTCTGGCAACAGGAGTTGTGAATGGAGATGTGTTCGCGGCCGAGCCACAAGTATTTTTAATCGGGATGGTGTCGGTGCTGATAGCTGGCGGGTTGTGGCTGCAAATCGCGACAAGTCGAGGTTTGCCGGTTTCTTCATCTCATGCAGTGGTAGGCGCGATCGCGGGTTTTAGCTGCGTGGCGGCCGGAATTGATGCGGTTGATTGGCGAGCAATCGGCACTATTTCCTTAACTTGGCTGGCGACACCTTTTGCCAGCGGTATTTTAGCGGCGCTATTTTACAGTGTCCTAAAGTATTCGATTCTCGATCGGCCAGATCCTCTATTTCAGATGCGGGAGTGGATACCTTGGCTGAGTGCAGCACTGCTGAGCGTATTCGGGATCATTGTATTGCCGTCTATTATAGATGTGGCTTTGGTGCAGACAGGGGCGATCGCCACAGTGTACGATCGATTTGGCTGGAACCTCCCAATTCACGATATTGCGATCGCGATTGGGGGAATTGGGGCGATCGGGCTTTCGCTCAATAGCTGGAAAAAATTAGAATCAGTTGAGAAGTCAGAAGTCAGAAGTCAGAAGTCAGAAGGAAGTTCGGCAACGAGCAATGTACCGGATGTAACGGATGTAGCGGATGTAAGTCCGTCGGAAGAAGTCAGAAGTCAAAAGTCAGAAGCAAGAAGTACAAACACAAACTCTCCCAATCTCCCAATCTCCCCCTCTCCCAATCTCCCCCAAGACCCCCCTCCTCGCCACTGTCCGATCGAGCAACAGATGGCGAGATTTCAAGTATTGAGCGCCTGTTTTGTGGCATTTGCCCACGGTTCCAACGACGTAGGCAATGCCGTTGCCCCCCTAGCTGCGATCGCCTACATCCGGCGCACAGGTTCCTTTCCCTCAGACGATTTCAGCGTTCCCCTGTGGATTTTAGTCGTCGGAGGCGCAGGAATAGTCATCGGTTTAGCAATTTGGGGCAAAAATGTAATTGCCACAGTCGGCGAAAAAATCATCCAACTCCAACCCAGCGGCGGATTTTGCGCGGAATTAGCCACATCTACCACAGTCTTGCTAGCATCCCGCTTCGGTTTGCCAGTTTCCACATCCCACGCTTTAGTCGGCGCAGTTGTCGGAGTCGGACTTGTCAAAGCTTGGAAAACAGTACGCTGGGAAACTTTGCTGTCAATTGGTTCGGCTTGGCTAATTACCCTTCCGATCGCAGCCGTTTTGGGTGCTAGCATTTTCAGCATCGCCCAATGGATTGTGCGATTTTAGATTTTAGATTTTATACCAAATCCGGGTTTTGGATATAGCCTTTCTGTGCTCTATGAGGTACTGTCGGGAATCGGCCCGCGCCGGCCCGCGCCGGGCATACCGGGCATACCTCATCTTTCTGATAAGTGCTAAGCTGTCGCGCAAATAAAAATTGCATATTCAGGGCGGGCTCTCGTGCCCAACGCCTACTCCCCACGCATTGTGAAGATTGTTTTTTACATAAAATTTAAATGCCGCAACAGCTGATACCCTTTATCAACCAGTCGGCCTTGGGGCCGACGAAAGTTTGTGCAAACCTGGTTTCAACCGCCGGATCGTAAAGGGGGTATGTTACTTTCTGATTGCCTCGGTTGCGATCGACTCGCGAAGGCAAAAATTTCCCAGCAGCACCTGCACCCCAGTTGCGAAAAAAATTCACAGAAAAAATGTTAGCGAAACGCCAATTATAGCAACAGGGTAAACGCATCTCAAATTCAACTTTTAACACGATCAAATGGGTAAGCTATCACGCATTTAAACCAATAACGATAGAGGCAGGCTGCGTCAGAAGCGAACACTTGGCGAGACACTGTACTATTCCAAGTCGGGAAAAATGCTCAAACATTCAATTCGGTCATTAATTCATTATCTTAAGTTCTGGGATGTTCCGGTTCCCTATCCATCGTATCATTTCAATCGCGCTCAAACGAGGAAAATCGGGCAGCCAAAACATCCCTCGATCGCACTTATCATACCTCAATTCAACAACGCTGGCTGGGTTTGTATTCGCTCGGTATTGGGGATGGTGCGTCGCTGCGAGATTTTCGAGTTGACTTGCAGATTGTCAATAGCGACGCACCCTACAGTTTCTACTTCTTCCCTCTTCCTTCAATTACAACTGACCAAAACCTTTTTTAGGCTTGTTCTTTTTCTTTTTCTTCTGGCCGCCCATTCCTGGCATTCCCGGCATTCCTCCCATTCCTGGCATTCCCGGCATTCCTCCCATTCCTGCAAAATTGCCTTGACTCATTTGCTGCATCATGGTACGCATTTTTTGGAAGTCGCTGACGAGTTTTGTTACGTCATTTTCGGCGTAGCCTGCGCCTTTGCCGATGCGGCGGCGGCGGGATGGAGAACTTGCTAAAAGTTCGGGATTGCGGCGTTCTTCAATTGTCATTGAATTAATCATGGCTTCGGTGCGTTTTAGCTGCACTTCTCCCTGCCGCATTTGTTCGTCTGAGAGTTTGTTCATCCCCGGAATCATTTTCATGATGCCACCGAGGGAACCCATATTTTTTAACAGTCTGGTTTGCTTGAGAAAGTCGGTAAAGTCAAACTTTGCCGTGAGCATTTTCTCTTGCATTTTCTCGGCGTCGGCGATGTCGAATTCTTCTTGCGCTTTTTCTACTAGCGTCAAGACATCGCCCATGCCAAGTATTCTCGATGCCATGCGTTCGGGATAAAATGGTTGCAATGCTTCCACTTTTTCGCCTACGCCGACAAATTTAATCGGCGCGCCGGATATTTGGCGCACGGATAAGGCTGCACCGCCGCGGCTGTCGCCGTCTAATTTGGTGAGGATTGCACCGGTAATCCCGATTTGTTCGTGAAAGGTGCGGGTTAAATTTGCGGCTTCTTGGCCGGTCATGGCATCAACAACTAACAGCGTTTCATGGGGTTGTACTGTTTGTTTGATGCGAACCAATTCTGCCATCATTTCTTGGTCGATTTGCAGGCGGCCTGCTGTGTCGATGATGATGGTATCTACGCCTAGTTCTTTGCCGCGTTCGAGCCCTTGGCGGGCGATTTCTACGGGATCGGTATCTTTGCCTAATTCAAATACTGGTACGTCGATTTGTTTGCCGAGGGTAAGCAATTGGTCGATCGCCGCTGGTCGATAAATGTCGGTGGCGACTAGCAGTGCGGTAAGATTTTGCTTGCGGAGTAAGAGTGCTAGTTTAGCGGTGGCCGTGGTTTTCCCGGTTCCTTGCAAACCGGCCATCAGGATGACGGTGGGCGCGGATTCGGCGGTGGCGAGGGGTACGTTGGTTTCCCCCATGACGCGGACGAGTTCGTCGTGGACGATTTTGATGAATTGTTGGTCGGGACGGACGCCTGAAACGACTTCTGCCCCTTGTGCTTTGGCCGTTACCTCTGAGACGAAGTTTTTGACGACTTGGAGGTTGACATCGGCTTCCAGGAGGGCGCGGCGGACTTCTTTGATGGCGTCTTGGATGTTGCTCTCGGAGATTTTATTCTGTCCGCGCAGTTTTTTCCAGGTGGATTCGAGTCGATCGGCAAGGGCTTCAAACATAGGGCTTTGTTGGCTAGTCAGTCTTTTTTATTTTAAGGGCAAATGCACTCCGACCAAAGAAACCGGGTTTTTTACCGAATCTACGGGTCACAACCAAGTTTTTAGTAAAAAAACCCGGTTTCTGAGCACCCGTGCGTAAGTTCTATTTTAAGGCTAAATGCGGGTATTGGGATTTTAGATTTTAAATTTTAGATTTTAGATTGGAAAATTAATTGACGCTGCCAATAAATCTGGGCGAGTTATGGAGATTGCTCGAAGGTATGATTTTTTATGTATTCTGCGATCGCCCCTTGGACTGCAAACAGGGTGCGATCGCCCTTTTGGACTTTTTCGATCAATAACCTCCGTCTCAAGGATTCGACGGCTTTGAGGAATTCTGATGGGGATAATTCCAAGGGGGCTGGCTTTTTTGAGATTTCGACTGCTTTGTTTTGATTCGCCAACCAGAACATGACTTGTTTTTCGGAGTCTGACAAGCGCTGAAAATGTTTGTGCAATAAATATTCTAAGTCTCCTAAAACTAAGCTGTCATATAATAAAAAATCTGAAAGATTGCCGTTAAATAAGTCTTGAATTGCTGCGGCGGCTGTATGCAGCCACAAGGGATTTCCTCGGTAAAGGTCGATTAATTTTGACCATTTTTCTGATTCTGCTAAGCCTTTTTCTGTGAAGATTTCTCGCGCTGCTTCTCCTAAGCCATTGAGTGGCAATGTTTGACAAGTTTTCGGGCGGTTTTCTAAGGCTGCAATTTCTCTGGGTTTTTCCCAACTGAGCAAGATTATGCAACTGTTGTGGCATGATTCTGCTATTTGTTTGAAGAATGTGCCGTAGTTTTCATAACCCGGTTGGTAGTTTCCTGCTAGTTGTTGGCTGCTGAAAATTGTTTGCACATCATCGAGGATGATGTGACAGCGGTAGGAACGCAAATAGTTGATTACCCCCCCCAACCCCCCCTTGCTAAGGGGGGGAGACGGAGAGGGAGGCTCGACTCTTCGCCAC
>NZ_JADEXD010000241.1 GCF_015207285.1 Tychonema sp. LEGE 07203 | reverse complement strand
GTATGCCCTATGCCCTATGCCCTATGCCCTATGCCCTATGCCCTATGCCCTATGCCCTATGCCCTATGCCCTATGCCCTATGCCCTATGCCCTATGCCCGACTACCTCATGTGAGAGCTCGAAATGCTATACACAACAGCTTAACTAATTCAGTAGTCGAAATATTGAAACTTCCGGCAGTCCTCAATCCTGCTCAATAGCTTTCAATGCTGCTAAATACCGCTCTTGAATGTCTTTGCAATCTAATTCATCGAAATTTGCCTGCTGGCTGGAGCGTTCAGTCAAATCTGCGTGTCGCCTGAGTGCTTTTCGGTGTGTGGTTCGATCGGTGAAACGGGCCACAACTGCGATCGCCTCTAGCAACCGCATCGTGACAGCTACATTCGATTTTCCATTCTGTCGAATTTGGTTAAAGGCTGCATCCATCACGTCAGCAAAGGCGATCGGTTCTGCAATCATCCGAAGCTGGTTGCTGTCGTCGTAGCGGTAGGGAGAGGGAATTTCTCTTTGGGTTAAACGACAAAGGGCCGCACTCAGTTGGTCGATACAGCGGATAGCCGTAAACGGATCGTTGATTCCTGGGGAAAGAGCGCGTACTGCAATCTCAACGAGTTGGTCGATCGAAAACTCTACATCCTGCTGCTCTGTACGCTGCGATCCAATCAGAAAAGCACCGTTAATCTTGGATTCAAGTTCATCGTTTACCTGTTTTCCAGGAAAAACTTGTGCGAGTTCAATTCCTTCGACAATAAAGCGACCGGGGCGTTGGAGAATTTGTAGCAACAGGTTATGCTCGATCGCAATTTGCATTAGTTGGTAATTATTAATGCCTTGAATGTAGCCACCATTCTTTGCTGAAACTGGACGAGCATCTCGGTCAAAATTAGCTGGAATCTCGGCGGAAATGTCCGATGGATTGTCTTGCTGCTTGTTTTTATCTTTACTGGTTCCCATACTTTCTGGAAACAGTCGATCGATCGCATCATCAAGTTCGCTACCAACTACTTTAATCACGTGATCTACCTGAATTGATGAGGCAGAATGATGAATGAAATAAATCAATACGCCAATGCTGGCGATCGCCAAACCAATGCCGAAAGTTACCGCCAAGTGGGGGACAAACTCGTGTTCTTCTAACCCGTTGATCGTTCGCAGCACCATCAAGCTATACACAAAGGTGGAAATGAACGTTCCCAACACTATTTGGTTGCCCCTATCTTGCATGAAGTTACGCAGCAAGCGAGGGCCAAACTGCGAAGATGCAAGTTGAAGGGCGACGATTGTAATTGAAAAAGCTGTGGTAGCAACGCTCATCATTGAACTGGCGATCGCCGAAAGAATCGCCCGCGAGCCGCTCGGGCCTAGAGTATAGGCCCAACCCAATTCTCCAATCAGTTTGGTTTTTTGATTTTGGTCAATCCAGATGGTGACGAACGAAAGTGCGATCGCCAAAAAAACCATGACGCTTGGCACAAACCAGAAACTCGAATTTAAGGAGTCCCACAAGTTGCTCAACTTCGTATTTTTCACCCCTATTTCCCCTCAGTATATTTGTTGTTGGAAATTACTTTGCCATCCTCAGATTTAGTGCGTTGAAACTCTGTTGCCGCCAGTTGTCTGAGGGCGCGGCTGATACTGCGCGATTTGGGAACTTCAGCTTGTCCGGCGGGCCAGCCTTCCCGCTGGCGGGTGCGATCGCCGTCTGTGTCTTCTGTCTGATCGTGGAACAAAATCTGCTGAGTTGGGAAGGGCAGATCGATCCCGTTTGCTACTAGCTTGTTTTTAATGTTAGTTAATACGCGATCTTGAAAATCTAAGAGTTCGGCACGGCGAGGAGGCTGCACCCACCAGCGAGCGCGAATGTTAACACTGCTACCGGCCAATTCTACGACGATCGCATCGGGTGCCGGATTTTTTAGCACTCCATCAACTTCATCAATTGCCTCTAAAATTAATTTTCTGGCAGTATCAATATCATCTCCGTAGCCAATCCCGACGTCATACTGCAAGCGGCGATTGTCAAAGGCTGTGTTCACGACGACTGAGTTGGTGAATAGTTCTGAGTTGGGAATTACTATGCGCCTACCATCATAGGTTTTGATTGTTGTCGCCCGCGTTTGAATGTTTTCTACAGTTCCCTCAAAGTTTTTGAAGACAATTTGGTCATCTATTTGGAAGGGTTCAGTTAGCAGGATCAAAATACCCGCCAGAAAATTTTGCAGGATATCGCGAAACGCAAACCCGATCGCCACACCGCTAATCCCCAATAGCTGAACGAGATCGCTTGCTTTGAGGGACGGAATGACGATCGACAGAGCAATAAACAATCCCGTAAGAACGGTTGCTCCCTGTGCTAGTCGCCCCAGCACCAATCCTAAATTGCGAGCTTGACGGTGAGCGGTGGTTAGTTTTCTGACCGTTCTTTTCAGGGTTTTGCCAATAAAAAAGAAAATTGCGAAAACAATCAGTGCCAGTACAATATTTGGTAATAAAATCAGGAAATCATTTGCCATTGCCTGGATTTTACTCCAAACATCGGTGATTTTTGTTGTTGTATTCACAAGAGTGTCAGCCAATATGTCAAATTAGATTTTCTGTCAAAGGGATGGAATCTGCATCTACCAAAGGTTAGGAATTGGCTCCCAGTGCAGCGTGGCTGAATTCCTGCCCTCCGATTTATTGAGGGCGGGGGTTGGGGGCCGAGCTAATTTTGAAGGAATTCGAGAAATTCTTGTGCTTGGGCGATCGATTCTGCCGATCGGGCGATCGATTCAGCATAGATTGGATGAATAAAAGCTATTTATTCATAAAAATTATTGTTATGCCAATAACCGCGTATTTTTTAATTGCAGGATTCTAGATATTTGTCGATGAGGTGATTTAGGGCGATCGGTATTGATAATTAGTAAACCATTCTTCATTCATCAACTGGCACTTAATCACTAGGCATTTGGCAGGGAGCAATCTGCTACTATTGGCAGAGTTTTATTAATTTATTCACACTTTTGAGCGCACCTCAAGCAGAATGCTGCAAATCTGGGTGAATTTGGGCAACAACAAAAGGAGATTCGAGATCGATCGACCAGTTTTCATCAGTCACTTGGAGATTGGGATCTAAAATCAGAGTCAGTTCGCCAATTTCATCATCGCCATCATCGCTCACCAGGTTGTTTTCAACCGCAGATAAATCGGCTTTGAGTAAAAATTTAAGTTTAATCCAATGGGAAGTGGGATGGTTGTTGATGATATTTGTGCCGATCGAGCGACCTATCAACTCACCATATATGGGCTGAATCAAAGCTATTTCTTCATAAAACTTATTGTCATCCCAATAACCGCGTATTTTGTAATTGCAGGATTCTAGATGTTTCTCGATGAGGTGATTTAGGGCGATCGGTGCTAATAGTTTAGCAAGTTCATCCCAAATTTGGCGATTTGTCACAGTTAGTGCATTCATCAGCTTAAATTTTCCCTTAATGACTTGTCTTGACACCTGAAAAGTGTAAAACTCCCTCAATAAACTTTGCGTGATAGCGGTAATCTCCGCCTTCTCCTAACACCTTAGATTTGAGATCGTATCCTTCTTCTTCTGAAGGAACAAGACCTATACTGCCATCGGGCGATACTCTACCATTTTGAATGGCTTTAAGATGTTTATTATTTCGATCGTATCTCTTGCCAAGGCGGATTTGCTTTTTGCTAAAAGATACTAGCATATCAGCCAGCGTTTGATATATGATGTCCGGCTGAATATCCGCCCAGTTATTGGGTAGAGATTCCATTGGGTTGTGTGCGATCGGGATTCTTTGATTATACCAAAGAGCGATCGCACTTCAATCATATAAGGGCGATCGCTTTTTCAGCAGCTAAGTCAATTATCAGAAATACCAGAACAACATAGCCTATGCTTAGCATTCTCAGGTCGTGGATTTAAAAGACTATTGGGGTTGAGCTGCTTCAACTATAGCCTGAACCATCTTAATTGCATCTGTGATAGGTATTTGACCACTTTCGACAGCCCTCATTAAATCCTGAGCCCTTTGAGGGGTAATTAGATTAAGCCTAACTGGTTCTTTCAAGGAAACGATAAATTTTGTCTTGTCACTGTCACTGTCTCTAACCTTAGATGCTCTTTCTTTTGCTTCAACCTCTCTTAGCTGTTCTTTTAACTGTTGGAGCATTTCTGCTTTTTTCCCTTCGTTGAAATTGCCATCAAAGATGATCCTCTTTGCTCCAACGAGAGCTGCTGCACCTAAAGCAGCAGCGCCAACAACCAATCCTACTGGGGGTGCAACCGCTATTAGCCCAAATAATATGGATGTACCGCCGAAAGCCGCAACAGCACCCGCAGCAGCACCAGCACCTACCACACCAATCCCAATCTCAGCTAAAATTCCGAGTTTATCATCTGGATTTTTTGCCAATTCCTCGATCGCTTTAAGGATTTGCTCCTTAGTTAGGGTTTTATTTCCTGACATATTAAGCCTCCTGATTGTTTCAAATTTTCTTATTTAAGCAGTGATAACGTTGCGAAAAACTGCATTGAAAACATCAATCAGTAGTTGAAAAAACAATTTGGCGAGTTCAATAATGTCTTGTGCTACTCCAACTATCCCATCTACTTGACGGTAGCCTTGATCTAGTCTATGTCCAGCGATCGCACCAACAGTTATACCTAGCACTGCTGCCAATGGCGCTAACACCGGGCCTATAATTGGTACTGAACTTGCCAATAGCCCCACAGCAGCTCCTAGAGCAATGCCCG
Organism: Tychonema sp. LEGE 07203; assembly: GCF_015207285.1. Taxonomy (GTDB): domain Bacteria; phylum Cyanobacteriota; class Cyanobacteriia; order Cyanobacteriales; family Microcoleaceae; genus Microcoleus. The sequence continues at coordinate 1,291 of NZ_JADEXD010000241.1, read as the reverse complement.
TAGCTAAATTAGGATGTGCCTTGACAAACTCGATAATTTTGAGCAGAATAATTTTCCCTACAGCCAAAACTTTGTTACCAGATTTTTTCGTGTAGGTAGCCAACTCGTGCAATCTGATGGTGACTTCGTGGGGCAAGCCGAGATCATTTAACCAGACATACAAATCGCTACTACTCATTGAATCGGCATCTACTTGCCAGAGAACCATTTCTAAGTTTGCTTGGGGGAGGGATAATGCTTGTGTAGTCATTTTTTTCCTATGGGAAAGCTATAATAGTGCCTCTTAAATATGATTGTGACTCTAAAATCTCAGTCTTGTCCAGTCGGAAAAAGTCGGATAAAGTAAGCACTTTGATATCATTTGCCATTTACCCACGCCAGAAAAAGCTGGACAAACTCGATCGGGTCGGAAAAAGTCGGATCGAGTAGGATATAATAGGCAAAACCCCAGCATTAACCCGACCTATGGACGTTCAAGAAGTCTTAAAACTTGCCGACGACCTAGTTTTTATCAATACGGGAAAACACTTAGACAATCTGCAAGAGGTGATACTGCGGGGAACTTTACAAGGTCAGAAATACTCAAAAATAGCAGATGAATCTCACTGTAGTGAAGGTCACATTAAAGATATTGCCTCTGCATTATGGAAGCTACTATCAGAAGTATTAGGCGAAGAAGTCAATAAAGCAAATTTTAGAGTCAGATTGGAGCAAGTAAAATTCTCAAATCTCTGGTGGAACTTCAATAAAGATATTGTACAAATTGGTGAAGTCAACTTCTGTGAAAATAATTCACATTCCCCAAAAGTCCCCAACTCACCAATTGATGAAGAACCTCTAACCAAAGGCAACAATGAACCAAAATTGCGTCAATTCTTAGCTGAAATGCCTAAATCTGGCATTTTCTACGATCGCACCACCTCTCTCACCACCCTCAAACAGTGGATTCTCCACGAAAACACCCGCCTACTCGCCATACACGGCATAATCGGCATTGGCAAAACCGCGATCGCCGCCCAACTTGTCGAACAAATCAAACATGAATTTGATTTCGTCATCTGGCGAAGTCTCGCCACATCTCCACCCCTGCCAATACTTCAAAAAAATATAATTCAATTCTTCTGTAGGGGCGGTGCCCCCGTGCCCGCCCACTCCCCAGAAGAAGCAGGGCGGTTTCATTCTCAAATTTTAGCTGCGCTAAAATTTGAGAATGGGACATCAGTATATTTGGCGAGCGCCCGTATTTTTGTGCTCGCTCATTCCTCGATAATATTTAACATTAAAATTAACC
>NZ_JADEXD010000027.1 GCF_015207285.1 Tychonema sp. LEGE 07203 | reverse complement strand
GAAATATAGACAGAAACCCGGTTTCTGAGATTTACGCAGAATAGATATCAAATGGGTTCTATAGGACGATCGCGCTTTCAACTCGATCGCACTTTTCTAATTCAATTGACCAACTGGCGAAACAGGCAAATCTAGCTCGCCACCAGGAGCTTCCGGGTGTTCGCGAACGACTGCAACCGCATCTGCTGTCTCAGCTACAGCAACCGCCGCCGCCAAATCGAGTTCGCCAACTTCCAGGCATTCAGAAAAACCTGCATCTGCGATCGGCTCAACTGGCTCTTCAAAAACTTCAAAATTATCGCTCATCGCAGCACAAGCCGCAGAGGCCCGCTGGCCGGCGCGATAGCTCATGTAAGCCGCACCGCCACCCAAAACCCCAGCCAAACCCAGCAAACCCAAAGCTGCTGTTTTGTACGATTTCCACGGATTCATTCCATCCGAGCCGCCCGAACCCAGGAGCGTTGTCGCAGAACCAGATTGAGCCGCCCCAGATTTTTTGTAGGAACAGGGGAAAGCAGATGCAGCGTCACCGATAGCGATGCTGCTTGCGATCGCGGCGACGGAAGCAATGCCAGCTAACACTTGAAACTTCTTCATGGTGGTCTGGATTTTGTAAAGGATAATTAAAAAATAAATGGTAACAGCTCTTTACAAATCTATCAACAGGCGATCGCCGCCCAAATCACAGATCGATCGCAAATGTCAAAGATCGCCCGATCGCAACTAAAATTTTAAATTTCCAGAAACAAACAATGAAAGCCTTGTTATGTAAGCGTTACGCTCAAAATATAGATAAAAATTTAAGTCTGTTGAGTCAATATTTCAGCGCCCCCAAATCAGAAAATCTGAAGTCCGACAACAGAAAATTTAATCGCAGAGCGACCAACACTTGATGAGAAACTACATTTAAGGCTACTTTTGAAAAGGCTTAGTGATTGGAAAAACTCTTATTTTTATGACAGACAGCGGAAATCAAGGCATTGAGCGAGAACCCCATCGATTGTTGGTGACGGGCGGGGCTGGATTTATCGGCTCGAATTTTGTGCATCACTGGTGCAGCAGCTATCCGGGCGATCGAGTAATCGTACTCGACGCTTTAACCTACGCCGGCAACAGACAAACCCTAGCAACCTTAGAAGGAGGAGAAAATTTTCGGTTTGTACACGGAGATATTTGCGATCGAGCCCTAGTCGATAGCTTGCTCAAACAAGAAAACATCAACACAGTCGCCCACTTTGCCGCAGAATCCCACGTTGACAGGTCAATTATCGGGCCTGCAGCCTTCGTTCAAACCAACGTCGTCGGAACCTTCACACTCCTAGAAGCCTTCCGCAAGCACTTTGAAGCAACAGACGACTCGTCTCTCAAAGCAAAAATGCGCTTCCTCCACGTTTCCACCGACGAAGTTTACGGCAGCCTCGGCCCCGACGACCCAGCATTTACCGAAACCACCGCCTACTCCCCCAACAGCCCCTACTCAGCCTCCAAAGCCGGCAGCGACCACCTCGCCCGCGCCTATTTCCACACCTACGACCTCCCCACAATCATCACCAACTGTTCCAACAATTACGGCCCCTATCACTTCCCCGAAAAGCTGATTCCATTAATGTGCATCAATATGCTGCTCGGCAAACCCCTGCCAGTATACGGCGACGGTCAAAACGTCCGAGATTGGCTGTATGTCCTCGACCACTGCCGCGCTTTAGATACCGTTATCCACCGCGGCAAACCAGGAGAAACCTACAATGTTGGCGGCAACAACGAGGTAAAAAATCTCGATTTAGTCAAAATGCTCTGCCAGCTAATGGACGAACTAGCCGAAGATTTGCCCGCCCGTCCTTGCGAACAACTGATCTCATTTGTCAAAGACAGAGCCGGGCACGATCGGCGTTACGCTATTGATGCCAGCAAAATTCAAACAGAACTAGGTTGGACTCCCTCAGTCACAGTCGAAGAAGGTTTGCGGCAAACCGTAGAATGGTACTTAGCCCATCGCCAGTGGTGGGAACCCCTGCTTTCCGACGAATATCAAACCTACTACCGAAAAGTTTACGCTCCTGAGTAACTGGTAATTGTTAATTCGCATCCGGTGCCCGCTGCACGCCCTACAAATTCTTCAGATTTAATTAGGTAGAAGTAAGTATCACACACATTGATTCTTGTCAAGATTTGTGAATATTTAGTTAACAGTCATCCCAAACGCATAAATTCAAGTGTTTGTGGCTGATAATTTCTATAGAGTTACCCGATCGAGCATTTTAGAAGCTTTTAGTAAAAAACAAAAAAGCAGCAATGATTGAAATCAACTGGCTCAAACAGATCCAAGAACCTAAATACTGGGTGTTAGGCATAGCCTCCGGCTTGATTGCCCTACACCTAACTCTGACTGCCAGAACAAACGACAGTGACCTCTTCGGCACAATGTTAATGTTTTGGGGAGTCGTGGTATTTCTGATTTGGGAAAGGCACGAATCCTTAACTTTTGAAAGCGGAGTTTTTGCCAGCTTCTTTGGGACATCGTTAATTGCTTTAATATTGATCAAAAGTTCGTCAATATCGGGATACGACTTTTTCATTAGAGCAACGCCTTTTTTGTCAGGAATCAGTCTCGCATTGCTGGCTTCTGGCACAAAAGGACTCAAACAATATTGGCAGGAACTTCTAATTCTTGGCTATACAGCTATTCCTCCCGGCTTGATAGGAATATTTGTTGACGTAGCCCAAATAACAGCCAAATTTTCAGCTTTTCTCCTGCACTATCTCGGATTTGAAGTAGTGCGAAAAGGAGTCTTTCTCATCCTGGAAAAAGGCAGCGTCGAAGTGTATCACGGCTGTTCGGGCGTGAATGCAATTCTACAATTGTTAGGACTCGCCCTAGTTTTCTTGCTGATGTTTCCGACAACTTCGGGACAGAAAATTCTAGTCCCAATCGTAGCAATACTTATTGCATTTGTTGTGAATGCCTCGCGAGTTGCTCTCCTGGCAGTGCTGGTCTCCCTATCTCAACCAGAAGCATTTAAATACTGGCACGAAGGCAGTGGTTCGGTAGTCTTTTCGATGATTGCTGTATTCATTTTCGGCCTGTTCTGCTGGTTTGCAATCTTGCAATCGGAACCGCAAAATAAGAAAAAACAAAATTGCTAATGGCTATTACCTATTGGAAACCAGTTAGGAATTCCCTGTTGGCTGTTACTTTTGCAGGGGTGTTGTTAGTCGCCGGGAAAGTGTTTTTTTATCCATCGACTAGCAATTATTCTGCAACTCAGTTTGAGTTGCCCGAGTCGGTACCTCTAGCAGAGTGGAAACCAATTGAGAGCGCGCCGCTAGAAATTATTGATACTTCAGAAATCAAAGCTGCCAGGAAATATGAATATCAAAAAAATAGCATTCCTCTAGAAATAGAGATGCGCTATGCGGTAAATACGATTGGGGATGTGGAAGGTATGATGAAGGGACATACTATTCTCAAGTCATCTCCTGGTAAACTAGCATTAGCAAGCACTCAAAGAGCGGGGTTTCACGGAATTTTGCAACAGCAAAATCGACTGTATTTGAGTTCGTGTATCAATCCTCGCGGCGGTGCTACAGTCACTTCCGAACAGTTTAGATACAATCGAAATACTCGCGATTGGCAGCCGAACCGCATTCTGTTTTGGCTGTTGGGTAGGGGAAATATTCAAGACAGGCGATGTTTGTGGACTCAGATGTCTGTGCCTTTGGATAAAACAACTCCAGAAGATGCCCAAAAAATTCTAGAGAATGCTTGGGTTTCTTGGTATGGGTGGTGGCAGCCTCGGTTTCCCGAACCTTGAGGGGAGTCAATAGGACTTACGGGGTGGTCAGAAACCGGGTTTTTTACGAAAATTATTTGCTGTAACCCGCAGATTAGGTAAAAAACCCGGTTTCTTTGCTCTTAGTGCATCAGTCCCGATCGACAAAGATTTTTTGTAACAACAACAGAGATGATTTTATGAATGACGTACAAGGCGAACAAGGTTTTTCTATTTACAGGCTGCGTTGGATTGGCTACGGTTTATTAATTCTGTCTTTATTAGATACGATCGCAGTTTTGATACCAGCAAATTTCGGCAACCGCGTCTGGGAATTGCAGACGATTGGCGCTGTAGTGGAACGGGTGCCAGTTCCTCTGTTGGCAATGGCGCTGATATTTTTTGGAGAAGGATACGATCGCAGGCGTTTGGAAGACCCTTTTTTAAAGGTTTTGTCTTGGCTTTGCCTGCTGCTGGCGCTGGTTTTTCTGTTGATGCTGCCTTTGGGAATTTTTGGCACTATCTACGTCAACAATCAAAACAACAAGCAAATTACTACTCAAGCAGATCAACAATTAGCTCAGTTGCAGCAAGTGGAAGAACGGCTCAACAAGGGCACTCCTGAAGATTTAAGGAATTTGGCGGGGGAACTTACCCGTTTGGGGGTACCAGCGGATACGCAAAACCCGCAGGAATTGAAAAGCCAAATTCTTTCAAGAATTACTCCGGCCAAGGAACGGTTGAAGACACAAAGCGCCACGGTGCAGTCAAATCAGCGCTTGGGGTTATTTAAAAATGCTGTTAAGTGGCTGCTGGGCGCGCTGATTTCTAGTGTGTTGTTTTTCACAATCTGGCGCGGTACTGATTGGGCTCGGTAGTAGTTTTGAGTTTTGAGTTAGATGTAATACCAATGAAATAAAGTAGCGCTAGATATTACCCCCCCCCAACCCCCCCGCGAGTTCGGGGGGGGCTAAGACTTCATCTATAGCACATAGGTCAGAAAAATGGTATAAGGTGCGCGTCGGCGCACCTTACGAACTTATAAATGCAACAGAATCCACACATTTCAACCTCTATTATTTAAGAGTCTGCACTTCAGGATATGCCAAAATTTTCGCGTCAGCCGTCAGCACCGGACACCCATGTATTTTCGCTGTTGCTACAATAAGTTGGTCAGCAGGATCGCGGTGAAAACCCGTGAGTTTGGTTGACTGAATAATAATAGGAATTGTGAGTTCGAGTTGCTGCACTCCCGGATAAGCTAAAGCTGCTGCTAACCACTCATCAACTGCTAGGGACAGAGTTAGTCTTCCCAGCTCTACCAATTTAGCGACTTCCCAACAAGAAATTATGCTAACTCCTAAACCTTGAGACTGATATTGTTGTATCCAGTCCTGGTGTTTTTGAGTCAGTCGCACATTTTTGTCAACCCACCACACCCATATATGAGTATCCAGTACAATCATTGCAGCACTTCCCAATCTTCTGAGGGTGCAGCAGGTTCAAAGGGTTCATCATAGCGCTTGACAGTACCGTGTAGAGGATACAAAAAAGATTTTTTTATAGTTTGGTTAACCAAATTTAGATAATCAACCAATTCTTGATATTGATTTAGTTCTGTTTCTTCTTCAGAAGTGAGAGCTGATTCTGTTTTTTGAGCGGTTAAGGTTTCTATTCGCTCCTGTATTTTGGTGGAAATGCGAAATACTAGGAGTCCTTTGACTAGCTCAATACGGATAGAACCCTCGCTAGGTAAGCTGTTGGGTAAACGGTTCAGATTGAGAAGCAAATTAGTTTTCATAGTAGCTTGATTTAAATCTTATGGGAAGGTGCACAATGCGCCCCTACCAAGTTAAGAACTTAGGTGCTGAGCGATCGTATTTTCTAGTTTTTCGGCAATGCCTTCTACCCAGTTTTCGTCTTGTTTGGTGTAGCTGAGGGGCGCGTTGGCACCTAAGATTAAAACGCCTTGACTGCCGATCGGCTGACAGATGACTCCTTGAGTATTTTCTGGCAAATAGTCAAATTCAATTTTGCCGGGATAAATATTGAGATTTACTAAATAAATTGGTTTGTGTTTGTCAAGCACTCGCTGCAAAATCGGCCCCGGTTTGACTTCGGGATTGATGCCTAAAATGCCGCGCCGCAATAAAACTTTTCCTCCATACAAAACCACGATCGCCCTTGTGGCGGTATTTGTCAACAGCAAACGCGACGCCCAGGCTAATTCTAGCTTGACGGCATCGGGCAAATCCGGCGCAAACTCGAAGCCTTCAGAGCCGATTAGCTGTACCGAATCGGGCGATCGCGCTTGCACCTGCTGCCACAGCAAACCTGTTAAAATCAGCAGGGCGCTGATAATTACTCCCAAAGCATCCGATCGAGCTTGAGAATCGGTAATTTGCTCTGTTAGCAAGCGGTTTACCATCAGCAGCGTACCTGACAATCCTCCTGCAACTAAGGGCAATTGCCGCAAAACTTTATTTGGATCGGATTTAGTCATTAGTTATTTGTTATTTATTATTTATTATTTATTATTTGTTGACTGTTGACTGTTGACTGTTGACTGTTGACTGTTGACTGTTGACTGTTGACTGATAACTACTTCTTTCCTGCCAACTGCTTTCCTAACAACTGCTTTCCTAACAACTGCTTTCCTAACAACTGCTTTCCTAACAACTGCTTTCCTAACAACTGCCAACTGCCAAGTGCCAACTGCCAACTGCCAAGTGCCAACTGCCAACTGCCAACTGCCAACTAACTTTACCCAACTTCTCCAGGTTCAACAATTCGCTGGAACAAATAACCTGTGCCGCGGGCCGTTAAAATTAATTCGGGATTGCTGGGGTCGTCTTCCAACTTTGCCCTGAGCCGGGAGATGTGAACGTCCACTACGCGGGTGTCTACGTGGCGTTCTGGCGTGTATCCCCAAACTTCCTGCAAAATTTCCGATCGCGAGAAAGGCTCTCCAGAACGGCTGACAAGCAGCTCTAACAAGCTAAATTCCATGCCCGTGAGCCGAATCCGCTCGTCGCCTTTGTAAACTTGGCGCTTGTTGGTGTCAATCCTAATATTAGTGACTTGAATGACTCCAGAACTGGGAATCCCGGAAGCACCGTTTTTGTCAACCCGGCGCAGCACGGAACGGATGCGGGCTTCTAATTCTTTGGGAGAAAAAGGTTTGACGACGTAATCGTCGGCACCCAATTCTAAACCGGTGATGCGATCGGCTACGTCTCCCAAAGCCGTTAGCATGATGATGGGTACGTCTGATTCCTTCCGCAATTCCTGACAAACGCCGTAACCGTCTAGCTTCGGCATCATCACGTCCAAAACCACTAAGTCTGGTTCGCTGTTGCGAAATGTTTCCAGAGCTTCTTCGCCGTCAGCAGCGGTGACGACATCGTAGCCAATCATGGAAAGGCGAGTCTCCAGAATGCGCCGGATACTGGCTTCGTCATCGACTACCAGAATTTTTTCTTTATGGTTTTCCAAGTTACCGAGCACTCCTTAAGTTACATTTCAGATAATGTTATTTTTTTGTACCCTATCATAGAAGATACAGATTGAATCATGGGTGGCGATCGATCTGAAAGCTTTATAATTGCTTTAACTCAGACTTTTCTAAATGTTAGGGTGACTATTTATCATCATAAACAATGCCTAAACCTCGAATACAATATATTTGTCGGGAATGCGGCTATGATTCAGCACAATATTTTGGCAGGTGTCCTAGCTGTCACAAGTGGGATTCTTTTGACGAGCAGTTAGAACAACCGACTGCTGGTGTACCGCGGGCTGGTTTAACTGGGGTGACAACTAAGACGGCGGGCGGTTCGCCTCCTGATAAGTCGAAGGGTCAACCGAGAGTATCTTTTAGATTATCGCAGATTGCTGACCAAACTCAGTCTCGCTGGCCTTCTGGTTACGGGGAGTTCGATCGAGTTTTGGGAGGCGGGATTGTTCCGGGTTCCCTGGTGTTGATTGGCGGGGAACCGGGTATCGGGAAATCGACGCTGCTGTTGCAGGTGGCGAATATGTTGGCGCGCAAGGATCGGATACTGTACGTGAGTGCGGAGGAGTCCGGCCAGCAGGTGAAATTGCGATCGCAGCGTTTGGGTGTAGCTAATCCGGTTGATTTGTCAAGCAACGGCGGACATAAATCTGGCAGCAACGGGGAAGTTAAAGCGGATTCCGAGGACAAGTCAGCGGAGAATTTCTACTTGCTTCCGGAGACGGATTTAGAAGTAGTTTTGCGGGAGTTGGAATCGCTCAAACCGAATGTGGCGGTGATTGACAGCATCCAAACTATTTATTTTGCTAGTTTAACATCGGCTCCGGGTTCGGTGGCTCAGGTGCGGGAATGTACGTCGGCTTTGATGCAGGTGGCGAAGAGGGAAAATATTACTTTATTTATTGTCGGTCACGTTACTAAGGATGGAGGTTTGGCGGGGCCGAGGGTGTTGGAACATTTGGTAGATACTGTACTTTATTTTGAGGGCGATCGCTTTGCTTCTCACCGGCTTTTGCGATCGATGAAAAACCGTTTTGGGGCGACTCACGAAATCGGTGTTTTTGAAATGGTAGCACAGGGTTTGCGGGAAGTAGACAATCCGTCGGAGTTATTTTTAGGTAATAAAGATGAATTTTCTCCCGGTACTTCTACGACGGTGGCCTGCGAAGGAACTAGACCGATTTTAGTAGAAATTCAGGCGTTAGTCAGTCCTGCGAGTTTTGGTTCGCCGCGCCGCTCTACTACGGGTGTTGATAATAGTAGATTGCAGCAAATTTTAGCTGTTTTGGAGAAAAGGGTGGGGATTCCTTTGTCTAAATTGGATACTATTGTAGCTTCGGTGGGCGGGCTGAAGGTGGAGGAACCGGCGGCGGATTTGGCAGTTGCGATCGCGGTTGTAGCCAGTTTTCGCGATCGGGTGGTCGATGCGCGCACTGTTTTGCTGGGGGAAGTTGGTTTGGGGGGACAAGTGCGGCCGGTTTCGCAATTAGAGTTGCGGCTGAGGGAGGCCGCGAAATTGGGGTTCAAAAGGGCGATCGTTCCTAATAATCAACCTGTTCCAGATTTGGGGATGCAGATTGTGCCGGTAGCGAAAGTAATCGATGCAATAATTGCGGCAATTCCGGCGACTCCGGCTCAGTTGCATTCTGATGATATGGAGTTGCCACCTGTGGATTTGGAGGAAGAGGATTTATCTAATTGAGTTATAATGCCGATGTTGAAGATTGATAGTAAGGAGGCACAAATCATGTATCAAGTAGACATTGTTGAGGCCCAAGAAAAACTTCTTGAATTAATCGAAGCGGCGATGAGAGGTGAAGAAGTTGCCATTAGTAAAGATAACCAGCCTGTTGTAAAATTGGTAGTAATTGCCAAACAAGCTAAACCCAATCGACAAGCAGGAAGTGCTAAAGGAATGGTTTGGATGTCCGATGATTTTGACGAACCGCTAGAAGAATTTAAGGAGTACATGGAATGAGGTTGTTGTTGGACACTCATGCCTTTATTTGGTATACGACAGACAGTTCGAGACTCACCACAACAGGGCGATCGCTAATTGACAACGGAGATAACGATATTCTCCTCAGTACAGCTAGCGTCTGGGAAATGGCAATTAAACATAGTATAGGCAGGCTAAATTTTAGTATGCCTTTTATGGATTTTATTAAGCAGCAGATCGCACTTAATAGAATTGAGATACTGGAGATTAATCTCAACCACATTGAGGTTGTGGCTTCACTACCTTTGCATCACCGCGATCCATTTGACAGGCTGATAATTGCTCAATCAATGTCGGAACAGATACCGGTTTTGAGCGTTGATGCTATTTTTGATGCTTATGCGATCGCGCGGCTTTGGTAAATTAATTTAGTTTAAAAATAAAGAGGCGAAAATGAAACAATTTAGAATCATCATTGAAAAACATTCCGATGGTTATGTAGCCTATCCCCTTGGCATCAAAGGTGCCGTAGTTGGTGAAGGTGACACCTATGAAGAAGCCTTAGCTGATGTCAAGTCAGCTATTCGTTGCTACATCGAAGTATTTGGCAAAGAAACAATGGAAAACGAATCACCTGCGATCGAGACTTTTTTAGTAAAGGCAGAGATGGCTATTTAATGTCAAAGTTTCCTGTCGATGCTCCTAAAAGACGAGTCATCTGAACAGTTCAGTTGTTGGCTTTTCGGATTATTAGAGAACGCGAACATATTGTCATGGTGCGAGAGAATCAGGATGGTACGGAAACTCCGCTGGTAATGCCTAACCATGATGAAATAAAATCAGGGACACTGATGAGAGCAATTTGTACTCAGGCGGGAATTTATAGAGAGGAATTTTTAATAGCTTATGCACAAAATTGAGTGCAGATGTTATCTAGGATCGCACTTTTATGGAGTTTGTGGAACATCAACTCAGTGTTAGCAATATCGGGCTAAGCTGTTCTACATTTAAACTGTATGTCAAAAAACAATAAAACTATTGTGGGGTGGGCACGAGAGCCCGCCCTAAACATACAATTTAAATGTCCGACAGCTTACTGGAGATTAATCTCGACCACATTGAGGTTGTGGCTTCACTGCCTTTGCATCACCGCGATCCATTTGACAGGCTGATAATTAGTCTTGATGGGCAGACTCTAGTTAGTGAAAGTGATGACAGTACGGTCAAGATTTGGCAACGAGGTTTATAATCGTGGGAGTTTTTTTATAACTCAAGGAATGAGAAAGTAAATCACAAACTGTGTAATGTTGTAAAAAACTAGATATAAGAATTATGAAAGCTTACGAGTTTCCCGCAAAAGTCACAGATGAAGGGAAAATAGAATTTCCCGATACTATCTTAAAATACTTGACAGCTAACCAAGAAGTCAGAGTTATTGTTCTGGTGCAAGAACCAACTGATACAGAAGAGGAAAACGCTGCTTGGCAGATCCTTGCTGCTGAGCAATTATTGGCTGGCTACAGCGAGGAAGATGCTATCTACGACAATATTTGAAATATGCCAAATTATCAATCAGGAGAAGTTCTCTTACTGGCACTACCTTTTGCCGATGTAACAACATCAAAACTCCGTCCTGTGCTGGTAATTTTGGATACAGGAGATGAAGATATTGTTGTTGCACGAGTGACAAGTCAAACAACTAGGACTGTTTTTGATGTTGAGATTGTAGAATGGGAGCAAGCAGGTTTGTTGCGTTCGTCAGTGGTTCGGCTGCATAAGGTGAACACAATAGAAAAGCGTTTGGTCAATCGTCGATTGGGAATTTTAACCGCTAGCGACTGGACGCAAGTTAGAGAAAGAATACAACAAATATGGTATGCTCTTTGAGCAGGTTTAAAAAAATATTTAGTCGCCAAGTTTTTGAGGTGCGTTTTCACTAAAAAATGAACAAATCGAAAAGACGCAAAAATCAGTGGTCAAATGAACTAAACGATATCATTAGAGGCGCGTCGGGCGGTTTTTTGTTCGGGATTCCGCTGCTTTATACGATGGAGGTTTGGTGGATCGGTTCGTATACTACACCAGCGGAAATGTCGATCGCCATTGCAACTACTTTTATCGCCGTTTTCTTGCTGATTCGTACTGAAGGTTTTCGCAAAACTAGGGACATCCGCTGGCGAGATGCTGCAATGGATACCGTAGAAGCGATCGCAATTGGGATTGTCTGCGCCGCTGCGATCCTGTTTTTGCTCAGGGAAATTAGGCTGGAGACTCCGCTGCAAGAAACTTTGGGGAAAATCATCTTTGAAGGCTTGCCGTTTGCTTTGGGAGTAGCCCTGGCAAGGGGTTTCTTGAGCGGCGATCGCTATCAAAGCTCAGACGGCGACAGCGAACCTACAATTAATCCAACTTTAGCAGATATCGGCGCTACTTTAATCGGCGCGACGATCATTGCTTTCAACATCGCCCCGACAGATGAAGTTCCCATGTTAGCCGCAGCTATTTCGCCGCCTTGGCAATTAGCAATTATCGCCGCTTCGCTGCTAATTTCCTACGGTATTGTATTTGTAGCAGGTTTTACTTATCAAGAAAAGCGCCAACAACAACAAGGGATTTTTCAGCGTCCCCTCAGCGAAACTGTGATGGCGTATTTAGTGTCGCTGGCAGCTTCTGCATTTATGCTATTTTTCTTCCAAAAACTGAGTTTTGACGACCCGTGGTCGATGTGGTTGAGCTATACGTTAGTATTGGGATTGCCGGCGACAATTGGCGGTGCGGCGGGGAGGTTAGCGGTATGAGTGAAAAAGATAACGAACAGCAACAAAAAAGAACTCCTGCTGAATGGGTGACATTTGCGATCGCCTGTTTCATCCTTTCTAGTCTCACCGGACTTGTACTTTACAACTGGGCGACTAAAGAACAGAAACCTCCGGTGATTTCTGTCACTCGCAATGCACCAATTCGCGAAACTCAAGGGCAATTTTACGTGCCGTTTACAGTTACTAACACGGGTGGAGAAACGGCTGAATCAGTGCAAATTATTGCCGAACTGCGAGTCAACGGTGAAGTCTTGGAATCCGGCGACCAACAAATTGACTTTTTGTCAAGCGGCGAAACTCAAGAAGGAGCTTTTATTTTCAGCCGCAACCCCAGTCAAGGTGAATTGAGCGTGCGATCGAGCAGCTACAAACTGCCTTAACACAGATAAAAATCGACGGTTAAAACCTTTTTACCTCTACCTCTGTGAACTCTTTCTCTTCCTTAGCGCCGCTTCGCTGACGCGCGGTTTCACCTAAAGCGTCTAAGCGCTTCGCGCAGGCTACGCCAGGGGTTCGTTCAATCTAAAACCCCCCTTGCGCGTTGGCATTTATTGCTATATTCAGCGCAGGCAGGATTTCAATCGCTTTGGAATTGCGATCGCCCTACTGCTTTACTTGATTGTGTTCCCACTTCCAAACACAGCTAGAAATCAAATTTGTACAGATATGAGCCGTAATTGGCACTAACAAATTCCCAGTCACTAAAACACTGTAACCTAACAGCAATCCCACAGCCGTTGCCCAAACAGCATAAGGCCACTGATCCGTGCCTCCCAAGTGCAGAATGCCGAAGCAAGAACTTGATAAAATTAAACCAGTAAAATTCATTCCCAAGGCAGAAAGCATCACGCCTCGAAATAACAATTCTTCGCTCAGTCCCGGTAGCAGTCCCAGCCAAATTAAATCCGGCCAAAATAGGGGTTTGAGCACTACTTCTAAGTAAACGTCAGCACTCCGGCGATAACCGGGCCAGAGGTGATATACGATCGCGCTACCGCCTGTAATTGCCAGTCCGAGGGCGCATCCTGCGAGCAAATCCATTGCGATCAATTTGACGGGCAAAAGCGATACCGATCCAAATAGCAACCACAATTTAGCTACCGCCAGCAACATAATTGCTGTCACGCCCATTGCTACTAAAACTTGGGTGCGCGTCAATGGTTCAATTTCAGGATTTTCGGGAAGTTTTTCTGCCACTTAATCACTTTTAGATTATGGATTACAGATTTGAGATTTGTTGAGCTGAGTCAGACAAACAACGCAGGGGGGAAATGTCTGCACCCAAGGAAGTTGGAGTGATGCCGGCTCGCAAAGCGACCAAGACTCCGATCGCCTCTAAATATGAGTTTACCTGCAAAGCTTTGATTCCGAGTTTTTCTGGAGTCGCCTGCATCTGGGTTTTGTTGTCGCCCACAGCAATAATTTGTACCGACGATCGCCCGCTCAAACTCAGGATAGCACTGCCGCCGCAGGCTGTGGCTGGTATCACCACCGCATCGACTCGATCGGCCCACAAGCCCTGGAACTCGAAATCTCCCCTGTTTTCATAGAATTTCTCTCTTGTGGGGCGGGCATCTTGCCCGCCCTCTGTGGTGGGGCGGGCATCTTGCCCGCCCAATACCTGCGACAGGCAAGATGCCTGTCCCACAGCAGGGGTGACAAACTGCGGTGCTTTGCCCAGGCCGGCGAGCACGCAAGGTAAAAAAGTATACCCGATTTCCTCAGCAGCCGATCGCGGTGAAAGCTGCGGATCGAGGGGAAGCGCAGACAGCGCCGGGGCGTGGGCGCAGGGAATGTTAAAAGTTCTGACGATCAGGTGGCTGATGACAGCTTCCGCGCCGGCGAGGGGGTCAACTCCTTTGCCGCGGCGGTAGTTTTCGAGGGCGATGCTGCCTTCATCGTCGGGAAATCTCGCCACAACGGCGATCGCCTCGACTTTTGCTTGTCGGATTAATTTTTCGGCGGCGCGCAATAAACTGTCGGGATTCGCGATCGTCCCCCAGGATGCCCCTGATTCTGAAATACGCAATTCTACTTCCAGGGGGCGATCGGTCAAAATACAATCACTTACGTTCAAACCTAATGTGGCCCTAGCAGCATCAACGGCTTGCAAGTGGCGCAACTGCAACTCTGGTTCGATCGCGGAATCTAGGATTAAGCCGATGCGATTTTGATGTACTGGTTGCAACCCCCAGCATCCCGCTGCAAACTTGTCAAGGGCGTAACCTTCCACGTAGAGAGCGTTAGGTATCGGCCAATACAGTTGAGCGCCGTTGAGGACGTTGGGGTGAGTAATCAGCGTATCTGAAACTTGGGCGATCGCCCTAGCCACCGGCAGCGCATCTCCTGCAAACCCACCAATCGAGGCTCCAACGCCTGTGGGGACTATCAAAACCACTGTTAAAGGGGGGGAGTTCACGCTGCTACGGGGGATGATTCCACGAGCACGTAGCCTTCTACCACAGCCTTTTGCCGATCGACATCCACGTCTGTGACAGCCCAGCGCAGCGGTTCTCCGTGCTTTTTCAGTTCAATTTCAATAGCCGAGTGCAGTTCCTCGGCGGTATCGTGGAGGTCAACTTCTGCGGAAATGAAATGGGTGGTCATAGGGCGATCCATAATGATTTTACCGCGATCGATACTTAGGTCAATTTTAGTCTATTTCTAAGATTTACCGAACTGGCGAGCGTACACAATATCTTCTTTTTCTGTTTCTATCTTCAAATTCGATCTCGGATAAGCAACGCACAGCAACACATAACCTTCTGCCTGAAGTTCCGGGCTTACGCCCATACCATCGCTTTGTTCGACTTCCCCTTCAATAATTTTTGCAGCGCAAGTAGTACAAACCCCCGCATTGCAAGAACTCGGCAACTCAATCCCCGCAGCGGCCGCCGCCTGCAGAATTTGTTTGTTTTCCGGCACTTGTACGGTATGGGTAGTGCCTTGGTGGATCAATTCAACAGTGTAAGTCTTGGACATATTTCTATTAATCGTTTTAATTCTCGATCGGAATTTACGCTAAATTTGCAAACAAAGCAATAAGTATATTACCGCTGTCGGCGATTTTGTGCAAATTTAAAACTACACTGTTTATTGCCAATAACTTTCATTAACTTAACTAGCAGTGCGATCGTGTCCCGCCCCGCAAGCTACGGCATTTTGTCAAGCATTTTTTCACAAACAATCGCAAACAGCACCGACGAACTCTGCCAGAAAGCAGTTAAATATAACTAATTAACCAATATTTGCCATCAACCCAACAACTCATCAACAGCAACACTAAAACCCGGTAAAACCAACTGAGTGCTGATTGTAGAACCCAAGTTAAAAGCTAACTTTTGAGATTGAATCACAATCATTATCCAGCGACTCTCAGGAAAAACAATCCAAACTTCCAAACAACCAGAATCTAAATACTCTTGTGCTTTCAGAAAAACATCTTCCGCCACATCAGTAGGAGAAACAATTTCCGCAACTAACAGCGGACTTTGAGGAAAAGTAGGAACATCGCCATATTCAGCAACAAGTTCAGCCGTCAAATAAGCAACATCAGGACGACGCACTCGCCTGTCAGTGCGACAAGGAACTTCCGTATAGACTTCGCCACCTTGTCCGCTAGAATCTTTGTAATTTCCCCAAGAACGATCTAGTCTAGATTGGATTCTACTGTGTTTTACTGTCATACCATTTTTCTCTGCAATTTGCCCGTCCACCCATTCCATATCGTCCGGGGGATTAGCTATAAAGTCTTCTAGAGAAACATTTTCTGATAAAACGGGTGTCATTACCACAACCATTTACTCCCTTTTGCAGAATTAACTAATTGTATTATAGCAATTTTTAGGAATTGTTAATTGTCCGTTGTCCGTTGTCCGTTGTCCGTTGTCCGTTGTCCGTTGTCCGTTGTCCGTTGTCCGTTGTCCGTTGTCCGTTGTCCGTTGTCCGTTGTTAGTTGTTAATTGTTAGTTGTTAATTGTTAGTTGTTAATAAAAAATGGGTAATTAGTAATTGAAACTAACCAATGCCCAATGCCAAATTTCCAATTCCCAATGCCCACCCTTCGACTTCGCTCAGGGCAAGATGCCCAATCCCTCCGCAACGCTAGAGCCCAATTCCCAATTCCCAATCCCTCCGCAACGCTAGAGCCCAATTCCCAATTCCCAATCCCTCCGCAACGCTAGAGCCCAATTCCCAATTCCCAATCCCTCCGCAACGCTAGAGCCCAATTCCCTAATTCCCAATTCCCAATCTACTCAATATCAATTTGATTCGGCGGCGGCTTCGGCACATCATCCTTCAAAGTTTTGCGCCCCGAAGCAGCATAATCCTTGTACAAATCTACAAACATCTTTGTCAACTGCTGCAAAGAAACTTCTTCACCATTAATTTGAGCTTTCATATAAGTTTTAAGCACTTCAATGTAAGCCAAACCGAGGGCAAGGGTGAGAGTTGCCGCCGTTGCACCGGAAATAGCACCGCCGACAACAGTACCAGCACCGGGAATCATTTTGATCAAATTAGTAACAATACTTCTGCCCACAGCAGTAACCCCGCCAGCACCGCTAATCGCAGACAGCATCGCCGAAACAAACCCCTTGTCAAAGGGCATTCCAAAAATCACAGTAATATTAGCAATCATTGCCGTTTGCATCGTCATCAAAATCGGCGCATCAGCAAACGGTACAGGAGTCGCACCGACAATTGCAGAACCGGCAACATAACCAGTTACATACTTAAACGCCATGTCAGATTTCAGCGAAACATTGGCAATTTGTTCTTTCACAAAAGCTTTTTGAGCGACTTCCGGCAGCAGTTGAAAAGTTGCATCCACCAATTTGTCTAAACCGTGAGATTTTACTGTATAATCCTCATCTATTTCTTCCGGTTCTGCCATGACTGGAATGATTTGACTGACTGGCAAATTCATGTGTTCCAGTTGCTTGAAAAACTCGCTGGGCTTTTTCGATGTAGTTTGAGTGAGCACTAAAATCACTGGTACATCTTTGACTTCCATTTCTTTCAGCCAGTTTTCCTCGACTGATTCTATTCTATTGGCGCTGTGATTGATGCAGTACCAAATGACGTGAATATGTTCTTTTGGGTGCAGGAGTCTTTGGTCTTCAATTAGTTTAGCAACGTTTAATTGAATAATTTTAATTTGTTCGGCGTTGAGTTCTAGTCCGGGAGTGTCGTAAACTGCGATCGGGCAATTCGGTTTTGTGTATTGGCGAATACCGTGAGTGACGGGGCGGCCCACTCCGGTTTCTGCCAACCGCTGGCGAAACACAGAATTGATCAGGGTACTTTTGCCGACTCCGGTTTTGCCGATGACTAAAACATTGCACTGTCCCACCTGGTTTTCTGCTTCTTTGAAAGCGTCGTAACTTTTGTTTAAAAGGTCGTCTAGGGAAAAGTCGTCTGACATGGCGGTTTGCGCTCCGAGAAGGATGGGAGATTAAATCTGGATTTCAAACACCACCGAAGAGAATTCGGAGGCTCTACAAACGAAGTCCGCACAACGCGAGACTGGGGGAGTCTTAAAGATATTGTAGCAATTTAGTTTGATGTTTAAGCTAACAGTCGATCGACCTCGATGCTGAAACCGCTGAGGATTTGTTGGGTGGTGGCAGTATCGCCGGCTCTAAATGTCAGCATTCTATCTTGAGTTATCACGAATATTAAACGACTTTCTGGAAAAACCAACCAGACTTCCTGACAGCTAGATGCTAAATATTCCTGTGCTTTGAGAAAGACATCTTCAGCGATATCGGCAGGAGAAACTATTTCGGCAATTAGGGGAAAACTTTGGGGTAAAGTGGCAAGGTTGCCATATTGTGCAACTAATTCGGGTGTGAGATAAGCGACATCGGGCCGGCGAATTTGTCGGCTAGTGCGACAAGGTGGTGAAATATAAAGTTCACCTCCATTTTTGCTTAAAGTTCTGTAATTTGCCCAAGCACAACCCAGCCTTGATTGAATTTTACCATGCTTGACTGTGACTCCATCTTTCTCAACGAGTTTTCCATCCACCCATTCGATTTGGTCGAGGGGATTAGCCGTGAACTCTTCTAGAGTAAAATGCTTCTGTGCGACAGTAGCAGCGACCATAGTTATTTCCTCGCTTTTGCATATTCGCCGATCCTATTATGACAGATCGGTACAGAGAAGGATATCTGATTCAATTATTCAATATTTTCAGGATTTTCATGCCCATCGCACTCAGGCGGTAAAAAATCAGGATTAAGAACTTCTTCTTCAGTAAAGGGAGACTCTGGGGGAAATATCTGAATAGATAAACCGGTTTCATCTGCGGCTAATTCCCTAGCATCTTGATAAGATTCATTAAATATCTCTTCAAAAAAACGATATAAAATCGGACTGGTTTTGAAGGTATCTCGGATGCGTTTACGATGTTCACGAATGGTGTAAACCCAACTATTTGTTCTTTTTTCTGGCTGATATTTATACTTAAGCAAGTGCATTAAAAGTATCCTCAAATTACTTTTTAAAGCATTTTTATCGCTTCTCCCCATACTTTCCAGTTCCTCTAGTAAGTTCTCTAAATCTATTTCAGAAAACTTTCCCTCTTTTAATAATTTGATAGTTGCCTGTAACCACAGATAAAAATCCTGTTCGTAAAGGGATGTTAGTCCAGTTGTTATTGATTGAATAGTTGTCATTTTGTTTGACTCCCTTTCTCTTCTCTAGACATAAGTGTAACATATTCGATAATTTATCGCTGAAGTTAGCTTTACGAACTGAAATGAGCCGAATTATGCAAGAAGTGCGATCGGTTTGTTAAAAGCTATGGAAAACTACTTTTAAATTTCCTGTTTCATCTAAGCCTATTATGATGTTCGATCAAACCTTCACCAATGGCGCAAACTCCTCTAACTTCACTTGTAGGTCATCCACCAGCATTAAACGATAGCTTTCTGTAGCTTTCAACTTTTGGAAAACATAACTAGCAAAATCATCACGCCACTTTTGCCTATCAAGTTGATTCGAGATATTCAGCGCTCTGATTGATAGGTTATAAGGGTATTCTTCAAATTTGATCTCTCGATCGTTTTCAAAATCATGCCTTCCTACAGTAAGAGTGATTGTTGAGTTACGATACTCATACCAGTTGTCAATGCCATCAGAAACCAGCTCTAATTTAAGAGCCAATATAAACTCTAATTCTTTGATTAAATGTTCGATGTCCTGTGGAAAGTCTACAAAAATATCTAGTGTGCGAGACATAAAAACCTACTTTATTGAAACTCAGTAAAAGTGATGTCATAGATATCGCCAATTATTCGGACGCTATCAATTTTTCGGCGTGTAATATTTTTCGCCCTTTGCAAACCTCGTTCAGCCTCAGCCTCTATCAACCCAGATTCCCTAGCATCTATAATTTATATCCCTAGCTTGTCCCCCTCGTCTAATCGAGTTGTTAAATCGCACCTAATAAAGTTGACTAAAAACATAATCAGCCAACTCAATCAAAGCCTGCTTCGACTCTGACGGCGGGAACCCCACCAAACGCATAACCGCAGACTGATCGGACTTAGCCTGTAATTCCCGCGATCGCCTGGGATGTTTGAAAGGTTACTCATGGGCTTAACAAGAGATAGAGAGGGAAACGCATGGAGAAATTATAACTGTTGCAGTCGAGCTTGAACCAATTTTTGAATATTTGTGGCAGAGATCGGATTTATGGGAGTTACGCACAGCAAAGAAACCGGGTTTTTCACTTAGTTAAGGGCTGGGATGCCGTATTTTCGCAAAAAAACCCGGTTTCTAATCACCCGTGTGTAAGTCATAATTTAAAAATGTTCCAGCAGAGATTTCTCTTGTGCATAAACCTTTCGCAGCGACTCCAGGGCTATTCGACTTAACATCAATTTAATCAATCCCACCATTTTCCCCCACTCGAACAATTCAGAAACACAAACAGCTTTCTGAAATTTCTCCGCATAGAAATCCACCCAAAAATTCGGCGCGTGTCTCTGTTTCTGACTCGCCATCCGGCGCTTCCAGTAACCAAAATCTAAACCAGAGGGCGATTCTACTCCCACCACTGGCGGAAAGTCGGCATAACTCACAAACCGACTCATCCCTTGGGCGTGTACGTACAGGATATGCGCCCAGCACTCGAAGCGATATATTTGTTCTATCTTGATTTTGAGCAGGCGGGCGATCGCCTCTTTTGTCACAAACCGGCTCAATCTGTGTCTGGGGGTTGATTTTGGTCGAAAGCTTGCTAACATAGTTGATACATCCCACTTAATGGGAATTGTAAATGGTTGATAAATCCCACTTGATGGGATTTGAACTTTGATAGGCGATCGCTTTTTAGTTTTCCAGACCTTGGGGCGATCGCTTTTTACGATCAAATTATCCTAAACTAAATCTAGTTTTCTGTCAATGGGTTTAATTAGATTGCGGGTTAAAGAATTTGCTGCTGAGAAAGGCTGGACGATCAAAGAGGTTTCGGAGCGATCGGGAGTCATTTACAGCACACTCAGCACCTATTCGCGTTCTCCGGGAATGGCGATGGTTGATTTTACTTGTCTGCTGAAGCTGGCACGTACTTTTGACGTGATGGTGGAAGATTTGGTTGAGGTTGTGAAAGAGTAGCCGATCGCCTTTTGGGATCAAATATTTAATGATGGTACACCATCATTTGTCAAGTATGGGTTTAGTCAGACTAAAAGTTAGAGAATTCGCCGCTGAGAAAGGTTGGACGCTAAAAGAGGTTTCAGAGCGATCGGGAGTAATTTACAGCACCGTCAGACACTACGCCCGCTGTCCGGGAGTGTCAACGATTGACTTTATTTCTATACACAAATTGGCTCGCACCTTTGATGTAATGATTGAAGACTTGGTGGAAATTGTGCAGGAGTGAGCGATCGCCCAAGCTAATATAGAGAAGTAAGCTTTTGACATCAGTAATGGTTGAATTGCTACAAATCCCCCAAGCACAAAACGTAGTTGTTACAGACGACGCGCTAACAGTCGATCTATCCGATCGTCGTACTATTTCTGTACCTTTAGCTTGGTATCCTCGGCTATTGCACAGCACACCAAACGATCGCAATAATTGGCGATTTATTGGTGGAAATGAAGGAATCCACTGGCCTGATATTGACGAAGATATTAGCATCAAAAATATTATTCTCGGTAAACCATCTGGAGAAAGTCAGAAGTCATTTCAGCGGTGGTTAGAAGAACGTAAAAAATCCGATAGAACATGAGTATATCGCCTAAAATAAGTTAATTCAGCAAAAAGTCATAGTGAGATATAAGCAAGGAGCGATCGCGATGACATTAACTACAGCAAAATGGACAATAGATCACTACCATAAAATGATCGAAGCCGGCATTTTAAACGATCGCAAAGTTGAATTACTAAATGGAGTAATAGTCGAAATGGTACCCGAAGGAACGGCGCATACTTATTTTAGCGATCGATTTGCCAACCGATTGCGAGTCGCATTATCTACGAGAGCCCAAATTCGCGAAGCCCGACCGATTACTCTGCCAAATAACTCAGAACCAGAACCCGATATTGCCGTCGTTCAACCTCTCAACGATATCTATCTGGAACATCACCCATATCCAGAAAATATTTTTTGGCTGATTGAATATGCTGATTCCAGTTTGAGTAAAGACTTAGAGGAAAAAAGCAAGATTTATGCAGCAGCCGGAATTCAAGAATATTGGGTTGTTAACCTGCGCGACCGACAATTAATTGTGTTTCGCTTCCCGGAAGGCGATTTTTACCAGCAGCGAAATACTTTCCGAACTGGCACCATTGAACCCCTTGCTTTTGGCGATCTTACCATCCATATTTCTCAACTAATGAACAGGTAAATTATTGCCACCATACATCCCACATTCCGCACCCCCAACTGGCACACTACGAATTTTGGTTACTCGATCGCTTGAAACTGCCGATCGTTGCCACGAGCGATCGGTACCTTTGTATAAAAAACTTATTTGTCTAAAAAAACTTAATTTTCTCTCCAACTCCCGACAAAACCGATGGTGACAGTCTCGGTGCGGAATGTGGGATATATCAAGGTAAGTTTAGATCGTCGAATTTTTTTGTATTTCACTAAAAAAAGCGCCTGAGTTCCCTCAGACGCATAGCATAAAATCAACAAATTGTCAACCCTAACTTAACCGTTCAATGCCTCAGCACCGCCGGAAACTTCCAGGATTTCCTGGGTAATTGCCGCCTGCCGCGCCTTGTTATAAGTCAACGTCAAACTGCGGATCAAATCGCTAGCATTCTCGCTAGCATTGTTCATCGCCGTCATCCGCGCAGCCAACTCGCTAGCTGCAGATTCTTGCAAAGCCCGCAGCAATTGGTTGTTCAAATACAAAGGCAAAAGTGCATCCAGAATTTGCGCCGGATCTTGCTCAAAAATCATGTCCTTGGGCAAACTCTTCGTAGGTGCAGAAACCTTTTCCCGCGATACTTGAAACTGTCCGCCTTTCGTTGTCAAGCGGAAGATTTCATCATCGGAACTTTCCAAACCTTGGGGGTCGAGGGGTAGCAAAGTTTGAATTACCGGACGCGAACTAATTAGCGACACAAACTTGGTGTAAATTAGTTCAACTCTGTCCACAGTTCCCGACAGGAACAGAGACAGCAATTGGTCAGCAATTAGCGCTGCTTCCGCTGCTGTCGGAATTTGTTCCAAGTTAGCGTAAGTAGCATCGATCGGCTGTTCGCGGCGCTGGAAATACTGAGTAGCTTTGCGTCCTACCAACACGTATTTGTAGTCTAAGCCTTCAGCTTTGATTTCCTTAGCGCGATTTTCGGCGTATCTGATGATGTTGGCGTTGTAGCCACCGCACAAACCCCGATCGCCCGAAACTACCAAAAGTCCCACCGATCGCACTTCGCGTTTTTGCAGCAGCGGTAAATCCTGGCTGTCAAACTGCAAGCGTTCCGCCAAACCGTACAATACCTCTGCGAGGCGATCGGCAAAAGGTCGAGTAGCAGTCACCTGTTCTTGAGCGCGGCGCACCTTAGCAGCAGCCACCAAACGCATTGCTTCTGTAATCTTTTTAGTGTTCTTGACCGACTTAATGCGATCGCGAATAGTTTTGAGATTTGCCATAACTTTCTCCTTTTTTCTTGGTTTTTCTTTCCGAGTTTTTAGTTCCTCGCCATCAGTTTTAAGTTGGTAATTTTTTACTTACGTCTTTACTTTAGCTTTCAGTCATTAGCAATCAATCATTAGTTACTTCACTAATAACTAATGACTGATGACTAATGACTGATGACTGATGACCAATGACTAATTACGCAGAAACCAAGAAACTTTGCTTGAATTCCGCAATGCCTTCTTTCAGCAGCTTTTCAGCTTCATCAGTCAAGGCCTTTCCGCCTTGAACGATTTCGCCGTACTTCGGCTTGCTAGTCCGTAAATAATCGCGCAAACCTACAGTAAACTTGCTGACTTTTTCCACAGGAATGTCATCCATGTAGCCGTTAATACCGGCATAGATTATAGCTACTTGTTCGTTCATCGGTAGCGGTGAATTTTGGTCCTGTTTCAACAGTTCCCGCAAGCGTTGACCCCGCGCCAATTGATTTTGAGTAGATTTATCCAAGTCAGAAGCAAACTGAGAAAATGCTGCCAGTTCTTCAAACTGCGCCAATTCCAATTTCACCTTACCGGCTACTTTTTTCATTGCCTTAGTTTGAGCTGCAGAACCTACCCGCGATACCGAAATACCGGGGTTTACTGCTGGACGCAAACCAGAGTTAAACAAGTCAGAAGAAAGGAATATCTGACCGTCGGTAATCGAAATTACGTTAGTAGGAATGTAAGCAGAAACGTCTCCGGCTTGGGTTTCGATAATTGGCAAAGCAGTCATGCTGCCTTCGCCCAAATCGTCGCTCAATTTAGCAGCGCGTTCTAGCAAGCGAGAGTGCAGGTAAAACACGTCTCCGGGATAAGCTTCGCGACCGGGAGGACGGCGCAGCAACAAGGACATTTGACGGTAAGCTTGTGCTTGTTTGGAAAGGTCATCGTAAACGATCAAAGTGTGCTTGCCTTTGTACATGAAATACTCGGCTAAGCTAGCGCCCGTGTAGGGAGCCAAATATTGCAGTGTGGCGGGGTCGCTGGCGTTGGCTGCTACGACGATTGTGTAGTCCATCGCGCCCTTTTCTTGCAGGACGTTGACGATGTTAGCTACTGTAGAAGCTTTTTGACCGATCGCCACGTAAACGCAAATTACATCTTCCGATTTTTGGTTGATGATCGTGTCGATTGCGACGGCAGTTTTACCAGTTTGACGATCGCCGATAATCAGTTCGCGCTGTCCTCTTCCCACAGGAATCATCGCATCAATAGCAGTAATTCCTGTTTGCATCGGTTCGTAAACAGAGCGGCGAGAAACAATCCCAGGTGCCGGAGACTCAATCAACCGAGATTCAGTAGTTTTAATTTCGCCTTTGCCGTCAATCGGACGCGCCAAAGCATCGACTACCCGGCCCAACATTGCTTCACCAACCGGGACTTCAGCAATTCTGCCAGTAGCAGTAACTGCCGAACCTTCTTCAATGCCGAGGCCTTGTCCCATCAACACTGCACCGACGTTATCTTGTTCGAGGTTTAGTGCAATGCCCACGGTGCCGTCGGCAAATTCTAGCAATTCGCCAGACATAGCTTTATCCAAGCCATAAATCCGGGCAATGCCGTCGCCTACTTGCAAAACAGTACCGACGTTAGAGACTTTTACATCTTGGTCGTACTGTTCAATTTGCTGGCGAATAATGCTGCTAATTTCGTCAGGTCTGATTGCTGCCATGTTAATTATTATGTGTCAGTTGTCAGTTGTCAGTTGTCGATGTTTTCGGCCAGAAAGAATTGAGATTTGGTAGTAAGAATTTGGGACTAACAACTTGTCAACAGAAATTCACTTATTCCTGCTTCCTGTTTGATTCTTCCCGAATGCCGGCTTCCTTCTCCCTTCTTCAAGAAAGAATTGAGATATTGTACTAAGAATTTGGGACTAACAACTTGTCAACAGAAATTCACTTATTCCTGCTGCCTCTTTGATACTTCCTTCTTCCTTCTTCCTTCTTCCTTCTTCCTGCTTCCTTAAATCAGGAATTCAAGCGAATTCCCAGACGGCGCAATTGTCCCTGCAGGCTGGCATCAATTATTTGAGAGCCTACTTTGATTACCACACCGCCGATTAAATCTGCGTCTATTTTGGTTTCAATTTCTACATTTCGAGCGCTGGTCATCGCCTGCACTTTCTCGCGAACAGTCTGCAGTTGAGCATCTGAAAGCGGGACGGCAGATGTAACTTCTGCCAATACTGTTTGGTTTAGTTCTCGGAGTTTGGCCAAGTATTGTTGACCAATTCCTTCTAAAAAAAGAATCCTTCCTTTGTCTACTAAAAGCTTCAGAAAGTTGTGCATCAAGGGGTTCATTTCTTCACCCGCTATTTGCTTAATTACGGCTTTTTTATCATCCGGTTTAATTAGCGGATTGCCTAAAAATTGACGCAAATCTTCCGAACCTTGTAGCAGGTCAAGTAAAGAACGAATGTCTTCGCCGAACTTCTCTGAGAGATTGCTGGACTGAGCCAGTGACATCAAGGCAGATGCGTAAGGCTGCAAGACTTCTGTGCTGACTGTACTCACGTTTTAGCCTCCGAGTAACGCAATGCTGCGATCGATTAATTGGTTTTGAGCGCTCTCGTCCAAGCTATTTTTTAACTGGCTTTCCACCCTTTCTAGTGCCATTGCAGCAACTCTTGCTCTGAGTTGAGCGACTGCTTTTTCTCGCTCTGCGTCCAGCTCTTGACCTGCTGTTGCTTTCATGCGTTCAACATCCTGCGCCGCTTGAGCTAGAATTACTTCTTTGGCTGCGATCGCATTTTCTTTTGCAGCGGCTCGAATCCGTTCCGCTTCTGCTTGAGCCTGAGTCAATTTTTGCTGTTGTTCTGCTAAAGCTGCTGCTGCATCTTTTTGGCGGGTTTCTGCTTCTTTAATCGCTTCTTCGATCGCGTTGCGTCTTTCGGTAAGAATATTTCCTAAAAAGTCGCGCCCGAAGTAAAACAGCACTCCAATAACAATGATCAGGTTAATCAGGTTGGTTTCAAAAATATCGAAATTTAAACCGAAACCACCTTCTGCGCTAGCTTCTGTGGCTAGCAATAAAACAGTCCCCATGATACTCTTCCATAATTGCGCGTGCAGGTTGGACGAACCGATTTGAGATTTGAGCTTTTTAAAATCACCCAAAAATTAAAACTGTTCGATCGAGCTATTTGACCAATGCTGTGCCTAATAACTTTTCCAGAATTTGTCGGCTCAGGTTATCTACCTCTTGTTCTAGCGAGCGCATTGCCTCTTGTTTTTGCTGCTCTATCTCAGAACTTGCCTTTTCTCGTGCCGCTTGAGCTTCTTTTTGAGCTTCAGCTACTTTTTCCGACGCGATTTTTTTGGCATCTGCTTGAGCCGCAGCAATTACGGCTTGAGACTCCCTGCGAGTTTCTCCCAGTTTTTGTTGGTATTCCTCCGCTAAATTCTGGGATTTCACCAAGCGTTCCTTAGCTGAAATTTGAGTCTTGCGAATGTAATCTGCCCGTTCCTCAATTGACTTAGTGAGCGGCTTGTAAAAAATTACATTCAAGACTGCGACTAGAATTAAAAACTGCACCGCCATCAGAGGCAGCGTAGCATCAATATCAAAAAGTCCGCCTTCCTTTGCCGCTTCTTCAACTGCTAGTAATACTGTCCAGTGCATCATGTTTTTTTGACGGCTCCCACCTAATTCTATTTGAGATTTTAGACTTTGGATTTTGGATGGTAATTAAAATCCAAAATCCAAAATCTCTGACCCCAAATTATTATGCGAAGGGGTTGGCAAACAGCAGCACTAGGGCTACCACCAAACCGTAAATTGTCAGCGCTTCCATGAACGCCAAACTTAACAGCAATGTGCCGCGAATTTTTCCTTCTGCTTCTGGCTGACGGGCAATCCCTTCAACAGCCTGACCTGCTGCATTTCCTTGACCAATGCCAGGGCCGATTGAAGCTAAACCTACAGCCAAAGCGGCGGAAATTACGGAAGCGGCAGCAACGATTGGGTCCATGATGACTTTCCTTATCTAAAGTACAAAATTGTGAACTGAAATTTTACAGATTCGTCCGTCACGAGGAGAATTTTGAGGTCAGAAATTTGATATTTCCTTCCTTATTCTGCACCGTTTATCGTTAGTTAATCCTGATGTTCGTCGCCGTGACCGCCCTCTAGAGCTTCACCAATATAGGCTGCTGCTAGGGTAGCAAAAATCAAAGCTTGAATGGCACTTGTAAATAGTCCCAGAACCATTACTGGCAAAGGAACAAATAAAGGCACTAGCAACACTAGGACTCCCACTACCAATTCGTCAGCAAGGATGTTGCCAAACAAACGAAAACTTAGGGAAAGAGGCTTAGTGAAATCTTCTATGATTTTGAACGGCAACATGAAAGGCACCGGTTCTACATAGTGGGCGAAATACCCCAAGCCACTTTTGCTGAAACCTGCATAAAAATATGCTAGAGAAGTCAGCAGTGCAAATGCTACCGTCGTATTGATGTCAGCCGTAGGTGCTGCCAATTCTCCCGAGGGCAGCTCAATCAGCTTCCAAGGAATTAGAGCTCCCGACCAGTTTGACACAAAGATGAACAGAAATAACGTACCAATAAAGGGTACCCAGGGGCGATATTCTTTTTCCCCAATTTGGCTTTTAGCCAAGTCTCGAATAAATTCCAGCACATACTCCATTAAATTTTGCATTCCGCTAGGAATTCTTTGGATTTTGCTGGTTCCTAAAATCGAAACTAAAACTAAAATGGCAATTACAAACCACGAGGTTATAAAAACCTGCCCGTGCACTTTTAGATTGCCCAGTTGCCAGTAAAACTGCTGGCCAACTTCCAATTTTGCTAGGGGTAAACGATTAAAGATGTTTAGAACGTCAAGCATTGCCATTCAACGGGTTTCCCCATACAAATCTATGAGTTGAGTTTTACTAGATTGCCCAAACTACCTGTAGTCTGGTGCTAATGCACTTCGCAACACGTAAATCATCAGTGAAATTTTGTAAGTCAGAAATCCCAAAAATATTGGTAAAATCTGTAACTGATCCACCCTAGTTGCTATGACGATCAACGCAACAAGCAGACCCAGCCTTGTCTTACTAATTCGTTGATTTTCGCTGCCGATTCGCTCAACATCTCTAGCCAACATCTTTAAGTAAACCACACCTGTGCTCGCCCCAAGCAAATAATTCACGGCAATGTTGATGGAGTAAAAAATCCAAACGCAGATAAAAATAATCGCCGTAAACGCAAGGGTGTACGCCAACAACTCTTGTTGTAGGCGATAAAAGTCTTGCATGGGATTGCCTGTCTCTGACGAAACTGTCGAGGCAGTGCCAGTCTGAGGATGCTCCTCGGTTGCTGGTGCGGGTTTGGTGGGTGTGTTTGGCGTGTTCATGGAGCCCAGAAACTAATGCAGGTAGCTGGCGATTGCTTTGCAAGCTCACAGAAATATTACCACGCTGCGGTAACAATACTTAAAAATTAAATTAATTATGTTTTTAGATTTTGGTGTCGGTGGACTCAGAAATCTTTTGGGGCGATCGACCTGTGATGGCTACTTAGCAGGTTGGGAGATGATTTGACGCTAGATTCCAAGTCTGTGGGATCGGCGGGAGAAATGTGCGATCGCCCCACTTTACACTTTTTTTACCCTAACTTACAGTAAATATATCTCACTTATACCAATTTAATGGGTCGTTGCACATTATCTAGATCCCCCTCGCATCCCCCGGATAGTCGGGGAGTAGGGGTTGACTGTCGATCGGAATCTTGTCCCACCCCCTACTCCCCTTATTAAGGGGGGCTAGGGGGGATCGGATTCTACGGGGCCTCATAAAAAATTGGTATTAGTGAGTAAAATTGCCGTTGCCGAGATATCTGCTGTTGCTTTCGGCCTGCAGAACAGCCTTGACGACAAGGCTGTGAATCTCTGTCCTGCAAAATGGGATATGATGATTAGTCCTGGCGAGCGGCTATTGTCTGTCATGCTGAGAGAAACGCAGTGTAGTGAAACATCTGTAAGATTCTTCCCTTCGCTCAGGACTCAGAATCACAGAATTACCCTGAAATCCGTCCAGAACTGTTATTCCACGAGTTGAAACTCTCGAACAGCCGGAAGAAAATTTTTATTCTCGTGGCTCGATCGACTAAGCTTAATCAAAGCAAACCGCTGCAGAGGCTGCAAACTCGCCCACTGTGCCAAACTAATCGTAACATCCAACTCTTGAGCTTTGGCAGCAACAGACTCCGGTATAGTTGCAGCATCCATCCAGGGCGGATTTTCATCAACCGCTAAATCAGTACCCGGTTTGCCAGTCTGTTTGATTAATACTTTGTTTAACTGTTCTCGGTAATCGCTAATTTCTGATGCAGTCAAACAAGGTAACTCGACAAGCATTTGACGTTCTGCTTGGTTGAAGTGATTCCAATCTTGCAACTTTAATTTAATACCGCAAGTATCTAACTTGAGACGTACCTGCATCGGAACGCAGCGCAGGGCTTCTACAAAGTCAGCTTCAAATTCAAAGAACATAGGTAGAAATCTTAAATATAAAATTGGCATTCATTGTCAATATTATCATTTTTGGGGGCGATTTGTTAGTAACAGACAAGATGCCAACATTAGTAACAGGCAAGATGCCAACATTAGTAACAGGCAAGATGCCTGTTCCACAGCAGAAAACTCATATATTGTGGAACGGGCATCTTGCCCGTTTATATTAATTGCAAAAAAGCGAACGATAGCTTATAATTAAGTAATATTACATAGTATTGACATGAATCCTGTAGACTACCTTCGGATTAGTTTGATAGACCGCTGCAATTTCCGCTGTCTCTACTGTATGCCGGAAGGTAGCGAGTTGGACTACGTGTTGCAGCAGCAGTTGTTAACTCACTCGGAATTGTTAACTCTGCTGCGGGAGGTTTTTATACCTGTGGGATTTACTAAGTTTCGGCTGACTGGTGGGGAACCGCTGCTGCGCCCTGGGGTGGTGGATTTGGTGAGGGCGATCGCCTCGATGCCCGAAACGCGAGATTTGTCAATGACAACTAATGGCTTTTTGTTGGCGGGAATGGCCCAAAATCTCTACAATGCTGGTTTGCGCCGGATTAATATTAGTTTGGATTCCCTGGAACCGGAGACTTTTGATAAGATAATTGGCAGTCGGGGACGATCGCGCTGGATGCAAGTTTGGGATGGCATTCAAGCGGCTTATCAAGCTGGATTTGACCCGCTGAAATTGAATGTTGTGGTGATTCCCGGTGTTAATGACGGGGAAATATTGGATTTGGCAGAGTTAACTATTAACCGGAATTGGCACGTTCGTTTTATTGAGTTTATGCCGATCGGCAATGGGGAGTTGTTTGGCGATAAAGGTTGGGTAGCATCAGCCGAATTGCGGCAACAAATTAGCGATAAATACGGGTTGGCCGAGTCGGGAATTCGCGGTAACGGGCCGGCGGATGTGTTTCAAATTCCGGGGGCGAAGGGCACTTTAGGATTTATCAGCCAAATGTCAGAGTGTTTTTGCGATCGGTGCAATCGAATGCGTTTGTCTGCTGACGGGTGGCTGCGGCCTTGTCTGCTGAACGAAACGGGGCAAATTGACTTGAAAACTGCTCTGCGGAATGGGGTGTCTACGGTTGAATTGCGCGATCGAGTGCGGCACATATTGGAGATTAAACCGGAGATTAATTTCAAGCAGCGGGATTCGGGTACTACTCAAGGTAATTACAGCCGCACTATGTCTCAAATCGGCGGGTGAACTGCCCGAAATCGATCGCTGAAGACATAAAATACTTAAGGCAATACTTGAGTATAATTGTCACAGTATTCGATTCTCAACAAACTCGATGACCATCAAGCCGATTCGGTGGGTTGGCCCGGCCCGCGAAGAAATCCAATCTCTTCCTGAAGATGCCCGAAAAGAAGCCGGTTTTTCACTTTGGACTCTCCAGCAGGGCATACAACCACCAGACTTTAAACCGATGTCGATCGTAGGTAAAGGCGTTGAAGAAATTCGGATTCGGACAGAAAATGCCTATCGGGTTTTCTATATTGCTAGATTTGAAGAAGCTATTTATGTGCTCCATGCGTTCCAAAAGAAAACTCAGAAAACAGCCAAGAAAAATATCGAAGTTGGGCAGAAACGCTACCAAGATTTGTTACAAAATCGTTTAAACTCAAGAGAACCGGAACAATGAGCGAAAATACTATTACCCAAGCAGCCGATAATATCTTTCTAGACCTCGGATTCTCATCGGAAGAAGCTGATAACTTACTAATCCGATCGCAACTAATTCTCGCCCTGACTCATCAGATTAAAGAGCGCGGTTGGACTCTCGATCAAACGGCTCAACATCTCCAACAGTCCAACGATCGAATCAAAGCTCTAACTCAAGGTAAAATTGGGCAGTTTTCCGTTGACAGTCTGATTGCAATGCTCAACAAAGTAGGTATGACTGTCAAAGTCGAAATTTGCCCGAAGGTAGCTTAGTTGAAAATTATGCAATTTGGCGCATTCTACAACTAAAACTCCCCTCCCAAGACTTGTCCCGCCGTCAAATTCAACTGCGGAAACGTTGGAGAAACAAGTGCTTGTTCCCCTTGAAACATCCCAACTTCCACATACTCACCTGATTCTAACCTGAGTACCGCTACCATTTGCTCTTGAGGGTCAACAATCCAATATTCAGGGATGCTGCGTGCTGCATATTGGGCTCGTTTACTAATATAATCGCGATCGCGCCCAACTCTACCTGGACTAACAACCTCAACCACCAACTGAGGAGGCGGCATATCAAGGGTAATAGTTAGCCTGGTTGCTGTCAGCAATATGTGTTCGGGCCGCAAAATCACTAAATCGGGGTAACGGTTAGCTGCGTCGCCCTCGCGCAGGATCGGAACTTGGATTTCGCAGCTATGTGTTTTGATACACCGCCAAGGGATGCCAGTATTGACGAGGACTAAAAACAGATAGCTGACAATGGCGTTGTTGGGTTCAGATTCGGGCGGCAATATTACTAACTCTCCGTCAATTAATTCGTAGCGGTTGTCGGTGTCGTCCTCGTAGGTGAGGTATTCTTCAAAGGTAAGTTTCTGTTGGTGGGCTTGTGTCATCTTGTACCTTCTAGGATTGCTATCGTTATTAAAATGTTTACACATCCGAGGGAAGCGGCGGCCGCAGTAACTCTAGTTGAATTAACAAGCTGGCTAGCACTGTTTCAATTATATTATAAGACTGTATCTGAGAGGTTTTTGTGGAATAACGGTTTCACAGAGATGCCACAAATAACTTTTTTTCACGATCCGCCGCAAAAGCAAGGCAGGCTTTGATGTCTGCCGAAGTTAGTTCGGAAAAATCTTCGAGAATTTCTGTTTCCGTCATGCCACCGGCGAGATATTCTAAGATGTCGTAGACGGTGATTCGCATTCCCCGGATACATGGTTTGCCACTGCGTTTTCCCGGTTCAATTGTGATGATGTCGTGGTAGTCCATAAAGCAATATTTGGTACTAATAAGCGTAATTATAAATGCAAATAATCCTGGTTTGTTTAGGTCAGGATTTCAGGTTTGAGCAAGTAGTGAGAAAAAAAGTTTCCCCGCCTAGCTTGCTTGATTTATATATATATGTTTCAGTAAAGTAACGTGCCTGATATTAGTTGGTCTTCTTAACTGGTTTAACTGGTTCCCAGGCTAAGGCCTGGAAACCGAGATCCAGAGGCTCTGCCTCGCTAACGGATAAAAACAAAAACAGGAGGCAGATGCTCATGGAATGTGCTCCCAGGCTAAGGCCTGGGAACGAGCAAACACCTACGCTTTGCGCTTCCGACGGCGAATCAGCACACTCATCACTTGCTTCGGATTAGCTGCACGCTGTACGGGACTCCAATCGCCGACTTCGGCAAATCCCAGGCGGTACAAAGTGAGTATGGTTTCCCTGACACCCTTGGGCGAACCTGTCACCGTTACACACACCACATCCTGTTCCGATTCTGCTGCTGAGTCGTCATTTGGCCGATCCTCTTCGAGGGCTGCGCTAACGAATTTGTTGTCGTCAGGCAAGAATTCCTGTGACATAATTATGTTCTCCTGGTTTTGGGTTTTCTAGAAAAACCCAAAAACCCAGCCGCCCCGCTTTTCAACGCATAGCAGGGCGGCTACAGAGGATGTTAAGATACTCCGTTAGCCTCCAGACTGCTGATACCAGTTTGGCGGTTAGCTGTCCATTGCTGCTACCAACAGCTTTGGGCGCAGCGAAGCGGAGGGAGTGCAACTAGATTTTTGGGCGCAGCGAAGCGGAGGGGACGCCGGCTACTTCCTCTACAAGCAAAGTAACCTCTAACTTCAAAGCGTAGCCGCAGACGGGGGCCTGTGTCAATCCATTTGGGATTTTGGATTTTAGCTGGATTCTGTAATGGAGTAAGATTAAACGAACCGCGAAGGCACGAAGGACGCGAAGGAAGAGAAAGAAGAAGATGCTGTTCTTGCTTCGCGCTCTTCGCGTCTTCGCGGTTCGTTCAAATAATTAAAAACCGCTATAAAGTCGGTGTTAGCAATATTAGCTGTTTTGATAAGATCGATCGCACTTCATCCAATCCCACCTCCACATCCGCCAAAATATCCCCAACAGTCTTCTGTACCTCTTCCTCCCCCCCTTGGCAAGGGGGGGCTGGGGGGGGTGAACAACCTTGCAGAAACTCAAACTCAGCACTTGACAAATTGACCAATTGGTAGTTGCAATCAAACACTTGTTGACTCGGCCAACCGTGGATACAACTACTCAACTCTGGAATTGCAGCCAAAAGTGCCTTATCGTCCGACCAATCAATTTTATTAACAGGCTTTTTGCCCAAGAAAAACTCGTAATGAGTGATTTCCGTATCCAACAATTCTATTAATCGATAAAGCTCCCGTTCCGTCAAACCCTGAGCTCTTTGTATCAACTCCGGTGCTTTCCCCAAAAGTCTTTCTAACTGCCAATATCCCGGATTTGAGAAATTAATAAATTCCAATCCCGAAGCATCAATTAACTCGAACAAAGTCTCGATGTTGTAGTCAATTTCCTGCGGGTGAACGTACATATCGGCAAAACATTCGTCTCGCTGATTTTCTCCTGCCCAACGCTGTTTTTCGTACTTGACAAGACGGTTGGTTTCTGGTAAAGAAGCAAAGATTTGACGGCCGACTTTCACGCCATCGGCATAGTCGCCTTTTTGGTTGCCTTGGAGAAGCCCGATCGCCCTTTGCATCAGTTGAATTTCCCAGCGGCCGAGCTCAGCATACACAAAAATGTGCATCAAACCGCCCGGAGCCAACTTTGCCGCCAGCGCTTGAATGCCCCGGATCGGATCTGGCAAGTGGTGGAGCACGCCGACGCAGTTGATCAAATCGAACTCGCCATCTAACTCGGCGGCATCGTAGATGCTGAGGTGGCGAAAATCTGCTTCTCGCGCCCCGGATCGCCTGCAGCGTTCTTGTGCTACCTTCAAGGCACCGGAACTGAGGTCGATCGCCGTTACGGACGCTTCCGGGTTGAGGTGGATCAGGTAATCTGTACTCGAACCGGTGCCGCAGCCGGCATCTAAAATCCGAATATCGAGTTTTGGCGGCTTTTGGCCAGTGCAAAAATTGTAAGCATCAGGCCAACTCCAGCGCCAGTTGTAGCCGGGGGGCGGTTCGTCGGACAAAGGATCGGGAGGAAAAGGGAAAGTATCGTAAAGCCGCCGCACGGCAGCGCTGATATCGGGCGTAGTATCCATAGGTGGGTGAGGGATTAGTGCGTGAGTTTTGAGATTGTCGCGAGTTCCCACAGAAGGGCGCGACGTGGTACACTGTTATTGTTTCGCGCGAGTCAATTTCAAATCAAAAATCTCAAATCTCAAATCGACTGACAGCTTGCGCGTAATAAAACTTATCATTTTTTCTCATATAAGCTCTCTTAAATCTATACAATAAGTCTCGACAGGCTTTTTAACAAACGAGGACTGTCAATCACCCAATGCTGAGCTTTCGGGTAAAGCGGAGGCGTCTTTCGGCAAAAAGTAAAAGGCCCAGCAAAAGGCAGAAGAAAATTTTGGATTTTCTTGTTCCTGAATAAACGGCAGTTGCTGCGATCGCCCGCTCGTCAGCTTTCCTGCAAATAATTTTTGCCGGGGGTGTACGGGCAAAGCAAGGGCGGAGGAAGTGCCGCGTGCCTGTCTTCGGGTCGGACATTTCCCGGCAGGACGAAAGATGAAACCAAAACATTTTAATCTAAGAAAGTAAGCGCCCCGACCTCGTGACAGGTCAAGGCAAAAAGTAAACAAAGCAAAATACCTAGTTGTACCTGCATCAGAAGGCAAGGTTAGTCTGGGTAAATGCTGCAACGATTTAGATAGGGAGCGAAGGAGTCTAATGACTGTAAAAGCAAGTGGTGGAAGCTCAGTTGCGCGTCCGCAACTATATCAAACTGTA
Source organism: Tychonema sp. LEGE 07203 (assembly GCF_015207285.1). Taxonomy (GTDB): domain Bacteria; phylum Cyanobacteriota; class Cyanobacteriia; order Cyanobacteriales; family Microcoleaceae; genus Microcoleus. Next base: position 14,246 of record NZ_JADEXD010000027.1, on the reverse strand, counting down.
CCGGTCGCAACGATTTCGCAAGCAGAACAGCAAGACCGCTTCCTACAGCGGGGCGAACTTAGCGAACTGGCAACTTATTTCAGTTCCGGTGCGATGAGGATCGCAATTTCTGAGACGCTGACGAGAAACTCAGAACTGATAGTATCTCGGGCAGCCAACCGAATTTTTGTCGGCGGTTCCCCGCTGGCATTTTTGGAAAGACCGGCAGAACCCGTGATGGCAGTGGCTGGTGCGGCTCGCGGCGGCTCGGTTAATACCTCTGAAGGCATGAAACTGGGAACTGTTACCTACGTTGAAGGTCGCGCCGGTGGCGGCGGCAACGGCTCGGGTTCCGGTGGCAAATTCTTGGGTTTGGGAAATCTGTTTTCCGGCGGCGGTAACGGCGGCGGGCCTACCCCAGCAGGGTTTGGGCCGATTAATGTCTCGCGCTACGGCCCGAGCAACATGACCAAATCTCTGCGGGATTTGAGCTGGTTTTTGCGCTACATTACCTACGCGATCGTCGCAGGCGACCCGAACATTATTTCGGTGAACGTCCGCGGATTGCGGGAAATTATCGAAAATGCTTGCTCTTCGGCAGCTACAATTGTGGCAATGCAGGAAATGAAGGCTGCATCCTTGGGTTATTTCAAGAATGATGAGGCCGGACGCGCGATCGTCGCACAGTATTTCGACGTAGCAATTACCGAATTCAAAGCTCCCACACCTTCAGACAAGGTGCGCCAGCGCGAAACCAACGACCAGCAAGGGCTGCAACTGCCTCAAATCTACTTCAACGCATCGGAACGACGATCGAAATTCGCGATGAAAACCGGTCTGTCGTCAAGCGAAAAGCAAGAAGTAGTCAAAGCAGCTTACCGCCAAGTATTCGAGCGCGACATTACCCGCGCTTACAGCCAAAGCATTTCTGACCTGGAATCAAAGGTCAAAAACGGCGAAATCTCCATGAAAGAGTTTATCCGCCGTTTGGGTAAATCTCCTCTGTACCGCCAGCAATTCTACGAGCCGTTTGTCAACAGCCGCGCTGTAGAACTGGCGGCCCGCCACTTCCTCGGCCGCGGTTTGAGTTCGCGGGAGGAATTTAGCAAGTATTTTGCGATCGTCACCAAAGGCGGCCTGGCAGGCCTGGTAGACGCAATGGTTTATTCCCAGGAATATTCCGACTACTTCGGCGAAGAAACAGTGCCTTACCTGCGCGGTTTGGGCCAAGAAGCTCAGGAATGCCGCAACTGGGGCCCACAAATTGATTTGTTCAATTTCAGCGCTCCGTTCCGCAAAGTTCCTCAGTTCATCACCTTGTTTGCCGGCTACACTCAGCCGCTGCCAGACCAGCACGTTTACGGTGTTGGTAACGACCCCTTAGAAATTCAGTTCGGCGCGATTTTCCCGAAAGAAACTCGCAACCCTAAGAGCCGTCCCGCTCCCTTCGGCAAGGACACCCGCCGCATCCTGATCCGTCAAGGTGCGGGGATTGACAATCAATTGAGCAACCCGGCGGCTCGCGGTGCGGCTCCTGGCTCTCTGGGCCCCAAGGTCTTTAAATTAGACCAGTTACCCAGCAACTATGTGGCTTCTAAGAAAAGTGCCCGCGGTGTCTCTAGCGGCTACAGCAACGCTTCCAGTGTCAAATATACCGAAAGCTCCACCCAAGCGGTGATTCGGGCTGCTTACCTGCAAGTGTTCGGCCGCGACGTGTTCGACGGCCAGCGCCAAAAGGTGGCGGAAATTAAGCTGGAAAACGGCGACATCACGATGCGCGAGTTTATTCGGATGTTGGCAAAGTCTGACGTGTTCCGCAATATGTACTGGAGCAAGCTGTACGTTTGTAAGGCGATCGAGTACATCCACCGCCGACTCCTGGGACGCCCTACCTACGGCCGCCAGGAAATGAACGCTTACTTTGACATTTGCTCCAAGAAGGGTTTCTACGCGCTGGTCGATCGCATCATCGACAGCATGGAGTACAACGAAGCTTTCGGGGAAGATACAGTTCCCTACGAGCGCTACGTGACTCCGGCAGGTTTGTCGATGCGGACGATGCGTACAGGCTCCTTTGGTGAGAAAAAGGTCAACGTCGATCCCGCAACAGAAACACCTCGGTTTGTTGAACTTGGTACTGCCGGCTCTCCGGGCGATGTCGAGTTGCAAAATCGCATCGCTCAAGGTGTCAGCAAGCGGCGCGAACAAACTAAGGTGTTCAAGCTGACAACTACTTCGGACAAGGTAGCTTTGAAAACTTTAATTCAAGCTGCTTACCGTCAAGTTTTTGAACGCGACATCAATCCGTATGTTGTGAAGAATGAATTCACGGCGCTCGAAAGCAAACTTGGCAACAATGAAATCAATCTCAAGGAGTTCATTGAAGGTTTAGGTTGCTCGTCGCTGTACGTCAAACAGTTCTACGCACCTTATCCCAACACTAAGGTGATTGAGTTGGGAACGAAGCACTTCTTGGGCCGCGCTCCTCGCAATCAAGCGGAGATTCGGACTTACAACCAAATCTTGGCAAGCCAAGGGATTAAGGGCTTTATCAACGCGATGTTGAACAGCGTTGAGTATGCTGAGGCTTTTGGTGAGGATACTGTTCCTTACCGCCGCTTCCCGACTCTCCCTGCTGCCAATTTCCCGAATACTGAAAGGCTGTACAACCAGTTGACTAAGCAGAATGCTGAGGTTGTGGTTCCGAGTTTTGAGCCTGTGGCTGCTGCTGACAGAAGCTAGATTGATTTGAGTTTTGAGATGTTAGATTACTTGTAATTTAATATCTCAAATTAGTTTAAGGGCTGGTAACTGCACCAGCCCTTTTTTTGTTGTATAATTTGGAGTTTTTTAACCGCAGAGGGCGCTCTTAGCGCAGAGTGAGGAAGGAGAGAGGCGATAAATAAGGCTTTTTTAGACGATTCGGAGCAGGTTTTTCGCGTTGAAAATACGCTCGATCCAGCACAAATTGACCCGGCAGAATATGGTGCTATTTTTTGTGTTGGGGGCGCGGGACAATGTGGGATTTTGCTAACAACGAGAAACTTGCTGGAATTGCTGCTACTATTTACAGCATATTCCATGTATATAGCAATCCTAAATGATTCAGATAAATTTGTAAGGTAGTGCCAAGAATGCCTACCCCCCTATCGGGCAACCACGTGGCAAGCGAACCCCTACAATAATTATGCAAATGATTTAGGATTGCTATATGTGGTACACCGGATATCGCGGGCGATATCCGGTGTAAGTGCGTCGTCACCCGTCAATCGGCAAGTTCTATCAAAGATATACCAGATCCGCACCCGGAGGATTAACCTCAAACAAAAAAAATCTTTTTACAAAGCCGGAGATGCTACTATCTCGATCGCTCAAAAATCTGCTTCGGGAGTCGCCCAAGCAATTAGATTTAAGGTGGCAGATTCCACCTAATATTGACTGGATAATCGAAATTCGGTTAACCGTACTCAAGTCCGCACTTTGACTCCGAGAACATTAATCTCAAATCTTCGTCTTTGATTTTAGCAGACAAATTTGCGATCGCCATCTGTTCGATCGAGAGCAATGCAAGTTTTATTGAAAATTACAATAATTGCATTGCGATGCGGAAAATCAACTGTATTTAACTAGGATTTGTGGCGGATTACGATCTGTATCAAAATATTGGCCGCTAAATAAAACATCAAAATAAACTGAGTTTTCTTCGGATTGGTAAAATAGCTAAATGAATAAGCTATTAGTGCATAATGTTATCGAATAGAGAACAGGGTATGGAACTAAATTTACAGAAATTTTATAAAGCCTGCAATCCCAGCTACACCCTGGCAGTAGCAAATCAAGAAGACCGACAATACTATATCGATTTCTCTTCAGTGCGGGGCGGCACAATCGTAGAACAATTGGAGCGCACCATCAGCCGTCTATCCCCAGATTCACCTACCTGTCAGTTGTTCACCGGTCACATCGGCTCTGGTAAATCAACAGAATTGCTGCGGCTGCAAGCTCAATTGCAGGAGCAAGGATTTCATGTGGTTTATTTTGAGTCGAGTAAAGACTTAGACATGGCTGATGTCGATATTACGGACATTTTGTTGAGTGTTGCCCGTCAGGTGAGCGAAAGCATTGAGAAAATGAAAATCAAGCTGCAACCAACGGGTTTTAAAGCTTTGCTGAAAGGGGTTGCTGATGTTTTTCAAACTCAAATCGACTTGAGGGCTGAAGCTAATGTTCCCGGTTTTGGAGAAATAAATGCTAGCACTGAGGGAGAATTTTCTCTGGCGCTGGGAATTGGGAAAATTACGGCTAAGGCGAAAGATGCTCCGAATTTGCGATCGGAGTTGCGGCAATATTTGGAGCCGCGTACTAATGTAATTTTAGAGGCTCTGAATCAGGAGTTGCTCGAACCGGCCAATCAAGAACTCAAACGTCAAGGGAAACAGGGACTTGTGGTGATTATTGACAATCTCGATCGCATCCACCTGTGCGCGAAACCGACGGGGCGCTTGCAGCCGGAATACCTGTTTGTCGATCGCGGGGAACAGTTGGCAAGACTAAATTGCCACATCGTGTATACAATTCCTTTGGTGCTGATTTTTTCTAACGATTTGGGCCAGTTGACCAATCGTTTTGGGGTAGATCCGAAGGTTTTGCCGATGGTGCCGGTGCAGTTGAGCGACGGTTCTCAGTGCTCTGAGGGTGTGGAATTGCTGCGGCAGATGGTTCTGGCGCGGGCTTTTCCGACGGTGGAACCATCTGGGCGCTATGCTTTGGTTGACAAAATTTTTGATTCTGCTGAAACTCTCGATCGCCTGTGTCGAGTTAGCGGGGGCCATGTCCGCAATTTACTGCAACTGCTGTATAGCTGTCTGCAAAAACAAGACCCTCCTCTGTCGCGGGAAACTTTGGAAAATGTGATCGTCCAGCGCCGTCACCAGCTTACTTTGGCGATCGAACCGGATGAGTGGGAATTGCTCCGCCAAGTATCAGCTACTAAAATTGTCAGCGGGGAAACTAAATACCAAATCTTGCTGCGAAGTCTCTGGGTGTTTGAGTACCGTTATGGTGAGGATTATTGGTTTGATGTCAATCCGATTTTGGCTGATGCTAAAGAGTTTATGACCACAGTTGATGGTTGACAGTTGACAGTTGACAGTTGACAGTTGACTGTCACTACTAAAAAAACAAAGTTCACTTTTCTCAGATTAAAGAATAAGGGCAGTAAGCTGTTAGTTATTTAAATTTATTGCCTGAACCCCTTGCATTATTGTGTCTGGCCTGCAAATAGTGCAGTTTGAATGTCGAACAGCTTATGGTAGCAGGATTTGGTATAACGTTGACCGTTGGATCGGAATGATTTAACCTGACTAGAACACAGAGAACACAGAGAGAAATGAATACAGGACGATGAAGAGAGGAATTGATATAACAACTAACAACTAACAACTAACAACTAATGACTAATGACTAATAATTAATGACTAAAATGATTAAAGGCACTACTAAATTGCTCGGAGTAATCGGTTATCCCGTCGAACATTCTCTGTCGCCGGCGATGCACAATGCTGCCATTTCCCACTTGGGAGCCGATTTTGTTTACCTCCCATTTCCGGTAAAACCAGGGGATTTAAAGGCTGCTCTTGCAGGATTTGCTGCGATCGACCTTCGGGGATTTAGCATCACGATTCCTCACAAACAAGCCGTCTTACCGCTGCTGTCGGAAGTTTCCCCGATCGCCCGATCGATCGGCGCAGTCAATACCGTATACCGGACTGAAAAAGGTTGGTGCGGCACAAATACCGACGTTGAAGGCTTTCTCGCGCCGCTGCACCCCCCCCCAACCCCCCCTTGCCAAGGGGGGGCTAAAGACGCGATTTCTCCCTTAGAAAGGGGCAATACGGCTGTCGAATCCAGTCCCCCCCCTTACCAAGCTAGGGGGGGTTCCGAAACAGAAGCTGTCGAATCCAGTCCCCCCCCTTACCAAGCTAGGGGGGGTTCCGATTGGAGTCAGAAAGTAGCGGTAATTTTGGGAAATGGCGGGGCGGCGAGGGCTGTTGTGGCTGGATGCGCTCAATTGGGATGTGCCGAGATTCACGTTGTCGGCCGCAACGAACAAAATTTAGCGGAATTTAAGCAGAGTTGGGTCAATTCTCCGATGCCGGTGCAGAATTTGCAGGTACAGGCTTGGGATAATTTGTCAAGGTTAATTTCCCAGGCGGATTTGCTGGTGAACACGACTCCTGTGGGGATGCACCCGCAGGGGGAAAAGTCGCCGGTGGCGGCTGCTGCGCTCGATCGAATTTCTGCAGGTGCGATCGTCTACGATCTAATTTACACCCCGAATCCTACTCAGTTTCTCAAAGATTCGCAGCTTCGAGGGGCGCGAACTATTGACGGACTCGAAATGCTAGTTCAGCAAGGAGCAGCCGCCTTGAAAATTTGGCTGGACACAGAATCCGTCCCAGTCGATGTGATGCGCCAAGCCCTGCGGCAGCATTTAGGCTTAGACTGATGCTATTTGTCTGGCGGTAGGGAAACGGTACAGCGGCGTTTCCCTAAAGATGTTGAAAATTAGATCGTGAATTCGCGCTAAGCTGGGAGTTAAAATATACTTGCGCTGCAATTTATGAAATTTCGAGCTATCAGTCTTTTTTTTGCTACTTGCGCGATCGGAATTTTTAGTTTGGTATTCACTCCACCAGCTTGGGCTCTGACGCAGATTAAACTTTCGGATCTGGCTTATCGCGAATGTCCGGCCGAAATGGCAGAAGGAACAGTCACCAGCGGCAGTTCTATGGAAGCTAACTGCTTTTTGATTACTGGAAAAGCGGAAAATAGTAGCGGTAAACCTGTTGTCAATGCCGATATTTTCGGCCGCATTTATGATGCAGATGAAAATCCGGTGATGCAAAACCGGACTCGCTTGGGTTCCATCGCAGAAGTTCCTCCCGGAGTTAGCGATTTTGAAATTAGAATTTCGGTAGCCAGCAATCAACGAACACCTTTGAAGCTCAAGCAATTTAAGGCTACAGGTTTTACTGGCGTGGTTCGCCGCTAACAAAACTATTTGAGATTGTGGGTTGGCTGCCCTGAAATTGCGATGCAGTTTTCGATTTTCGCTTGTAGATTTTAGATTGTTGAGTGGCTGGCAATTTCTGATTTCTAATTTACAAATAACTCCCCAGCTTTTTAACCGGGGAGTTCATCTAAAAATGTCAAATCTAAAATTTAGTTGCCTGCAGCAGCTACGCCTGCCAAACAATTTACGCTGGCTGCTCAACAAATTAAGCTTTTCTAACTACAAGGCTGTTTGCAAGCTGGTTAAAAGACCGATCAAGAATTCCGAGCCGAACTGAAGTAAAAAGAATGCAATCAGCGGCGAAAAGTCAATCCCTCCTAGGGGGGGAATAATCGATCGGAATAGATTTAGGTAAGGATCTGTTAGCTGACTCAAAATCGAAAACGGGGGATCGTACCAATTGATGTTGGGGAACCAGCTTAACAGCACCCTAAAAATCATTAGGACTATATAGATTTGCAGGAATGTGGACAGCGTGGTTGCCAAAAGACCTATGGAATAACTCATAATATTCTGGTTGAAGTTTGAGTAAAGTTTACAGACGCTTCAGCTTTAAGCTTAGCATAGCTGGGGAGCGGGCGAGAGTGGGAGCATCCCGATTTGGTACAAATGTTGTTTGGGAGTGCGATTTTCCGGCTCGCTGGTGTTTGTCTCTGCCTTCGTGCTGTGCGAGCGAAGATTCCCGCGTGAAAGTCGCTCGCCCGGATGCAACTGGCATACTAATCTACAATTTTAAATTGACTCAGGAGTCTGGGGCGATCGAACCTTCGCTGCCGGGGGCCGGCGCGTTGCCGTTGACATCGCCTAGTTCCAGCCGCACGTCATCGATTGTCTGATTTAGCTGGGCAATTTTATCTTCCAAACTCAGCCTTGCTATTTCCATCCCTTCGGCTTCGAGTTGGCTGGCTTTCCTCTGGCGGATCTTTCTTGCCTTTGCTTCTAAAGGTTCACTCAGCAAACCTTCAGCAGCTCGCCGCGACAGCACTGCGCCCAAAACTGCGCCCACCAAGCCTCCAATTGTGGCTCCGGCAATAAATCCTCCTGTAAAACCCTCTCGATTGCTCATGGCTCAACTCAACTGCGCGATATTTCCGTAATTTATTTATTTTGACACTATCGGCTGGAGAAACCGCCAGACGATCGTTCTATTTTAGATTTTAGATTGAGATAGCGATCGGGCAAAAAAGCTGGAGGGACAAAACCTCAAGGAACATCAAGGCGGTTAATTGCCGGGTAAGGCGAGAATTCCCACTTCGGAGTTGAAGCGGATCATCTCCAAAGATCGATCGCCGTAAAGGTCTTCAATGTGCTCCTTGCAGCAGTCGATCGCGAAATCGTTCAACTCGGCCGGCTCAATCCCGTACATCTCCTGAAACACTTCCTCGTCTACCCGACAAAAGCGCGGTCGATCGGCATATATTCCGCATTCTCGCGTACTTTTGTCAAAATTGATACACCAACCGTCATCTCCCACCAAGCTCAAATATAGCTCTAATTCCTCAGCAGACAAATACTCGTCTAGGTCAGGGCGCTCTGTTGGTTCTAGGTAACAACAAGCACCGCATTGTTTTACGCAACGCCAATTCGCCATAGTTGGTTCGATTTAAGATTAGAGATTTGGCCGGGGCTCGGGAAAAATCCGAAACCGCAGGTGATTTGAGCTTTTTAAGTATATCAAGTGCCAGCGCCGGAGGCGGAAAATCCCGGTTTCGGAGTCTCTCCCTGTTTCCTGTCGATGGGTACAGCAGTTTTTGACCCTGATTTGGGCTCGCTGGGAGGTCGATCGTTCTTTACATTTTGTTGACTTTTGTAAATTTCCTTAAACAAGAGGGACAATAGCCCGGTAAAATCAGAAGCGGATTTTCTAATTCAACAATCTAGACTTAATAACTACAGTCAGGAGGAGACATGGACTTTATAACCGATCTTTTCAGCGGCCTGGGCGGTGTAAACTACCAACTCATTGTTCAGGTAGCTTTACTCGCAGCCGTCGTGCTCAGCGGCCCGATCGTAATTTTTCTGCTGGCAGCTAAAGGCGGAGACTTGTAATTATAGCGCGCTAGGGGGCGATCGAGAATTGGGAGTTTTGAATTTAAATTATGATGCACTCATTCCCAAAGCTCGATCGCCAATGTTCCCTGCGACACGAGCTTTCTTATCAAATACCCAGGGCGTGTTTAGCAGTTTGAATCAAGTTCTCAAAAAAAGGTAAAGATATATCGACTTCTCTAGCATTCTGGCGGGAGTTGCCCAACAAACCGATGTTTTGTCCCGGCGCTACAGCCAAAACTTGCCCTTGAGAGTTGCGAATTCTCAACTCCTCTTGAGAACCGGCGGGAGACAGACTGCAAGAATAAGTGCGATCGCAATAATCAAACTCAACTTTTCCAAACACCTGCCGCCTCGAACTCGCAGCACTAGCAGGCAAGCGGACACCCAACAATTCTAACTCAACCGATGTCTTGCCATTAAAACTATTTTCCCGCAATCGGTAAGCAATATCAACCCGCCGAGGCAAAGGAAAATATTCCCCCCAACGCCAAGCAATCCCCTTCACGCTAGCCGAGCCTTTTTCATCTTGAGTTGCAGTTAGTTTAACGTGGCCTCCTTTGCCCACAATTTTCTGTTCAGTGATGCAAACATTAGCAGTCCAAAATACAGGAGCCTTATTTTCAATTCCGCAAGGTTCCAAAGCATCAATTTGTCGGTAAAGATCGAGATTAATCTCAGCCAAATCCGCTCGCACATCTACAGAAACCAGCGGCTTGAGGTGTTCCGGCTGCAAACATTGATTGGCAAAAACTGACAGTTGATGGCGAAATTGTTCGAGATTCTGGGCCGGCATAGAAAAACCGCCAGCCGCTTTATGTCCGCCAAATTTAGTTAACAAATCAGCGCAAAAATTCAGCCCGTCAAATACATTAAACTCAGGAATTCCCCTCGCCGAACCCCGCACAATTTTAGCGGGCGGGCAGGGGGGCGCGGAGGAGGATGAGGCTGTAGGGGCGGTGCCCCCGTGCCCGCCCTCATCATCCTCAAAAGTACCGATAAAAACGGGTACGCCGTAACGTTCCAGCAACCGAGAAGCCACAATTCCGATCACCCCGTGGTGCCAACCGGGCTGCACCACAACTAAAACCCGTTCCTGCTGCAAATTTATCGCACTTTTCTCGCACCAAGCAATCGCTTCCTGCTCAATTTCCTGGCACAACTCCTGCCGGCGCTGATTGATTTGTTCGCACTGCATCGCGTTTTTGAGTGCCAATTCGCGATCGTCCGTCGTCAGCAACTCTATCACAATTTGAGGGTCATCCAGCCGCCCCACAGCATTAATCCGGGGCCCCAGCCGAAAACCAATATCTTCAGGCTTTAACGTATTATTAGCTTGATTTTTTGAATTAAAAAGAGGTAAAGTTTCCGCACTTCCCGCCTGTACTCCCGCCACCTGAATCAAAGCTTGAACCCCCGCCAATTGCGAGTGAGGCAACAGTCGCAAACCCCGCTTTACCCAGCGGCGATTAACCCCAGTCAAAGGAGCTAAATCCGCAATAGTTCCCAAAGTAAATAACTCCAGCAGCGGATTTACCAACCCACCAACTTTATGCAAATCTTGAGCCAAAGTAATCGCCAAAACATAGGCAACACCTACCCCAGCCAAGCCGCGATAAGGGGAAGATTCCGCAATTAATTTCGGGTTGAGAATAGCATCCGCCGGCGGTAGTTTTGGCGGCAAATCGTGGTGGTCTGTAATAATAACTTTAACACCGAGTTCTCTGGCTCTGGCAACGGGCCCGAATGCTGCAATCCCGTTGTCTACTGTCAGAATCAGAGCGACACCTTCAGCGTGAAATTCTTCTACAATGCGATCGTTAATCCCGTAACCTTCCCGCATCCGGCTGGGAATAGCATAGTCCACATTCGCGCCCAAACTCCTGAGAGCTCGCAGCAACAAAGCCGTGCTCGTCATCCCGTCAGCATCGTAATCGCCGCAAATCGCAATTTTCTGCCCTCCCGAAATCGCCTCCCGCAACAATTTGACACTCGCAGCCAAATCGGGAAACTCATCCATTGGCGCGGGCAAAACCAGAGATTCCGGTTCGATAAACCCTTGCACTTCTTCAACAGAATCGATCCCTCGGTTAATCAGTACCTGTGCTAGCAAAGACGACAAACCGATTTCGGCGGCAAACTGTTCGGCTTGCTGCGGTTGAGGCGCATAAATTTGCCACCGTTGGTTGGGCAATCGGGGAGAATTCGGGGGCAAAGATGTCGGTAGCTCTTGCACGGAAGCTGATGTCTAAAGATACACAACCAATCTTACCTAATTAAGTGCATCAGTCAATCAATTTGACATTGGCGATCGATCCTAAAGATGAATTTTTTGGTTAAAATCCAAAGGTTGTTTGTAGGAAAGCTTTTTTCGGAAGCTCTCACCGCACGCAAATAGGAATGCTAGCGCCCGATATAAGTTGTGAAAAGCCCCCAATTTTAGACCCAAGTTCCAACCCCCAGATTGCATCTGCCCTTGTCAATCGCCAATCGAAAATACTTTGGGCGCAGACGAGTGATTTAATTTTATCAGGAGAATTGCATGAATGTCGATCGACCGTCTTGGTTTAAAATTGCATTACAGATTCGGGGCTCTGTCATTCTCTCAATTTTGCCCCGGGTTTTGCTGTGCGGCGGCTTTGGAGTTTTTATTTCCCTGCTGCACTTTTTGAAATGGCCGGTTTCCTTGCCCATTTTATCTAGTATTGTACCGAGTATTGTGCTGGGTTTACTATTAGTTTTTCGGACAAACACAGCCTACGAGCGATTTTGGGAAGGTCGGAAAATGTGGGGAACTTTAGTCAACAACGTCCGCAATTTGGCGCGCCAAATCTGGGTAGCAATTCAGGAAAAAGACCCGCAGGATATCGCCCTCAAAAAGTCAGTCCTGCGCCTGTTACCTGCCTTTGCAGTATCGATGAAATTGCACTTGCGAAAAGAAGTAGTAAATTCCGAATTAGAGCCGTTGATGTCTCCGTCGCAGTATCACAAGCTCAAGTCGATGAACAATCCGCCGCTAGAAATTGCTTTTTGGATTGAGGATTATTTGCACGAGCAGTACGAGCGCAATTGCCTCGATGTCTATCAGTTAACTGCTATGAAGGAGTTAATAAACTCTATGATTAATGTATTAGGTGGCTGCGAGCGGATTTTGAAGACACCTATCCCTTTGGCTTACACGATTCACCTGAAACAGCTATTGTTGCTTTACTGTTGTGCACTGCCCTTTCAAATGGTGAAGGACTTGACTTGGGGAACCGGCCCAGTTGTAGCTTTAATTAGTTTTACTTTGTTCGGCATCGAAGAAATTGGCCTAGAAATAGAAAATCCCTTCCAACACGATCCAAATGATTTGCCTTTGGACAATATTTGTGTTACCATGCAGCGCAATATTGACGATTTAGTTGGTTTATCTCCTAGGGTTCACAAACACTTGCAAGATAAGTAGATTCAGGAGTTATTGGGAATTGGGAATGGGGCATTGGGCATTGGGCATTGGGCATAGTTTCTGGTTTTTCTTTCTTGCTAACTAATGACTAATGACTGCTGACTCCTGACTCCTGATGTCAAATCTGTCAGCATGGCAATTATTCATATCTCTCTTCTGGGCATCTGCGTGAATCAGCGTCTATCAATTGTCATCTGCGGTTATACATTTTCTTTTTTTTACCGCAGATACAGGCAGATTAACACAGATTAACGCAGATGAATTAGTCACTGTAGGGTGCGTCGCTATTGAAAATTACTGAAAAAAATTGATAATTGAGCGAGCGACGCACCTAAGCAACGAGTGATATCGTTGACCGTTGCATCGTCAGGTGATTTAACCGCAGAGAACACAGAGGACACAGAGAGAGAGAATAGAGATATGAATACAGGACGATGCTACCGGATTTGATATGAACTGTAGGGTCGAATTCACCAATAATCCTGACAGTGCAGACAGATTCAATAAACCCGCCCCCGCCCCACCAGCACACCCTTTACGAAGATTAATTTCTAACAATCAACCGCATCAACCCAGCTAAAACTAACAATAAAGGTGTCAGCCAATCTCCCCAGCGCACGTACAAAGTCCGAGTTTTTCGCCGATAAATAGTAGCATCTCGGACTTCGTAGGTATTGAGTCGAGATTTCCAAATTGTCTCGCCGTGAGGATTTACAAAAGCAGAGTACCCCGTATTAGTTGCGATAGCTGCCCATCTATCTGTTTCAATTGCGCGCATCACATCGAGGGCGTGATGTTGGGCCAGCATCGGCGGTTTGTAATGGGCATTGTTGGAAGCTGTAATCATAAATTCGCCTCCCTGTGCTGCTTGATATCGGAAATTTTCAGCAAAGGCGGAATCGTAACAAATTCCGACGATGGCGCGGCCAAATGGCGTATCAAATAATTGTTTTGAGTTTCCTGGTACTAAACGAGCATCTAAGGGTGACAGCCGATTTATAATCCCGCCTAAGATTTCGTAAAAAGGGATGTATTCGCCTAATGGTACTAGCTTTAGTTTATCGTAGCGACCGACAATTGCTCCAGTGCGATCGATCGCCAATAAGCTATTAGTGAGACCGTTTTCTTCTTGTCCAAATCCTCCAACCCAAGCCACTACACCGCGTTCGAGAATAGCTTGATAAAAGGAAAGAGTGGAACGCTGATACTCGTTTGTCCAGATAAAAGGCAAAGCTGTCTCTGGAATTAACACAGCATCGACTTTTCTGTCTGCTAACTCTTTGTATCCAGCGGTGTAACCTTCCAAAGCGCGCCGCCACCCGTTTGAGTCAAACTTAATTGCGTTAGGAATGTTTCCTTGAATAATCCCAATTTTTAATGATGTTCCGGCTTCTTGAATTAAGGGGCGATTGTACAAACTCCAGCCGACAATATGCAAAACTAAAAACAAACCCGCAGGCAAAATATAAGCAACCCACTTCTTCCGTCTTCCTTCTCCCTTCTTCTTTCTTCCCTCCTCCTTCCTCTCATCCGTTACATCCCGTACATTGCTCGTTGCCGAACTTCCTTCTTCCTTCTTCCTTCTTCCTTCTTCCCTCTTCCTTCATAATTATGAACCTATCAGAAATCTTTATCCGCCGCCCCGTAATGACTACCTTAGTCACAGTCGGCATTCTAATCTTCGGTTTAATGAGT
>NZ_JADEXD010000240.1 GCF_015207285.1 Tychonema sp. LEGE 07203 | reverse complement strand
TAATGACTAATGACTAATGACTAATGACTAATGACTAATGACTAATGACTAATGACTAATGACTAATGACTAATGACTAATGACTAATGACTAATGACTAATGACTAATGACTAATGACTAATGACTTCTTCCTTATCAATAAATTTTATGGCAAGCTTGACAATATTAGGCGGAGGTGCTTGGGGTTCGGCCCTGGCAAATCTGGGAGGCAAAAAGGGCGATCGAGTTAATGCCTGGTCGCGCCGCAGTTCTTTTAGCCTAGAATCAGTGATAACTGGCGCGGATGTTGTGATTTCGGCAGTTTCGATGAAAGGAGTTGGGGAAACAGTCGATCGAGTGCTTGCCTTAAACTTAACTCCGAGTACAATTATAGTTACTGTCACCAAAGGTTTAGATCCTGCGACGACGCGCACTCCGTCTCAAATTTGGCAAAATGCCTTTCCTGACAATTCAATAGTCGTAGTTTCTGGCCCCAATCTTTCCGAAGAAATTCAGCAGGGATTGCCGGCTGCAACGGTGGCGGCGAGTGTGGATTTAGCGGCGGCGAAGCAAGTGCAAAATATTTACAGTTCCGATATTTTTCGGGTTTATGTGAATGAAGATCCGCTGGGGACTGAGTTAGGTGGAACCCTAAAAAATGTATTTGCGATCGCCGCTGGTGTTTGCGACGGTTTACAATTAGGAACTAATGCTAAATCTGCTTTGCTGACTCGCGCTTTGCCAGAAATGATTCGGGTAGGAGTTCGTTTGGGAGCTCGCGCCGAAACTTTTTACGGTTTGTCAGGTTTGGGAGATTTACTCGCTACTTGCAACAGTCCTTTGTCGCGCAATTATCGAGTTGGCTTCGGATTGTCTCAAGGTAAGTCTTTAGAGCAAATTTTGGAGGAATTGCAGAGCACTGCTGAGGGTGTCAATACTGCTAATGTGTTGATTGATTTAGCCGAGCGTCGCGACATTGAAGTCCCCGTTTCCCGTCAAGTTTATCGCTTATTAAATGGTAAAACCACTCCCGAACAAGCAGTTTTGGGGCTGATGGAACGGGATTTGAAACCTGAGTAATATCAAAAGTTTGTTCGATCGTTCGGACTTTAGTCCTTATTCAATCTTTTTGAGGACTGAAGTCCGAACGATCGAACCAAGATGAATGCTATTTATTTAGCGCCGTAATAAAAGGCAATTTCTTTCTCTTTCAGTGGTGCAAAGTCGGCCGCAACCAGCATTTTATCGAGTTCTTCTTGTCCGATATGTTTGACACCGATTCGGACAATGCGCGATCGCATGGTGTTTGACACGCCGCTGCGCTGTCTGCCGGCTTCTAATCCCATTACTTTCTCGTACAGGTCTAATTTTGCTTTCGGAATCGGAGTGCCGTCAAAGTCGATTCCCGAGGCGATCGCAACGTCGATCGCATCTGCACCCGTTGTAGGTGCAGGCGCTGAGTTAGTTTCTGAAGACATGTGCTGTTCTATCAAAGTTTGCTATGGAAGTATTTTATCAGAGAACTCTTGACTTTGCTCAAATTTGTCAATCCTTAATATTTGGTATTTCCCAAATATTTAGCGATCGCCCCAAAGCCCGTCAGGGGTTTAAACCCTTAGCGGACTTTCGCACTTACGAAATGGCTAACTTTCGGATGCACAAATTGGCAGACTTAACTACAGTAAAAAATCGATTTTAATTATCCACATTTCCCCGCTGACAAATTCCCCAACTCTTGCATTTTCTGTCAGACAAAAAACATTATTTTGCGAATTTCCGCCTTCACAACAGTTGGGATATCTTCTACACAAGCAGTACCGAAAAGTCAATTTTCCTAAAGACGGCGCGCGCCGCCAGCAATTGTATCCGCGCATCCCGACAGAAAACCGCGAAATTAAAACGAACCCTGGGCCCCAAATTCTCGCACTTGAAAAATACTTGACAATTAGTCTGTTTGCCGAGAGTTCCCCAAGTCAGCACCAGAGTCTTGAAAGCTTTGCCCTGCAAGCGCTTTGCTGCCGCCTCCACATCGGCAAAACTGACGGGAAAGGGATTTTTATCACCAAGGTTGGCTGTGATATTTTTTGTGCGCCAGATGCCAGTGAAAAATTATACCACAAATTAAGTCAGAGTATTATCACTTCTAATTATATGACATATCAGAAATGATTATTTAATAATTGCAACTTATTATCAAAAGAGCTGTAACATAATATCAAGATTATTGGTATACATTATCAAGTAGTTGCAGTTACATAGGAGATAGATTAATGAACGCAAAGTTTAAAGTGCTAGCAAGCGCTAGCGCAGGATTGTTGCTGTTGGGGGCTTTGACAGCGACTGCCGTGGAAGTCGGGCAAAAGGCGATCGCCCAAACAACGCAGCAGGGCGATCTAGATTTAAGAGCACAAGCTCCGATCAATCGCATTAGAATCGTATTTGCCAATCGCAGAGATGCTACAGACTTGCAAAATAAAGCCAATCAAGTAGCGCAAATACTTTCCAAAGAAATAGGAATGCCAGTCGATGCAGTCATCGGCGACGAAACCGCCGCCGTCGAAGCTTTGAGGGCCAACAGAGCAGATGTAGCATTTGTAGCAGGGCGCGCGGCATTAAAAGCAGAACAATTAGCCAAAGCGCGGATGTATTTAGCAGAAGTTCGCAGCGATTATTCCGGCGGAAACACTTACGATTCAGTGTTTGTAGTGCGCCAAGACAGTCCCCTGCGCCCCAAAGGTTCAGCAAAGCAAACCCTCGAACAATTGAAAGGCAAAAAAATGGCTTTCGCCTCTCGAACATCAGGTTCGGGATTCATTTTTCCCATCTCAGAATTAGTGGGTCAAAGATTAGTTACAGGGCCGGACAGATTGGATAGTTTTTTCGGAAATGTCAGCTACGGTGACGGTTACAGCAGCGCTTTGCAAGCAGTTTTAAGGGGTCAAGCAGATGTCGGAGCTGTCTCGGAATATGCTTTGCTGCCGCCTTGGATTACAGCAGAAGAAGGCAAGAGATTGCGAGTTTTGCAAGAAGTTAAGGGAGTTCCAGCCCACGGAATTGTGATTGACGATCGCATTCCTGCACCGATGCGGGAAAGACTGATTAATGCTTTCATGAAAATGAACGAACCAGCAAACAATCAATTGTTCCGCAGCTTGTACAACTCTCAGAGATTGGTAAAAGTCGATCATACGCGCCATTTAGCAACCTTGCGCCAAGCTTTGGTGCGCGCCAAACTCGAACCCTAAAATCAAGGTTCGCAGTGAGAGGAAAGGTTCGCAGTGAGGACGACAGTCCGCAAAAAAAGAAGGACTAAAGTCCTCACCAAGAACCGATTTTATTGTAACCCATCAAGCCGACAATATAGCCTTTCAAACTCTCATATGAGGTACTCTGCGGCATAGGCCAAACCGGGCATAGGCCGCCGTGGGCATACCTCACTTTTTTGAGAAAGGCTATATATTAATGGCAAAGTTGAGCGACAAATATTTACCAAATCAACACGCCCAATTAAAAACTAATAAAAATAGCTAAAATTGTTTCTTCCATCTTCCATCTTCCATCGGACTGATGACGTTGTACGGAAAGCTCGGAGGCGACAGCACTAATAACTGATAACTAATGACTGATGACTGATGACTAATAACTGATGACTGATGACTGATGACTAATGACTGATGACTAATGACTTCTTCCTTCTTCCTTCTTCTTATGACAATCGAATGCAGCCAATTAAAAACAGCTTATTCAACGGCGCTAAACCGCCCGATTTTGAACGGAATTGATTGCCAAATTAAACAGGGCGAATTTGTAGCGCTTCTCGGTTTAAACGGTGCGGGAAAATCTACACTTCTCCGTTCATTTGTCGGGTTAGTGCCCGTCAAAACAGGAGAAATTCGGATTAACGATACAGTCATAACTCCGCGAACTCTGAGACAAATTCGGCGGGATATCGGCTTAATTTTTCAAGGTGGCGGGTTGGTAAAACAGTCAGCGGCGATCGACAATGTGCTTTGTGGTTGCTTGGGAAATTTGAATACTTGGGAGACTTTGTGGGGTTTTCCGAAACAGCAGCGCGATCGAGCATTTGACTTACTAGCAGACTTCGGACTCAAAGACCTAGCATATCAAAAAACCGGACTGCTCAGCGGCGGACAACAGCAAAGAGTCGCCATCGCCCGCGCCTTAATCCAATCCCCCCAGATTTTACTCGCCGACGAGCCCACCAGCGGATTAGACGTAATCGCCGCCCAACAAGTAATGGAAATCCTCGCCCAACTGCACCAAAAACAAGGAATGACAGTAGTTGTAGTATTGCACGATTTAGGAATGGCCAGCACTTTTTCCGATCGGGCGATCGTCCTCGATGCCGGTCAAATAGTTTATGATGGCAAATGTCACAACCTGTCCGACAAATTCAGCCAACTAACACCTCGCAAACTAGCAGTCTAAACCCCTCTCTTCTCAACTCTTCCTCTGCGCCCTCTGCGCCCTCTGCGGTGAATAAAAAAAAATTAAAAATCAACGCAAATGACCGAAAAAAACTCATATAATTTATCTAAAAATTACGGCTGGCTAAAAAATATCGGTATTGCAGTAGCCTTAATTGTACTTTACAGTTGGGCGCTGCGAGGACTAGAAATTGATGCAGAAACCCTGACCAACAGTTGGCCTTACATGACAGATTTTATCTCGCGCTTGTGGCCGCCGAATCTCGAAATAATTGACGTAGCAATTAAAGCTTTAATCGAAACAGTTCAAATGTCGCTGTGGGGAACGACAATCGGAGCAATCATTTCTGTACCGATTGCTATTTGCAGCGCCCACAACATAGCACCGAAATGGTTGCGCTGGTTGGCTAATTTATTGCAAAATGCCGTGCGTTCAGTGCCTTCAATTGTGCTGGGATTGCTGTTTGTGGCCGCGACTGGTTTGGGCGCGCCGGCGGGTACTTTAGCCCTGGGAATTTATACTATCGGCTATCTTGCTAAATTTTATCAGGAGGCGATCGAATCAGTAGAAGCGCGATCGGTCGAATCCTTGCAAGTAGTCGGTGCATCTTGGCTGCAAGTAGCGCAATACGGAATTTTCCCGCAGGTATTGCCGCTAGCATTGGGTTATACGCTGTGGATGTTCGAGTACAACATTCGGGCGGCTTCGGTGTTGGGAGTAGTGGGCGCTGGCGGCATTGGTTTTGAATTGGTCAATTATATCAGGTCTTTTGAGTACAATAAAGCAACAACAATGATGTTAGTGCTGTTAGTTGTAGTAACGGTGATAGATATTATTAGCAGCAAATGGCGGCAGCGGTTAGAAACAAAATAAAGACAGGTTGAGAAACAAAATAAGGACACAGCATTGCTGCGTCCTTATTTTATTGGGACAAAGCAATGCTTTGTCCCCACACATACCGCCGATATTCAGATCGGAATTCTTGCCCTTTAGAACAAGACCAATTCAGAATTACCAGAAAGTCCCAAATCGACATTCACAGTAGCAAACAAACTGTTGCCACCAACCGTAGAACCGTTGCTATCGTAATACAGCTTAGTAGATGCAGACAAACTGTCGTAGATAGCCACGATCGACGGCCCGGTTAAAGTTGCTTCTAGCGCAGTTACAGAAACTGTGCTGCTGTAAGAGTAGAAACTCGAACCCAAAGGCCCGGCGACTGCTCCCAATCCGACAAAAGCAGACTGGTCAATGTTAATTACATCATCAACAATGCTGTAATCGGTAATGATATCCCCGCCACCAGCAGTAGTTCCGGTGAACACGAACACATCAGCACCAAGCCCGCCGCTGAGAACATTAGTTCCCGCACCGCCGGTTAAAGTATCATTCCCGTCGCCGCCGCTGATAGTATCGCTACCCGCGCCGCCAAAGAGACTGTCATTACCAGCGCCGCCGGAGATGCTGTCATCACCAGCGCCGCCGTCGAAAATATCAGCACCAGAGCCACCGTTCAAAATATCGGAGAACTCAGTACCAGTGACGCTGTTACCGCTCGCATCTCCAGTAAACAACACAGGAGTGCTGAAGTTGTAACCGCCAGCACCAGAACCGAAATTGTTAAAGGCGACGGGGAAAGTGTTCCCAGCAGCAGTTAAATCAGCAACGCTGCCTGAGTTGGTAG
>NZ_JADEXD010000239.1 GCF_015207285.1 Tychonema sp. LEGE 07203 | reverse complement strand
AAATTTCTGGGGCACAATGGAATGAGCAAAATGTGCCGCAAGTCTTGGCTCATCGAGTAGCTTACTTAAATGGAATGATTGGTGTCAATCTCAAAGCAGCAGCTTAAATTATCATCAGTATTTATACTGATCGCATAACTGTTATGCTCCCGATCGCACTTTTGGAATAAGTCAAAAAGCGCGATCGCCCTTAACTCCTTTTTATCAACTAAGGGATCTCGCCCTTTTGGTATTAGTCAAAAAGTGCGATGCTTGGGAGTGCTGATGGGCGATCGCTCTTTTTGTCATTCAAAAATGATATAATCCTACAATTCCCAAAATCTATATTTTAAAAATCAGCCATTGACACAATCGGATCGATCGACCGACGCAAAAATACCCTGCATCATTAACGATCGCAAACTTGATTACTTATTCAATGTCAACATAAAGCCAGACTCTCATAACTCAAAAAGAGCAGTACAAAATAGACAACAACTAAATCGCTTGGGATTTGATGACGATTCTGAATCACGTCAATTTATTCAAACTCATCTCGCTCGAGCAGTACAAGAAGAAAGTAATATTGTTGAGCGTTTTATTAGTATTTATACAAACCACACTACAGGAGAAGAGGGTACAATAGATACAGAGCTTAGAGATTCGCTGTTACCGGGCAGAACCGGAAAATTTGCCCAACTTCAAAGTTCATGGGAAGTCTTGCCAGATGGAACGCGCCGCTTTCTCAGTGCTATAATCTATGGAAAATGACTCAATATCTTAGGTAAGAAAATGGCAAAAATTAATTTGCATGGTGGATTTGATGAACTAGCTTTTCTGGAATTCTTTTGTGAAGAACCAAAAAAATCCCACCCCTCCGATGGTTATTGGTGTTATGAAGTGACAGATTCATTAGGTGTTACCCTCAAATTTGGAATAAATATCATCCAAAAATCCGTTCAAATTGAATTAAAAATAGCCGATTCCACTGTGGGAATTATGTGTTTTGAACTCGTGGACTTTATTGAAATTAATGATTATATCAACGGTAAATTAGAATTTTTAGTAGCCCCCAAAAATGAAGAATTCAAAACTTTAGTTCAAGTTGAACTGCGGCCGAGAATTAAAGTTGATTGTTCAACTCTGAGCCTTTGCCCGATGGCTGCTTAGCCTTGATAAACTACAAGGTGCGAGATCCCTTAACTCCTTTTTCACGGGCGAAGGTCGAGATCCCTTTTGGAATTAGTCACAAAGTGCGATGCTTGGGATTGCAGATGGGCGATCGCTAATTTCTGATTATTTTCTAGAGCAAAGCATAGATGCAGGCGATCGCTTTGTCGAAGGTTTTGGCAAAAAATGTCAGCATCTCGCCGAGTTTCCGTATTTGGGACGATCCTACGATCGGTTTGCTCCTGGTTTGCGAGGGATACCGTTGATGGACTACATCATTTTTTACCAAATTGTTGGAGAAGGTATTGAAATATCGCAAATCACGTTAATTTAACCCCTGATGAATTGGCGGATATCGAACCGCGAGAAATGTTTATTTACGACCAACAAGGAGCTATAATTAGAGCTGTTGAAGAAGCTCGACAAGAAGAAAAACAGGCGATCGCACGGCAGTTACTCGATCGCCTAGATGACGCAACTACAGCCCAAATAACCGGATTTAGCGTTCAGCACCTGCTGAATTTGCGATCGGAAGTTTGATGCGTCGAAAACCAGACATGAGATTGTTCCCGTCCAATCTCTTAGTCTGCAGAGGCATAGGAAAGTTTGACAAGAAGCGGTTTCAACCGCCTCCTTCACAAACTCAAAAACCCCTATCCCAAAAACAACTTATACGCCGGATTCTGACTCTCATCCCCATACTGATAGCCCAGGGTATCCAAAAAAGCCTGCCATTCCTGCATCTCATCCGGCGGCACCTGTATCCCTACCACAATGCGCCCGTAATCAGCCCCATTATTTCGATAGTGAAAAACGCTGATATTCCAATTAGGACTCATCGAACCCACAAACTGCATCAACGCACCCGGACGTTCGGGAAATTCAAAGCGGTAAAACAGTTCGTGTTTGGCCAGGAAAGAACGGCCGCCCACCATGTGGCGCAAGTGCAATTTTGTTAATTCATCATCAGTTAAATCCAAAGTTTTGAAACCGCAATCTTCAAAATTTGCGGCTATTTTAACCGCATCAGCGCGGTCTTGAATTTGCACGCCAATAAAAATATGTGCTGCTTTTTCATCCGCAATTCGATAGCTAAATTCAGTCAAATTGCGCTTGCCCAAACATTCGCAAAACCTGCGGAGACTTCCCGGCTGTTCGGGAATTGTCACTGCAAAAATCGCTTCTCGCTGTTCGCCAAAGTCTGCCCTTTCTGCTACAAAACGCAGGCGATCGAAATTCATGTTCGCGCCGCAAGCAACAGCAATTAATGTTTCCCCTGCAATTTGTTCCCGTTCTACGTAAGCTTTCGCACCTGCGATCGCCAATGCGCCAGCAGGTTCTAAAATCGATCGCGTATCCTCAAAAACATCCTTAATCGCCGCGCAAACATCATCCGTACCCACCAAAATAATCTCATCCACATACTCCTGACAAAGCCGAAAAGTTTCCTCCCCAACTTCCCGCACCGCCACGCCGTCAGCAAACAAACCAACCTGCGACAAGCGCACCCGTTTGCCAGCTTTTAGCGATTGATTCATCGCATCGGAATCCACAGGTTCAACACCAATAATCTTAATTTCCGGCCGCAACCGCTTGACATAAGCCCCAATTCCCGAAATCAGTCCACCGCCACCAATTGCCACAAAAATCGCGTGAATTGGTTTTTGATGTTGCCGCAGAATTTCCATGCCGATCGTACCCTGTCCCGCAATCACGTAGGGATCGTCAAAAGGGTGAATAAAAGTCATGTTTTTTTCCGCCTCTAATTGGCGCGCAAAGGCGCAGGCATCATCGTATGTATCCCCGTGCAAAACCACCTCTGCACCGCGCCCTATCACCGCATTTACCTTCACCTGCGGCGTTGTTACCGGCATCACGATGATGGCGCGAGTTCCCAAGTGACAGGCGGCGAGGGCGACTCCTTGGGCGTGGTTGCCGGCAGAAGCTGCAATCACACCTTGTGCTAGCAAATCCGGCGACAGTTGTACCATTTTGTTGTACGCGCCCCGCAGTTTGAAGGAAAATACAGACTGCATATCTTCTCGCTTTAGCAGCAGTTGATTGTTGAGTCGTGCTGATAGATTGGGGGCGCATTCTAGGGGAGTTTCTTGGGCTACATCGTAGACGCGGGCGGTGAGGATTTGTACTAGGTAATCGCAAAGCATGGGCTGGGGGGTTAATAGATGCGGGATGGTGGGATTATTGTACGGTACTTGTGTTACTATTTTGCGGGGAATTGGCGATCCCATAGCTGCAAGCTTCGCTAACGGGCAAACCGATTTACTTGACTAATAATTTGATTTCCCAATAAAAGCTTGATGCGCCAAAAGTGCGATCGCCCCTAAAAGCAGAACAAATAGAGCGCGGCCTAGGCGATCGTGGATACGATATCTAATCTGGATGGTTTCCCTTGCCCAAAACCTAATCAGGACGTGCGAAACCCGTTCGAGGGTCGCTAATAAACAACCCTAAAACCAACGAATCCATCACCGTATCCCAGACAGGAGTCACACGTTCAGCATCATCAACCCAATATTCAAAAGTAATCAAACACTGAACATTAGAACCCAATCCGATACAGATTCGCGAATAAGCTTCCCGCTGTTCTGGAGGGTCAATAAACTTAAACTCAGTCCAAACAACCCGAGCAGTTTGCCGCTTCAACTGTATAATTTCCCCAGGAGCGATCGGATTTCTGGTATCATCTTCAACAATCTTCTGTAAGAGCGGTACAAGAGGAAATTCTCCCCAATTACCAGGAGGTAACAAATTAAACGAAACCTCCAAACAACAATCATCATCCGGCGGCTTTTTATCCGTAAACCGGAACGACTTAGTATCAGGTTCAAAATGCCAATCTTGGGGAACATCAAAGCGGACTGCACCTCTCCCTGCTACAAAAATCCGAGTTCCCGGCTTTGACTTCCAGTTGTGGTTTTCTTTTAGCTCTAGAGTTTCCTTGAGCCATTCTTGCTTTTTGCGCTTAGACATAAACAGACCACCAAATTACTGCTAATATGTAGTTCGAGACTTGGCAAACACATTTTAACCTGATTTTGCTCGCCGTTTGCTCAAATATAACAATCCTTACAAAAATTATGAATTGCTCTCTTCTCTATTCCTCTGCGTTCTCTGCGCCTCTGCGGTAAAAAAAAATCCATTTCACAATTGACTAACTTTTATTTTTCACTCTTGGGAATCACATACCTAATCCCGCCTTTCTTCCCCGCATCGCCCCTGTAGCGGGGAATAACATGAATAGCAGCGTGACTGCGGCTTTGCCCCGCATCTTTGTTGATATTGATACCCACATTAAAACCGTCAGGCTGAAACTCTTTAATTAACATCTCTTGCACCTTGTTCGCCATAAACCAGCAAGCTGACTGCTCTCGAAACGGCAGTTCAAAATAATTAGCAATATGACGTTTCGGGACAATTAAAACGTGACCTTTGCTGGCAGGATAGCCGTCAAAAATCGCATAAGCTGTGGCCGATTCAGTTAGTAAAGTTAGATTTTTATAGGGATTGCAGAATATGCAGTAATTAGTTGAATTTCTTTGATGGTTGTAATGCACGTATTCGTATATTTCGCAAGACTCATCTAAGTGAACAGTCTTAAACGGAAGTTTTACAATGCACTGATAGGTCGGTTTTTTGTGCACGTAATGTTCTCGAAAGCCTTCTTTTTTCAAGTCCCTTCTGACTGCAAAATACGCCTTACCTCCCGGGTTCAACAAATGCGAAACTTCCATCAGGACATTAGCTTGTTCTTCGGGAAACAAAACATTCAAAACATAAAAGCAAATGATTGTGTCAAATTTATCTTCGGGGAATTCCGGGAAATAATAAGGGTCATAACCCGCAATATTCAAGCCTTTTTGCTGCAACAATTTAACATCACTGCCGAAGCCGCACCCAAAGTCTAAGACTTTACCTCGCAGCAAATTTTTATCCAATAAAAATCTGGCGGGGAATGACAGGTAAATTCTTTCTATTGCCGTCAGGTGGCTGAATTTATTTTGTTGCTTTTTCATGGCAGCATAAATTTGATTTAAGTGAATATTCTTCAGTCAGCGCACCATCCGGACGAGAGTTTGTGGAGTAGCGATGTCAAAGTCCGAATGTTATCTAAAAATTTTATCATTATTGCAGTTTGGCGATCGCCCCTCTATCCACCAAAACCTTACCAGTCACCAAATCCCGCACCGTCGCCAACAAAACCCGCCTTTCATCCACCTCAAAACTTACCGAAACCCGATCGATACCCAACACCCCAGGCGGGTCCAAATGCGCCACGCAAACCTCCTGATGGTGGCTTTCCAGAGAGCGAAAATCCGTCTGTTTGTTGAGCAAACTGCTCGTCATCTGCCCTTTTTCATTAAAAATAACCTCCGCTTGCGATACCTCCGCAACTTCCCCAATATCTAACCGAATTTCCCTTTGCCCTTCAATTGCCACTTGCAGCGTCAACTCTTCAGAACTTTGACAAGGATACTTCATTTCCTTGCTAAAAATCGGCGAATAAGTATAAACTTTAGCATAAGGTTCCCAAAGACGAATTGCATAGCTGTGACGCAAATAATCGTCAACAGTTACTAACTCTGTCAGCGCTAAAGCACCCTGTGCCACAGCTTCAAAAGGCAGATCGGTTTTCACTTTTTGCCGTCCAAAATAGGAAACCACCAAATTAGATACAGCCGGGATTAAAGAAGTTCCTCCTACCAGCAAAACCTGTTCGATATCTGCTTTGCTAATACCTTTTCCCCGTGCAATATTCAGCAGTTCATCTAAAGCTTCCCGCAACTGTTCTAATAACTGCCGGGATTCCAGAATTTCTTCAAGCCGATCTCGGTTTAGCACCAAGTCGTAAGACATAAAATTTTCATCGTCAAACCAACTTTCCTTCGCTTCATTAACTTGAGAAACTTGAATTTTTAACTTTTCCGCTATTTCTAACAAATTTTGCCAGCCCACCCCGCCAACTTCTGCCCGCGACGAACCAATTTGCCGTAAATAATCTTCCACAATCCAGATAGTGTCTCTTAA
>NZ_JADEXD010000238.1 GCF_015207285.1 Tychonema sp. LEGE 07203 | reverse complement strand
TCAGCTTGTGTCTCAAACAGCACTTGCTTAAGTATTTGTACTCAGAATGACCTAGCAAACGCCACCAATCGCTGCCACAGAACCCACCTCCATCCCCATGTGACAGTTAGGGTGCGGAATGTGGGATCAATCTTATTTAAAAACTTTTTTCCCCACTTTCCTCTTCCACCAGCACCCCAAGCCAAAAGCTAAACCAACACCTGCGATCGTATTCGGTTCCGGCACAGTATCAGACTCATACTCATAAGTGAGAGCAAGAGTATAATCAGTAGTCACATTACCCGCATAAGTACCAGTTCCAGGCGTGCCTAAAACTCTCACAGTACCCATTGCCGCAATGCTAGCAGCAATTAAATCCCCCGCACACCCACTAAACATATTTAGAGACTGCGACGAACTGTAACTCCTGGAAACAGTACCACTCGCACTCCCACCTCTAGCCCCTGCAGCCCCCGATTCAATACTCGTTTCCGGCGGATTTGCAAACAAACTCAAAACCAAATTGGGGTCAGCTTTTAAACTCGGTAAACTCACAGCAATTTGAGCATTCGTTACCGCAGTACCAGTAAAATTGCTAGCAGGAACAATACTGATATCGCTGTTAACCGTTGACTGAACTGTAACATAAGCCTTTAACAGCGTCCCCAACAGCGAATTAAACTTAGGAAACACCCCATTCAGCGTACTATTAACTGGCTGCTGCTTCAAATTTACCGTATAAGTTTGCGTGAGAACAGCAGCTTGTACAGGAATTACCAACTCATTAAAAGTCAAGCTAAGAACCCCAGAAACAACCGCCATTCCTAACTTTTGATATCCGTTCATTGCGACACACTCCTAAATAATCACTCTTCTTTGCAATCCGTAAGTCCTGTTTAACTGCCAAACGGCAGGTTAAACTTAGAAAAATCGATAAACATCGGCATATTTTGCACCGCCAAACGAACAACAGCAGAGAACAGACAACCTACAAACCAGACCGTATAAGCTATGCTAAAAGGAGCATAAGCAGCCAAAGTCCAGCAGTCTGAAGGCTCTTCCCAAATCTGTTCTCGCCGCAGCAAACGAGCGTAAAATTGAAAAGACCTCGATCGCAAATTGTTAATCCCAGTCAAAGCAACTAGCAAATAATAGCCATCAAACTTATTCAAAGGGTTGAGGTTAAAAACTACAGTTACAAGCGTAGCTACCATCAGCAAATAGCTAGCAAAATGCCAACCAGGGTTAGGCTTAGACAAAACCCAAACCCAAACCGATAAAGCCCAGATAGCCACCTGCACCAACACGCCTGCTGCTACTACAAAAACACGCTGTT
Source organism: Tychonema sp. LEGE 07203 (assembly GCF_015207285.1). Taxonomy (GTDB): domain Bacteria; phylum Cyanobacteriota; class Cyanobacteriia; order Cyanobacteriales; family Microcoleaceae; genus Microcoleus. The sequence continues at coordinate 4,918 of NZ_JADEXD010000238.1, read as the reverse complement.
TCCGCCTCACTAAACTGTACTGATCTGTGGTATCCGTATAGCATCCCGGTATCAAGCACAAAAACAGCAGCCCCATTTCTGGGACAATACCGCCGTAGTGCTTCAAAGTAAAAGCGTGACCTAATTCGTGCAGACCAACTACTACCATAATCAGTAGCACAAATGTTAACAGAGTTGTAATTTCCCCAGTTGCCCAAACCTGTTGATTGGAAGCAGAAACCTCGTCACCCAAAGCCAGCCATACAGCCAGAGAAGCACCGATTAAAACACACAGAAAAAAGCTCAATTGCCACGTCCAAATCCAGCGGAGTTTACCTGTGTGTTTGGTTAGCCAAGCATCGGGATTGAACAGGGGAATTTGGAAAGACAATAATTGCTGAATGTTGAATCTGTTTGGGGGTGTTTTTTGAGGTTGGGTGCCCTCTAACATTCCCGTTTCTGCTAGCATCCGCAGCAAGTATTGCAAATCCTCCAAAGTAATGTCATATTCCGATGCGATATCGCCGATCGGCTTGAAGCCAAACTGTGACATTACCTCTTTGTCAGAATTGTCAACTTGCAAGCAAGTTACGCATTCGGAGTTGCGGAGTATCCAATAGCCGTCTGGGTGCGGTATCCACTGTACCGTTGATTTGAGTTTTGGACCAGAAAAAATTGTTCGAGAATCTTCACTCGGATTTTTAGATATAGATTCCCCCTCTTCCTGAGTCAAGCCGGGGCACAATTTTTCTTGACTTTCTATGCGTGCAAATTTTTCACCATTTTGCATGATGTTGGGAGTTATAAATTGTAGGCTGCACAGAAAAACATTGGCAATGTCAGCAATTTGTATCTGGCTATACATAATTTGAATTGGTATGAATTAATACCAAAAACAAGATTGTGTTTACAAGTTGCGATCGCTGCATGATTTATATGGAAATGTTTAATTAGCTAATTTGCAAATCTACGTAGTTAACTAATATACTCAATTAACAGCCTGGGTTTTCAAGGTCACTACTAAACGGGGGCTTAAGTGTATGGGTTGGCATTCAAAAGGCTTTCAAGTCCGCAAAAATAAAGGGGTTGAGAACTCTCCCCCAAAAACTCGTCGCCCGCAAAAGACATTCATCTTGGAACGAATCATCACCCCCAGCGCCCTAGTCCCCGGTGGTGTCGATGACCATGACGCCCTGCATCAGATTCTCAACTCTCTAAGTTTTCTAAGTTTTGACCTTTCAGACTGGGCCCAAAAATTTCATCACACCCTAGCCCACGCGACAAATTTACACTTATTTGCAGATAGCGGTGCGGGTACTTGCCCAACTTCCCCCGATGGCGACTTGCCACCAATTATTGACTTTGACCCATTGGGCTTGCATCAACCACCAACACCAACACCAGGGCCTAACATTCAAGGAGCTTTTGATACGCTGCCGCCCCCAATTATACTGCCCGTCGATCCGCCTGGAACCAATAATAAAGTACCTACCGATTTAGGTGGCGCTTACACATTTACAGCCAAAACAGCATCAGGTAATAACGAAACAGGGAAAGCTAACCAATACACCTTTAACATCACCAATTCCGAACTCAATTCCACAGTTTCGGACACTGTACTCGTCGGGATTTCAGTCGAATCAAAAGACGGCAGTCAAGGACTACCTGAACTGCCAGAAGTAGGTAAACTCACACCAATTCTCACATCAACCAATACAAATAGTAACTATTCCCTATTTTCCATCAATCGTTCTGGCTTAAACCTGCTTAACTTGAACAGTGCATCGAGTGGCGCATACACTCTAAAACTGAACGTAGCAGGCGACATCAACAGCGACGGCCGAGTTGATGCCACTGACAGACAACTCCTAGAGAATGCTTTAGGGCGCACGGCGACTGACCCCGGTTATACCATTGACCTCGACCTCAACCGTGATGGAATCATCAACTCAGCCGACCAAACTCTCCTTAACAACAACTTCGGCTTCATCACCAACAAACCACCAGTCACCTCCCCATTCTCAACCAACACCCATGCAGAATTGGAAACAATTATACCCTTAATCGGTAAAGCAACAGACCCCGAAAACGACCCCATCTCCTACAACACGCTCAACCCAATTAACGGTACTGTAAAATTCGATCCCATTACCAAAACAGCAACCTTCAAACCCACACCCGGATTCTCAGGCATTGCCAGCTTTGACTTCATAGCCAGCGACGGCTATAACACCGGAATACCAGCAAAAGTAACAGTCAACGTCAGCGGAGCCCCGCTACTTTCCTTAGACTTCGCCAATCGCAACCCTCAGCTTTATCCAGGAGACAATACAAAATTAGTTGTGCTCGGAGACTTCGCCGACCAAAAAGGCGTAGTGCTGCCAGATTCTTACTTAACATACACATCATTAAATCCAGAAATAGCACCCATTGACGCTTTTGGAAAAATCACAGGATTAGCCAACGGAACCTCAATTTTTACAGCCTCCCACAACAACATTCAAGCCGTAACAGCAGCACGAGTAGGCGAAATGCCAATTCCTGCCAACGATGACGAGTGGAATGCGCTACTTGCAGAGATTTACGGTTTGGATGTTTACCCCAAAGCAGTAACTTTAACAACAGGAGTAAAGCGCTCTTTACTGGTAGGAATTGAAGGTCTTACTGACTCTCCAGACCTGAAATTTGGCTCTGTCGGCACTCGCTACTTCGTCAGCAACCCCAATGTATTGCAAGTAAATTCAGATGGCGTAATTACTGCTGTAGGCGAAGGAATTGCTAGCGTCACCGTTATCGACGGAGCGGCAGAAAAGGTAGTTCCAGTGCGGGTAAAAACGCCTTTGATGGGCCCGGCGATTTTGGGAGTTGATGGCGGAGTAGTGCAAGCCAGTGACGGCTCATTCGTAATGGTAGCTCCTGGTGCCTTAACCAAGGATACAACAGTCAACCTGACACCGCTTAGCAGCAATTCATTGCCACTACCATTCCCCGACAGCATGGAATTTGCGGGGGGATTTAATTTGGACTTGGGGAACACCCCCTTGAATCTACCCGTCCAATTGGCAATTCCAGCCCCAGTTGGCGTACCAGTCGGCACCGAAGTTTTATTTATGCGGAAGGGGTCGCTGCCGGCTGGGGCTGATAGCTGGAACGATAGTTGGCTGATACAAGAATCAGGAGTAGTAGGTGCAGACGGAATGATTCGCACCACTTCCCCACCCTTTCCAGGAGTGACACAAAGCGGTACTTATACAATTGGATTATTGCCCGCAGGAATGCCATCAGTTAGTTCAATTGTGAAGGCCAGCACAAAGGCTAATTCTGGACTAATTAACCTTTCAAGTAATCTCAACTTTGACAATAGTTATTTAGGATCACAAACGGGTGGAGTTGGTGCAGTCTCCGCCACAGAGAATCAATTCGAGGCAACAACTTCACTATTAGCTTACTTGGCGCAAGCTTCAAACCAGCCACTATCAGTAATCGGAATTCCCAAAGTTGGGGAAACTGTCGTCACTACGGCTCAGGTACAACTGAATACAGAAGGAGTGCCGAAAGTCTCAGCAGTTCTCAATGGGCCTGACACTGGGTTAGCAGTTCCCCTTGAACCGCCGTCGCTGGAGTCAGCAGAACTGAAGTTCTCCAACAGCGAGCCTGTGATATTTTTAACAGGCAGCAATTTCCTCAATGGACTCAACGGCAATCTGGGCGCGAGTTTCGGGGATTTGAATGTTGACTTCAAAGTGGGAGGTAAGAATTACTCTGGTACTGTTGTGCCGGGACTCAGCAGCGCACTTGGAGAAAACCGCTATAAAGTGGCGGTAAAAGCTCCTATCAGCGTACCTCTGGGCGAGTCGGAAATTGTACTGTCGCGGCAGCAGAAAGAGCGTTTTGGTCCAGGCCCTCTTGATTCTGATGTGGTCAAGCGTTCGAGTTTTGAAGACCTTCAGTTAGAGCCTGTATTTTCAGATTTGATACTGGTAGCACAGCGGAGTGCTGACAAAATTAGGGTAATTGATGCCCTGAGTTCAGTTCAGAGTCCGTCGGACCCGCAACAGAAGCCTCCCAAGGATTTATCGGTGGGGACATCAAGCGTCACAGACCGTCCGGGACAGTTAGCTGTCACGAGTAATGCGACTCGCGCTTATGTACCTTTGGAGAGGACGGGGCGGGTAGCTGTGGTTGATTTGCTGGCGCGGCGGGAGGTGGATGCTGATGCTTCGACAGCAGATGTCGATGATATTAATTTGCCCAGTGGTGCGTCTCCTGGGGCGATATCTATTGACCGCTGGAATAATTATGCTTACATCGCGGACTCGGGGCGGGGAAGCATTTATGTTCTGGATGTCAATCCAGACTCGCTAAGTTACAACCAAGTTGTCCAGACTATCTCAGTTGATGCGAAGTCAGGACTGCGCCAGATTGCGATTAGCAGTGACGGGCGCAAGCTGTTTGCTACTGCGGCTGATAGTAATATTTACGCTGTGAATATCGACCCAGAAGACAAACCGACGGTTCCGAATTCTAACCCTCGGAAGTGGTGGGAGCAAATTGGAAAGGTTTTGACTCCTACAGGGGCTTGGGGGTTGGCTGCAACTCCTGACCCGCTCAAAATGGTTTTTACCAATGGTAACCCGAACACAGACGGAAGCGGTTTTGGGGTGCTGACGGTGAGTGATAACCCTCTCAATTTGGCTCCCACAACTCTCTACACGAATTTAACCCTGACTGATAATAACAATGTCTTTGAGGTGAATGAGGGGGTGGCTGTAACGGTGACGGCTGATGGAAAGTATGCGTTTGTGGCGGGTCGTAAGTAGTTAAACAAAATTAATTACACAAACAACTAATATGATATACTACAAATATCAAGTTGTATCCAAAGAGGTTTTATATGTTTTTACTTCGAGATATCAATCCACTTTCGTTGAAATTGCTA
>NZ_JADEXD010000026.1 GCF_015207285.1 Tychonema sp. LEGE 07203 | reverse complement strand
TCTTTGTCTAAATTGACCAAACGGCATTTTTCCACGATCGCATCCACAATCGGCACGCCCCGGCCCGTATCCTTCAAAGTTTGATAGGAAGCAATCAACTCGCTGAGTTCCTGCAAACCTTTGTACAAACCAGCATTTTCCGCCGGAGGAGTCAAGTAAGAAATTGTTTCAGCATAACTGCGGCGCTTGGCAATAGTTGCCTCGCTGGGATTGTTGGCGGCGTAATAATAGAGATTAGGAATTTTGCCAATCAAACTGTCAGGATAACAATCGATCGACATTCCCATCTGCTTGCCGGGCATGAATTCTAGGGAACCGTGAGTGCCGAAGTGCAGCACCGCATCCGCACCCCAAATGCGCTCCAAATATGTGTAGTAAGCAGCAAAACCGTGGTGCGGGCTGGCGGAACGAGAGAATAACAACCGCATCGGATCGCCTTCGTATCCAAAGGTAGGTTGCACTCCGATAAACACGTTGCCGAAATGTTTGCCGTAAATCAGCAAATTTTGTCCGTCGCTGTTCAAATGTCCCGGAGGCGGGCCCCAATTTTCTTGCAAGCGTTCCGAGTAAGGAGTGAATTCTTCATACTCAGCTACAGACATCCGGTGAGCAATATTTAACTCAGGACTTTGGTATTGGGCTGTGGCGTCGTGGATGACTTCTTGCATCAGCTTTTCGGCAGATTCCGGCAGTTCTGGCAAGTCGTAACCGTTACCTTTTAGGGCTTTCAATACTTCGTAAATCGAGCCGAAAACGTCGAGGTAAGCGGCTGTTCCGACGTTGCCTTTATCGGGAGGGAAACTGAAAACTGTGATGGCAACTTTCTTGTCTAATTTAGGTTTGCGGCGCAGCATTGCCCATTTCATGGCGCGCTGGGAAATTGCTTCGATTCGGTCTTGCAGGGCGATCGCCTTGCCAGTTGCGCCATCTCTTCCCGACAAAATAATCGGTTCGATCGCACCATCCAACTCAGGAATCGCAACCTGCAAAGCAACTTGAATCGGGTGCAAGCCCAAATCGCTATTTTCCCACTCTTGGGTCGTTTGGAAAACCAGCGGCAAAGCCACCATATAAGGGCAATTGAGCTTTTTCAAAGTATCGATCGCCTTTGGGTGATCTTGTTTCGCCGGGCCGCCAACCAACGCAAAACCAGTCAGAGAAACTACCGCATCCACGATCGGCAGCGGTGCCACACCTTTGGCCCCAACTTCCAAGAAAAAGGTTTCCACCGGTTTCGAGAAGTCCAAACCACCGGCAAAAATCGGCAAAACCCGCGCCCCCATTGCCTCAAATTCCTGCACGATTGCGACGTAGTGCGCGTCATCTCCGGTAACTAAGTGAGTGCGCTGCAACACTAAACCGATGCAGAGTGCCAGGGGGTCTTTGAGGTCTGCGGAAATATCTGTGCGGGCATTGTACCAGTTCAGATATCCTTTGACATCCTCAAACATTCCTGGTGCCAAAGGATGCCAAATCCCCATATCCGGGTAGACAACCGGTTCTTGGTATTGTAGGGGCAATCCCCCCGTGGTTGCCCCCTGGCCTTTGAAGACATATTTATGGGACAGCATCAGCAGGAAGTTTTCCAAGTTTTCTTGGGAACCGCCCAGCCAATACTGGAAACTCAGCATGAAGTTGCGGGCATCTTGGGCTTTGTCGATCGGCAAATATTTCAGCACTTTCGGCAAAGTTTGCAGCAGTTTCAGCATTCCGTCTTGGAAGGAACTCCCGGATTTTTCCTTCCGTTTTTTCATGAATTCGCCGATCGCGCTTTTGCTTTGTCCCAACTGCGCCATCGAGAAACTGCCCATTTTATTCAGGCGCATCACCCCCGGCATCGACGGGAAGACAACGGCGACATCCAAGCTGTCGCGCAGCGGTTCTACTGCCGCCACCACTTTTTCGGCCAAATCTTCGATAAAAATTAGAGAAGCAATAAATACGTTGGCATCGGCCACATCCCGCTTGAAGGCCTCGTAATTTTCCGGGCTGCGGAGTTCTTCGATCAGGTAGCCGCTGATTTCTATTGCCAGATTCGGATTTTTGTTATTTATCGCTCGAACCGCTGCGGACAGGGCGCTTTGATACTGCGGTTCTAGTACGACATAGACCACCTTCATGAGCGATCGCCCCTGCAAGTTTTCCGGCACGACGTGGCGAATGGTGGGCTTGACGTGAGTGAACATCCGGTTAGGCTCCTTTAAGATGCTGTTTTCGGGAATCGGGAATTTTTTATCCCATAAGCATTTTTACCAGAAAACGCTTGCCATTGGGCGATTTGAGCCTGCACATGACACAATTCGACAAATTTATGACGATTTTTCGTTACATTATTTGACAAATTCCTTGAGCAAACACTCCAAATTTTCTTTATAAATCTTTACTTGACTTATTCCTACATATATGTACATAAATAATTTTTAAAACAAAAAATCTAAAATTAACCAAATTTTGATAAAAACATCCTGAAATAAGTGATAAGTCTTGGATAAATATCATACTTGCGATAGAGAAATTAACTGATGGAAAAAAGGGATAATTTAGTAAAGGCATAATAAAACCTTTCGGTATTTCCTGTGTCACAAAAATTAATATTTATTCAGGAACTTAAAACCCTTTTATAATTTCTCTATTTTGTAAGTTCCCGATCCGCGATCGAAGGAATGAAAAGCTAATTGGCATTCACAATCAAACTCATCAAAACCTAGGCATAAAAACATGGCTAACTACGCAATTTTTGACGAACAATACTACCTAGCCCAATATCCTTGGGTCAAACCAGCCATTGATGCAGGAATCATCAAATCCGGCAGAGAACACTTTGAAAAATTCGGTCAAGCCGGCGGCCTCACAAAAATATCGCGGTATTTTGACGAAGATACTTACCTGGCCGCCAACCCAGACCTTCAACCCTTCGTCCGCACAGTCAATCCCAACGCACCTTTTGCCACAGGCTTAGATCACTTTATTCAGTTCGGCTACGATGAAGGACAGCGCCGGGCCTCCGTATCCCCCGAATACAACGAAACCTTTTATTTAGCAAACAACTCAGAACTGCAACCGTTTATTCAGAACGGAACTTTCAAATCTGGGTATCAGCATTTCATTCAATTTGGAGCAAAAGAAGGTCGTTTTGGAACTTCATTTTTTGAACCCGAATACTTAAAAGAAAATCCCGACATCGTACCGTTTGTCAACTCAGGAGCCTTGAAAACCGGTCGGGAACACTTCTTCAATTTCGGCAAAAACGAGCCGTCTAGATCCGCGACTTTTGTTGGCAGCCGCAGCAACGATATCATCACTGGTGCGGGTGGGGGAAATGCGGAACTCGTGGGAGTGGAAGTAGGCATCGATCGCAACGGGAACCGGCAGTATGAAAGCTTTGGAACCAACGAATTCGATGTCCTGACCGGCAGTCCGGGAGTTGATATATTCGTCCTCGGAGTTCCCGCAGCAGCCCAGAATCCCTCCCCCACACCTCTGTATACGGGTAACGGTCAAGCTACTATTCGGAACTTCGATATAGAAAACGATTTTATCCAACTTCAAGGAACTTCTTTAAACGGTTACAACCTGACTCCGGTTGGCAATAATTTGTCAATCCAACGTTTTGGAGATGTGCTGGGCGTGATTGAAGGAGGTGCAACTTTGGGTTTGACTTTCCAAGAATCTAACGGTAACGGTACTTTCTTAATTGGTTAGTCAGTAGTCAGCAGTCAGCAGTCAGCAGTCATTAGTCATTAGTCATTAGTCATTAGTTAGTAGTCAGTAGGGGCAGTTCCCCGTGCGGGCCGTCTTAGTAGTGATTAGTGATTAGTCATCAGTCATCAGTCACTAGCTAATGCTGTTGATTGATGACTTTTGATTTGTTGAGCAATAGTGCGGTAAAATAGTGCGATATGATATCTTGCACCTGTGGCAAAAACCGGGTTTCTGAGCGCAAATTTAGCATCACAACCTATATCTGAAGTTCAGAAACCCGGTTTTTAAGAGTTTCCACACGAACGGTGCTCTTCTGTTAGATCGATCGCACTTTTTATTCTTACTTAAAAAAGCAAAAATGAATTACGATATCTTTGACGAACAATACTACCTTTCACAGTATCCTTGGCTGAAACCAGCCATTGATGCAGGAATCATCAACTCCGGCAAAGAACACTTTGAAAAATTTGGTCAAGCCGGCGGGCTCACCGCAGTATCGCGTTACTTTGACGAAGAAACCTATCTAGCTCAAAATCCAGATATTGCTCCCCTTGTCCGTACCGCAAACAATCCAAACGCGCCTTTTGCCTCTGGTTTAGACCACTTTATCCAGTTTGGTTACGAAGAAGGTCGCACCCAAGTATCGCCTGACTACGACGAAGCGATTTATTTAAAACGATACCCCGTACTTGTGCCGTTTGTACAGAAAGGCACTTTCAAATCAGGATTAGATCATTTTGTCCAATTCGGAGCAAAACAAGACCTTTACGCGAACACCTTTTTTGAACCAGAATACTTACTAAAAAACCCCGATATAGCAGCAGCAGTCAAGGAGGGAGTTTTTAAAACAGGCGGAGAACACTACCGAAAATTTGGACAATTTGAGCAAACGCGATCGGCTACATTTGTCGGCACTAAAGGCACTGACATTGTGACGGGATTTGGTGTAGGACAAGTTGAAATCATTGGCATTCAAGTATCTTTAAATGCAGCGGGCGATCGAGTTTATGAAAAAAATTCCTCCCCGGAAGGCGATCTCGACACCTTAATTGGCGGTCAGGGTAGGGATAGTTTCGTACTCGGTGTTGGGGATTTGTCAAGTAAATTCTACGGGCGTGCTGGTGGCACCAGCTACGCTACGATTAAAAACTTTGACCCGAAATCTGATGAAATCCGCTTAGCGGGAACGCGAGACAACTATCAGTTGTTCAATAATGCCAAGGGAGAGTTTGCGATTAACGATGGGCCTCCTCGGGCTATCCAAAGGCACGGTGTAGTCGAGGGCGGTGCAAATATGCCGTTTCTGGTAAATCGGGGGCGCGATCTCTTGATTTTTGATAAAGTTTCTGTATTAGATAACTTTTGGGAAGCTGGATATTTAGCAAGCAATCCCGATGTTGCTGCGGCGGTTAAAGCAGGAACTTTTGCTTCAGGTCTCGACCAGTATACAAAAGTTGGGCAATTTGAAACCAATCGATCGGCAACTTTTGTCGGGACTTCGGGGAATGATGTTGTGACTGGTTTTGGTAAGGGAAAAACCACCATTATTGGAGTTGATTTTGATGCCAGTTATTTCAGCGACGGTAGCAACGAATTTGATACCTTGATTGGTAGCGAAGGTGCTGATACTTTTATTTTGGCTTATGACAATACTTCGCCACCACCGGGCGGTCAACCTAGCACTCAAGAATTGTACTTAGGCGCGGGTGAGGCTCGGATTCGCGGCTTCAATCCCAGTCAGGGAGATGCACTCCAGCTATCAGGCAAACTAAGTAACTATCAAATATCTCCAGTGGGTGGAGATTTAGTCATATCAAGAGGAGGAGATAGAATTGCAATTCTTGAGGGAGGTGCTGGATTAAGTTTGAAACAACAGACATTTCCTCAACTTGCTGACATTTATAATTTTCCTTTCTTGCTTGGCTAGAAAGCAATTAATACCAACGAGAAGCCCGATCGCACTTTGCTATTCCGGCAACTCGCCAAAGCGATCGCGGTATCTGGCAAGCTGCTGTTGTATTTCCTCCGCTCTTTGTTCTGATTCCTCCGCTCTTTGCTGTGCTCGATCGGCAGTGTCTTCAGCCGTCAAATACCTATTACCTCGTTCGTCAAACCAGTACAAAACTTCCAACTGTTGCTCCCCATCGCTGTAACGACCTCGACCAATTCCTAAACCCACTTCCGGCATCCAAAAAGGTTCACCAATTTGCTGTTCGTACTCGCCATTTACCAAACGATAAACTTCAAACGGTTGCTGTTGGTCTCGCCGCCAGTAGTAGGGATTGTAAATCACGTAGTACAGCACGCCCAACTTCGCGTAAATATCAATCTTTTTATCGTATTCACCGCCGTAAGTTTGAGAAACAATCTCTAGGGCAAAAATCGGGGGAATATTATTTTCTTCCCACAGGACGTAACTGAGGCGCAAAGTATCGCCTTTGAACCTTTCGACACCCAAACTCAAGAATCCGTCAGGAACGATTGGAACCAGATGACTTACTCCCGTCGTGTGATAAACTCCCATATCCACCGCAAAAAACCAGTCGTTCCGCTGCCGCCAGTGAAATTTGAGTAAGAATAACAGTAAGTTGGGAAGAAAGTTTTGATTTTCGTTATCCACAGGAGTATCATCCGAAGAAGGAAGTTCGGCGCCCGTTGGCAAACGCATTTCTCGATCGAATAGTACCATGATAGAAAAATGGCAAATTTATTGATTAATTGTATCATCCAGAAACCGGATTTATCGAATAAACCTGAGATGTTGCACCATTCTCAATCAGTCTTGGACGGGCGGGATCTCCTGCCCAACCCCTACTCCCCACAAGAAAGCTCACTCTTTGTGAAACAGCCGGAGAGCCTGTTTTTGGAATGGTGCAAGATGTAAAATCAACCCGGTTGCTAAGTCTTTAATGCCGATCGCGCGCCAGCTTCAAAACCTCAACCACATCTTGATGATGTTCCGAAGATGCCCAGATAAACGCAGTCCAAGTATTATTATCCTTAGCTTTGATATCAGCACCCGCCTCCAGCAAAACCTGCACAACATCAGCGCGCCCGCTACCCGCCGCACTCATCAAAGCCGTCAAACCAAAATTAGTTTGAGCATTCACATCCGCCCCCGCATCCAGCAAAAGCTGTACAATCTCGCTATGTCCCGCAGCAGCGGCGCTCATTAACGCCGTCCAACCGTCATTATCCTGACTGTTAGCATCCGCGCTTGCTGCGAGGATTTTTTTGACAATTTCAGCATTGCCAGCCTCAGCCGCAGCGGTCAAAGCCGTCGCGCCTTCGCCATCTTTGGCATTGATATCTGCGCGTTGTTCGATCGCACATTCTACAGCCGCAACATCACCCATCTTGACGGCATCAATTAAATCTGTCATAAAATCTCCTTTGCATCCTTTTAAATCTTAAATCCTATGACAGTCGATATTTTAATCCTCTCCAACGGGCCCGGAGAATTGGCAACATGGGTGCGTCCCGCCGTGCAAGCATTGCGCCAGCAATTGGCAAACAGGGGCACAGAAGCGCGAATTTCGGTGGTGCTGTCCCCCTGTCCGCACGCCACGGGGAAAGAAGCAGAAATCGCATCTTCCTATCCAGAAGTTGACAGAGTGCAAGCACCGGAGCATTTTTTTTCATTCCTATTATCGGGCAAAACTGCCCAAAATTGGGATTGGCACGAAACCGGAGTTGTTTTATTTTTAGGCGGCGACCAATTTTTTACGGTTGTTATTGGCAAAAGGCTAAAATATCGCACTGTTACTTATGCGGAATGGGACGCGCGGTGGTATCGCTGGATTGATAAGTTTGGGGCGATGAAACCGGAAGTTTTTGCTAAAGTTCCCCAAAAATATGCTAGTAAATTTGCAGTTGTGGGAGATTTGATTGCCGAAGTGGGGAATCGGAAATCTGGCGGGGCGGGCACTGGGGCACCGCCCCTACGGGGAATAGAATTAATTGGATTGTTACCGGGTTCTAAGGCGGATGGGGCGGGCCCGCACCATCCACCGCCCCTACGGGGAATAGAATTAATTGGATTGTTACCGGGTTCTAAGGCGGCAAAATTAGCTTTAGGTGTACCTTTATGTTTGGCGATCGCCCAATCCATCCACCGCATCCGTCCTCAAACACGCTTTGTAATTCCGGTTGCGCCTACCATAGATGTGCAAACTATAGCAGGTTTTGCCGACCCAAAACAAAATCCTTGCCTGCATTTATTTGACAACTGCAGCGCCGAACTGCATTTAACAGAATCGCCGTTTTTGCTGACAGAAAATAACCTAAAAATAGAACTTTGGACTGAGACTCCAGCTTATGATTTGCTATCAGAATGCAGTTTGTGTTTGACTACTGTGGGGGCGAATACTGCGGAATTGGGTTCCTTAGCTGTACCGATGATTGTGTTGATTCCGACGCAGCAGTTGGATGCGATGAAGGCTTGGGATGGTTTGCCGGGATTGCTGGCAAATTTGCCGTTAGTCGGTTCTGTTTTTGCGACGGCGATTAATTGGGCAATCTTGCAATTGGGGAAGGGAAAACTTTATGCTTGGCCGAATATTTGGGCTGGGGAGGAGATTGTGCCGGAGTTAATTGGGCGGCTGGAAGCGGATGCTGTGGCGGATTTGGCGATCGACTATTTGAGCCATCCTGATAAATTAGCACGAATGGGCGATCGTTTGCGTGAAGTTAGAGGAGAATCGGGGGCGGCGAAAAAAATTGCTGAATTGGTTTGTCAAGAAATTGAGGTGCAATCCAATTCTGATAATAATTAGATTTTTTTATTATCAACCGCAGATGTCGGCAGATAAACGCGGATGAACGCAGATTTAATACAGATTAATTAGTGGAAACAGGCAAAAGAAAATCTGTTTTCTCTTGCCTGTTTGTTATCCAAAAACTGAATTTGTTCTCAGCTTAACCTCGATCGTGCTTGGCAATTACCCAAATGGCGTGGACAATGCCGGGAATAAAGCCCAAAAACGTCAGAACCAGGTTGATCCAAAAATCACTACCGATGCCGACAGTCAAAAATACTCCCAGAGGGGGAAGAAAAACAGCAGCGACTATGCGGATTAAATTGCTCATCTCAGTTACTCCAAACTACTTTTCTCTTTCAATTTAGCTTCACTGACTGAGGGAACCTTTCCCGAAAAACTTAGGCGGTGCTGCCATAGTGTAAACTTCGGTTTCCTCGGCGATTACCCGGCGCAAGTGACCGGGAACTTGCATCAACCCCAACAGTGTAATCCCGTCCAACATCCGAAACCCGCCGGTTGTTTTTTCTGCCAGTATTTTGTCGGTAACTTCTGGTTCTGGCCGCGTGTTTATTTCCTGGTTTGAAGCTATGGCAAAACCCCAAGGAGCTCCGTAGGTAGAAATAAAGCTGGTGCAGGATTGAACGTTGGGGAATACCGATTTCAGGGTGTTGACAATGCGGGCGTGCATTTTCATTTCTGCCGGAGAAACTGGGCCTGCTTGTACTACAAAATATCCGTCAGGCGACATTATTTTGCGGACTTTCTCAAAATACTCCTTGGTAAACAACTGGAAAGATGGGCCTTCTTCAATGGGATCGGATAAGTCGGAAATGACTATATCCCAATCTTTGTCTGTTTTGTCTAAATAGTCTAAAGCATCGCCGATTACTACTTCGCAGCGGGGGTCGTCAAAGGCATTTTGGTGCATTTCTGGCAGGTGTTCGCGGCAGGCTTCTACTACTTCGGCGTCAATGTCGATCATCACGACTTTTTCGACTGTTTTCCAGCGCAGCACTTCTCTAATTGTAGCTCCTTCTCCGCCGCCGAGCACGAGCACTTTTTTGGGCGAACCGTGAGCAATCATGGCTGGGTGCACGAGGGGTTCGTGGTAGAGAAACTCGTCGCCGGTACAAGATTGCCATTTTCCGTCCAAAACTAGGCCTTTGCCGTAGGTACCGGTCTGAACTACGTACATTTCTTGATAGGCAGTTTTCTTGTAAGCGAGGACGCTGATGATGCCGTGAACGTAAATATCCCAGGGGGTAATGTACTCGCTCATCCAAAAGTCTGCACGAACTTCGCTACCTGACATCAATTACTCTCCAAATATAAACTGCTGTCTCGATGTTGTCACAAGTAGTATTTCTTAGCACAAAATGGTGCGGGTGCGTAAGTACGATCGCCACAGGGGAGTGAATATTTCTCAGCAATCGTATAGTGCGCTTGCCTTCTGGGAGATAGGGTACTTGGCTCTTTAGTTGAGATTGCTTGTGGCCGATCGCCCTGGGCGGCTTTTGTACAAATCTTGTCGTTCCTCGGGCAGTTTTTCGCGCCGCGGCCCTCCGACAAATGCGCTAACGGGGGTCGATCGACAATCCGATCGTCTCGAACGCGAATCCGAGTGCGGGGATAAAAAACTGCGATCGGGTTGCAACCGGCTTTGTTATTAATCTCTTGACATTTTGAATCAATATTAGATAAGATTTTTAGATCGAGCAAAATAAAGCAAATCTTAAATTTTGCCAACAAAAATACCGAGGCGAGCTGCGACAAACTTCTAAGTAGTTAAGGGTGCAACTCAATTTCACAATCAAACTTGCGTGCAACTATTTTTAGGTTCAAAATAATAGCAAATGGAACCAACAGACTGGGAAAATAAAATTAAAAATCTAGAAAACGCAAATTTAATTCTGCGACAAAAACTAGAAAGGTCGGAAGCCGAACGCAGCCAGCTAGAAGTTCAAAATCAAGAAAAAACATTTTTGCTAAAAACGGTATGTCAAGAATTTATAGAATCAGAAAAAAAATTAAAAGCAAGAATGTCTAAACTAGAAAAAGCTCTGGAAAACCAGAAAGCAATGCAGATCAAATTGATCGAAGCCGAAAAAATGTCGGCCCTGGGGATTTTGGTAGCTGGTATCGCCCACGAAATCAACAATCCAGTCAACTTTATCTACGGCAATATTACCTATGTCAATGACTACACAGGCGATATTTTAAAGTTGCTCGAAATGTACCAAAATAGGTATCCAGAAACTGATGCGGAGATTGAAGATTTTATTGAAAAAATTGACCTAAACTTTCTGCGCGAGGATTTGTTGAAAACTCTATCGTCCATGAAAGTTGGCTCCGAACGCATCCGCGAAATTGTGCTGACTTTGCGAAACTTTGCGCGGGTAGACGAAGCAGAAAAGAAACCAGTTAATATTCACGAAGGAATTGACAGCACTTTGGTAATATTGCAAAATTCAATTAAGGAAAAACCGGGATTGAGAGCTATCAAGATTGTTAAAAATTATGGAGATTTACCGAAAATAGAATGTTATCCCGGACAATTAAATCAGGTATTTATGAATATTATTAATAATGCTGTTGATGCCTTGCGGGAGCAAGAAAAACAATCTTCTACAGACGAGTTGGAAGCCAACCCTAGCCTGATTGAAATTACTACTTCTGTTATTTCAAACAACTGGGCAAGAGTTAGCATAAAAGATAACGGTTTGGGAATGAATGAATCTGTAAAAGCGAAGATTTTCGATCCGTTTTTTACTACTAAACCAGTCGGACACGGGACTGGTTTGGGGCTGTCAATTAGTTATCAAATTGTGGTGGACAAACACGGCGGGAGGTTGGAGTGCATATCCGCAGTGGGAGAAGGGACTGAGTTTGCGATCGAGATTCCGATCGTCGCCAAATCCAGCAGTTAATATATAGCAATCCTAAATCATTATCCAGACTATAACAGTCCGTTCATCAGTGTAATTCTTGTAGGGGCAACCCCCCGTGGTTGCCCTCTCATTCACTCACGGTAAAGAGGGGGGAGAGGGAGGGGGAGCCAGTGAACCTATATCACTCTTGCTCTGCCTCGACACAGAGTTAGGGAGGCTCTGCCTCCGGATCTGCGTTATCAGGCTCTTCCTGGTAACGAGTAAAAATCATTATCCAGACTATAACAGTCCGTTCATCAGTGTAATTCTTGTAGGGGCAACCCCCCGTGGTTGCCCTCGTTCGCTGGTTCCCGGGC
The DNA here is from genome assembly GCF_015207285.1 of Tychonema sp. LEGE 07203. Classification (GTDB taxonomy): domain Bacteria; phylum Cyanobacteriota; class Cyanobacteriia; order Cyanobacteriales; family Microcoleaceae; genus Microcoleus. The sequence continues at coordinate 38,383 of NZ_JADEXD010000026.1, read as the reverse complement.
AGAGCCAGTGAACCTATATCACTCTTGCTCTGCCTCGACACAGAGTTAGGGAGGCTCTTCCTCCGCACCTGCGTTACCAGGAAGAGCCTGGTAATGAGTAAAACGAGTAAAATATAGGTTCTGCGTAAGTCTCGATCGACTGCGGTAAACTGAGGGATAATCAAAACGCCCTTTGATTGCGGCTCCTCCTAGTTTGATGTGCAACCCTATGTCTACTGTCACTTTTGGTTTATCAACGCCTGTAGCTGCTGAGTCTGGGGCATTTTACGGCAGCAATCAACCGCCCAGTCGCCCTACCGTGCGGGCAGAGTGGATCGAGGTGTTGGTGGACTCTCCTTTCAGGGGTGCGGGGGACTCGCCAGGGGAGGACAACAAACTATTTACCTATCGCTTACCTGCGGAAATGAACGTGCAGCCGGGGGATATTTTGAGCGTACCTTTTGGCAGCCAACAGGTAGGGGCGATCGCGATTCGGTTCGTTTCTCAACTGCCAACCGACTTAGATCCGGGGCGGGTTAAAGATGTCGAAGATGTTGTCACTGCGGGCTTTTTTCCTGCTAGTTATTGGCAACTACTAGAACGAGTATCTACTTATTACTGCACGCCCTTAATTCAAGTAATTAGAGCTTCGCTGCCGCCCGGTTTGTTAAGCCGTTCCGTGCGCCGCATTCGCTTAATTAAAGAAGCTATTTCTCCCAATGCCGAAACATTTCTCAATCCCGCCGCCAGTCAAATATTGCAATTGCTGCAAGCTCAAAAAAACGGCGATTATACTTGGCAATACCTCCAGCGCCAAGTTAAGGGTGCTTACAGGGGATTGCGAGATCTATTGAAACGCGGCTGGGTAGAAAGTTATTTAGAACCGCCCAATCCTCCCAAACCAAAACTCAAACCGGCAGTGACATTAATTCCTAGGGCATTTGTCACTGATTTAACTCAGCGCCAACAAGAAGTATTGGAAGTTTTGCGGCGCGGTGGCGGTGAAATGTGGGTGAACGATTTGCTGAGAATTTGCTGTGCGAGTTCTTCGGTTGTTAAAGCTTTGGAACAGAAAGGTAGCGTGGTAATTGACCAAAGAGAAGTGCTCAGGGGCGATCGCGCAATTGCTCAATTACCCGATAAACCGAAAGATTTAACTCGTTTTCAAGCAGAAGCTTTAGCGTTTATTAACACTTTTTCGGGATTCCGTCAAGTGCTGCTGCACGGGGTTACGGGTTCCGGGAAAACTGAAGTGTATTTGCAGGCGATCGCCCCAATCCTAGCCAGCGGCAAATCCGCCCTCGTGCTCGTTCCCGAAATCGGGTTGACACCGCAACTTACAGACAGATTCCGCGCCCGTTTTGGCGAGCAAATTTGCGTCTACCACAGCGCCCTATCCGACGGCGAACGTTACGATACATGGCGGCAGATGCTCGCTGGAACCCCGCAAATTGTCATCGGCACGCGATCGGCCATTTTCGCACCTTTACCTCACCTCGGCTTAATTATCCTCGATGAAGAACACGACAGCAGCTTCAAACAAGACCAACCAGCGCCCTGCTACCACGCCCGCACCGTTGCCAAATGGCGCGCAGAATTAGAAAATTGTCCCTTAATTTTAGGTTCTGCAACACCAGCATTAGAGACTGTTGTCGAAACTCAAATCAATAATTGCAGCTTGCCAACTATCCATTATTTATCATTGCCAGAACGCATTTATTCGCGCCCGATGCCGCCGATTCAAATAGTCGATATGCGTCAAGAATTGCGGCAAGGGAATCGCTCAATTTTTAGCACTTCCCTGCAAAATGGGCTGGAACAATTGCAAGCAAAACAACAGCAAGGTATCCTGTTTATTCACAGGAGAGGACACAGTACCTTTGTCTCTTGTCGGAGTTGCGGCTACGTGATGGAATGCCCGAACTGCGATGTTTCGCTTTCCTATCACCACGTCGGCGAAGGAAGTGCCGAAATTTTGCGCTGTCACTACTGCAACCACACGGAACGACACCCTCAAAACTGTCCGGAATGCAGTTCTCCTTACTTCAAAAATTTTGGCAGCGGCACCCAGCGGGTGGAACAGGAATTAACCAGATTGTTTCCCGAATTGCGGGCGATTCGGTTTGATAGCGACACTACTAGAAATAAGGGCGACCACCGCCGATTGTTGACTCAATTTGCTAATGGGGAAGCTGATATTTTGTTGGGTACGCAAATGCTGACGAAGGGGTTGGATTTAGCAGGAGTCACGTTGGTAGGAGTTGTCTCGGCTGATGGGTTGCTGAATTTATCGGATTATCGGGCCAGCGAACGGGCTTTTCAAACATTAACTCAAGTGGCGGGCCGTGCGGGGAGAGGTGACGATCCGGGGCGGGTAATTATCCAAACTTACACTCCCGAACATCGGGTTATTCAAGCGGTGAGGCGGCACGAATATGCGGGTTTTGTGCAGACGGAATTAGCAGAAAGGGCGCTGTTGAATTATCCACCTTCGGGGCGGTTGGTTTTGTTGCGGTTGAGTAGTGCTGATGCGGCGGAAGTTGCGGTGACTGCGGTACAGTTGGCGTCTGTTTGTCAACAGTATATCGATCGATTGTCTGTACCGGGTTGCGAGATGTTGGGGCCTGCACCGGCGGCGATTATGCGGGTAGCAAATCGCTATCGGTGGCAGATTTTGCTGAAGTTGCCTGTGGATGAGTCGCTGGATTTGTCGGATTTGATCGGGTTGCGCGATTGCACGCGGCGTTCTGTTAGTCTAACTATTGATGTCGATCCGTTGAATTTTGGTTGATTGGTGGTGGAAAAGTGCTCTTGGCACCGCCCCTAGGATTATTTTGGGGTAGGGAAATGGCTTTGCGCTGTCCTCTATCATGGTGCAACCGGAATTGATATGATTTAACCGCAGAGAACGCAGAGAACGCAGAGTCAGAGAAGAGAGAGATGAATAATTTGGATTAAGGGCGGATTTGATATTACTTAAAAATCCGGGTTTTGCCACTCTCTCTCGATTCTTTCTAAGTCTTTGGTGGCTCCCAATTGTTGAAAGATTTGATGGGCACTGTTGTAATATTGTTGGGCGAGTTCTGGGTTGTTGCGCTTTTGCCAAACTTGAGCGATTTGAACTACAAATTAATGGGTAATCTACCCGTTTTCAGCCGATTGAAATACAGATTATCGGGTAGGGACACGGTACCGTACCGTGTCCTGTAAATCCTACAAACTAAGGCAAATCGGTCTCGCCCATCAGATAAAGGTCGCACTCGCGGGCGACACCGCGCCCTTCATTAATCGCCCAAACAATCAAACTTTGTCCCCGGCGACAGTCACCAGCGGCGAAAACTCCGGGAATGCTGGTTGTATATTTTTCGTGCTCGGCTTTCACGTTGCTGCGGGCGTCGCGTTCCAATCCCAGGGCATCCAGCAAGGGCTGTTCCGGGCCCAGGAAGCCCATCGCTAGCAAGACAAGCTGCGCCGGCAACACTTTTTCGGTGCCCGGGATGTGTTTCGGAATGAACTGTCCTTTTTCGTTTTTCGCCCACTCCACCTCAACGGTGTGCACGGCTTTGACGTTGCCGTTTTCGTCGCCCTCGAACTTTGTCGCCGTGGTGAGATAGCCGCGGGGGTCGTCGCCGAATTTGGCTGCGGCTTCTTCTTGGCCGTAATCCAAGCGGTAGACTTTCGGCCATTCGGGCCAGGGATTGTTGGCGGCGCGTTCCGAGGGCGGTTTGGGCAGGATTTCTAGCTGTACCAGGCTTTTGCAGCCGTGGCGGATGGAGGTGCCCACGCAGTCGGTGCCGGTGTCGCCACCGCCGATAATCACGATATCTTTGCCTTCGGCGGAGATGAAGTTGCCGTTGGTGCTCTTGTCTAAAACTGCTTTGGTGTTGGCTGTCAAAAAGTCCATCGCGAAGTGGATGCCTTTTAATTCCCGCCCTTCGATTCCTAAGTCGCGGGGTTTTGTCGCGCCGGTACAGAGGATAACGGAGTCGTATTCTTTTAGCAGTTGTTCGGCTGGTAAGTCTTTGCCAACTTCGGTGTTGCAAACGAATGTCACGCCTTCGTCTTCGAGGATTTTTAGGCGGCGCATCACGACTTGTTCTTTGTCTAGCTTCATGTTGGGGATGCCGTACATTAGCAGGCCTCCCGGTCGATCGGCTCTTTCGTATACTGTTACCAAATGGCCGGCTTTGTTCAGTTGCGCCGCAGCCGACAAACCGGCGGGCCCGGAACCGATGACGGCGATTTTTTTGCCGGTGCGTTTGGCGGGGGGTTCGGCGGTAATCCAGCCTTCATCCCAGCCTTTGTCGATAATTGCGACTTCGATGTTTTTAATCGTGACTGGCGGGTTGTTGATGCCGAGCACGCAAGCGCCTTCGCAGGGGGCGGGACAGACTCTGCCGGTGAATTCGGGGAAGTTGTTGGTTTTGTGCAGTCTGTCTAGGGCTTCTTTCCAGAGTCCGCGATATACTAGGTCGTTCCATTCGGGAATCAGGTTGTTGATCGGGCAGCCGCTGGCCATGCCGCTAATCAGGGAACCCGTGTGGCAAAATGGGATGCCGCAGTCCATGCAGCGCGCGCCTTGGCTGCGGAGTTTGTCTTCCTCCATCGGCAGGTGAAATTCGTCCCAGTTGTGGACTCTCTCGACTGGTGAGAGTTCGGAGGGCAATTCGCGGAGGAATTCGATAAAGCCTGTTGGTTTTCCCATAGGGGTGTTTTGGTTAGAATTTACTATTGTGGCAGTTATCAAAGCTTAAGCTTGTAGCTTCTGAACTAACTATTGTGATATAAATTTTGTGCGATCGCACTTTCGATCGAGCAATTCCTATAGTCCTGGACGCACGGACGGTCAGAAACCAGGTTTTTGGAGAAAATTCTGTATTCTAGCCTACAAATCGGGTAAAAAACCCGGCGATCGAGGTCTGATGCGTCCGGGAGTGCCGTACCTAAAATCTTCAATATCGCCGGAAATTACCAATTGTCGGGAGTCGCATCGAAAAGACTTGCGATCGCGATCGTTTAATTTTTCGCTAATTGCTGACGATCGCCAATCCAGCACAAAATAACCATCAATTTAAGATTTTCTACAATCGCGATCGAATATCATAGCACAAATATTGCTTTCACCGTTCCTCTATTCGCCTGCCTCCAGCAACTTTTCAAAATCCGCTGCCGGCACAGGAGGACTGAATAAATATCCTTGCATGGCATCGCATTCGTAGCGCCACAGAAAATCTTTTTCGGCTTCGGTTTCAACTCCTTCGGCAATTACCTCAAGACAGAGACTGTGTGCCATTTCAATAATAGCTTTGACAATCGCTGCATTTGTGCAACCGTCGGTTATATTGCTGATGAAACAGCGATCGATCTTTAAAACATCAAAGGGGTATTGCGTCAGATAGCTTAAAGAAGAATAGCCAGTGCCGAAATCGTCTATAGAGATAGAAACTCCCAAATCTTTCAATTGTTGCAAAGTCGCGATCGCACTTTTGGCATCCTCCACCATCAAACTTTCGGTGAGTTCTAATTCCAAACTGCTCGCTGACAAACCAATCTCTGCTAAAATTGCGGCAACTCTGCTGCACAGATCCGGTTGGTGAAATTGGGCGGGCGACAGATTCACCGCTACTTGCTGCAAAGAAAAACCAGCATTTTGCCAAACCTGTATTTGTCTGCAAGCTGTCTGCAAAACCCACTCGCCCAATTGTACAATGAAGCCAGTTTCTTCGGCATCGGGAATAAATTCTGCAGGCGAAATCAACCCTTTTTCTGGATGCACCCAGCGCACTAAAGCTTCAGCGCTGATAATTTTTCCAGTCTGGACATTGACCTGCGGTTGATAGTAAACTTGGAATTCTTCTCGTTCCAAGGCTGCACGCAAATTTGTTTCTATCTGCTCTAATTTGTCGGCGGCTTCTTGAAGCAATTCGCTGCTTGGCGATGGCAAATTATGCTGCTGTTTGACTAAAGCTGCTTGTTTTTTCAAGCGGCTGGATACGGCGCCGACAAGTTCAGCTTTAGTAAAAGGTTTAGTCAGGTAATCATCTGCTCCCAATTCCATGCCTTGCCGCATTTCTGAACGTTCGGCTTTACCGGTGAGAAAAACAAAAGGTACTGTAGCAGTAACAGGATGCGATCGCAAGGCAGCCAGCACCCCGTACCCGTCAAGTTCCGGCATCATCACGTCGCAAAGAATCACGTCAGGAAGATTTGATACCGCTGTATATAAACCTTGCACTCCATTTTCTTCACCCGTCACCTCGAAACCTTCAGCTTTGAGGAGTTTGAGAATATTCTCCCGAATTACTCGATCGTCCTCAATCACTAAAATCTTTTTCATGTGTCATTCCCTGAAAGCAGTATAATTGAGCGGCGTGGCTTCGCGCGATAACCAGGCAATAACTGAAAACGCACAGCTCGATGGGCCCGCAGAGCCGAATATTTTCCGACAAAAATAGCAGACGCCCTGAAAAATGCTAATTTTTCAAGGACAACTAGATCAATGTTTCTCTGCTTACTTAGTGCCGTCCGTATTATTACGAGGTTAATTAAGAAATCTCTCAGCTAATTCTAGGCGATCGACAGTTAGCACTGCCATGAATAACTGCTAAAATGGTTGTGCCACTAGAGCGATCGGCTGCAAACAATCTCAGCCTATTTATAACAGTTGCGAAAAACAATGCAACTGCCAGCAACTTTAAAACCCTTGCGGAGTAAGTCTTTGCTCGTTATTTAGTGTAAAACCTCAAATCAAAAATTAAAAATGGCATTACCAAGTGGATTTCCTGAGCCCGCAAAGATTGGCGTCATAGAAGTTAAGCAATATCCCCAGTACCGAGCTGTCACCTACACCCACGCAGGCGATGTGCGACAAGCTACAGGAATCGCCTTCAATCCTTTGTTTGAACACATCAGCAACAATCAAATTGCCATGACAACGCCAGTAGAAGCGCGCTACACAGCAACTTCCGAGCAAATCGATACAGTTCCTGTTGCAGAAGTTTCCTTCCTCTACCCCGCACCAAATATCGACCCCAGCAGCGTTAACCCTGCTGTGGAAATTACGGATACTTCACCGATGACGGTTGTCAGCATCGGCGCGCGCGGGGCCTACACTTGGGAAAGCTACGAAAATAACCTCCAGAAACTCAAAGATTGGCTTCAAGAACATCCCGAATACGAAATAGTTGGGCCACCGCGCCGCTTTTTTTACAATTCCCCGATGACACCAGAAGCAACTAAAATCAGCGAGGTGCAAATTCCGATCCAACGCCGCTGACGTGAACAACCAATTCGCGAATGTGGCCGCGCTGCCGGTGCTCCCAGAGATAAATTCCCTGCCAAGTTCCTAACAATAATCTACCGCGCGCGATCGGGATTTGTTCGGAAGTATGAGTCAGCACAGTGCGAATGTGAGCCGGCATATCGTCTGGGCCTTCCGCATCGTGAATGTAACTCGCGCCCTCCGGTACCAGTTTAGCCAAAAAGTTAGCCAAATCCTGAAGTACATCCGGGTCAGCATTTTCTTGAATCACCAAGCTAGCAGAAGTGTGACGCAAAAATAAGCTACAAAGTCCCGTTTCTATACCAGAATTAGCCACCGCATCTTCTATCTTAGGAGTGATGTTGTACAGAGACTTCCCTGTAGTTTTAATCTTGAGTATTTGTTGAGAGTGAGTCATTTGATTTTAGATTTTAGATTTTAGATTTTATACCAATTCTGAAAATTAGTGCTGCATACAAAATATAAGCTATAGTCTGCAGGGAAACGGCACTGCCCTGTCCGACCGGGGCTGTAGCAAAAATTTTTAAAATAGGTATTCTATTTTAGATGAGACTGATGCAAAACTCTTCAGTCGGCAAAGGCCGACTTTGTTGGTAAAGGCGCGATTTCAATCGCCGTCATCCAGCCAACGAAAATTTGTGTAAGCCAGATTTCAATCGCCCTATTCAAAATAGTCTACAACAGCTTGGGCGAGATCCTCAGTACCGTGTTTATCCAACTTATCCGACAAAAGCGGCGGCAGCAGCGGCTGTCGCAAAAACTCCCAATCTCCCTCAAAAAACTCCGCCGCCGTCAAAATTTGATTTTCAGCATAATTTTGCAGCCCTTCGAGTAAAATCTGAGCTTCTGCAAAACCTTCTCTCATTATAGAAACAACAGGTATTTCCAAACGCAAAGCTTCCGAAAAAGTGCTGTATCCAGGTTTAGAAACCAAGCGCCCGCAGACAGGCATCATATCCACAGGACGCGGTAAAATTGGGAAAGATTGTGCAAACTCTGGATTTTTGACTTTAATTAAATTCGGCAAATCGGGAGCGAGTGCATCAAAAGTAATAAATTGCCAATCGCTAAATTGCTGCAGATTTTGATAAGGAATTGCTTCTAAACCCAAGCCGCCAAAAGTCAGCAACACAGTTTTTTCCAGCGGTGATTTAATGCCGAATGCTTCCCGAATTTCATCGTTACTGTAGCGAGGATTGCCGCCCGTCAAGCCGACATCTTGAATATTTGGGAAAGCTGGCATCGGTTCGTGCAAAGGCAGGCGAAAAAGCCGATCGCACTTTCCGAAACATTCACCAATCCAATCAGCCATTTCTGCAAACTCCCCGCCCCAATCTCGATAGATAAAATCCCACCCAAAATTGCCCATCATCCAGCAAGGAACCCCAGCAGATGCCGCCATTCGCGCAGCCAAAGGAGGAATATCTGCCAACACCAAACTCACCCGATTTTGCTTAATAAAATTTACTTCGCCCGCAATTATCGAATTTTGATTTTTCCGAATTTCCCGCAATTTTTCCAGCGTCGCCTCTTTGTTCATATGCAAACTATCAACCTGCACGACACCGACATCAAAAGCGCGGGGACGGAGGATAAAGTCGCCAGTAATGTAACATTCTAGCAGCCAGCGAGGTGCAGTTGTTGTAATAATTAGTAAAATATCTGGATTGAATTCTTGAATTTTTGCAGCTACGGAGGAAACTCGGACAGCGTGACCGAATCCGTGATTGGTGATGGCAATATATAATGTTGGTCGAGACATTGATAATTAGGAATTGGGGAATGGGGAATTGGGCATTGGGAATGGAGCATTGCTAGAATAAAGACGGCGGTTGAAACCGCTTCTTGTCAAACAAAGTCCCCCTACGCGGACTGAGAATACTCGGTTTTCACATGTTGTTTCAGTACGGGATTTAAACTAAACAAAGTTATCTTTTCTTTTTCTATTGCATCCAATAAAAAGCGATTTCCCAGAGATCGCACTGCATTGACTATTTCTGACGGCGAAAATGATATTTTGTTTAAACACTGCGACACAGCAACGGGTTCAGCTGAATTAGCGAGGTAAATCATCACTGCTAATTCTGCAGCAGTCAAACGGCCAAAAGGTTGGGATAATTGAAATTGCAACCCTTCATCTAAAATCGGCATCTCGCACTGCAAAAACTCCGCAACTCTCCCGCCAAATAACTCTCGAATCAGCGTTGCAGTCAACTCCAACCACAGAGGATTGCCTTGATAAATATCAATCAAAGTTGACCATGTTTCCTCATCGGCTAACTTTTGGGATTGCAAAATCTCTTTAGCTGCTACTCCTAAACTTGCCAATACAAAACATCGCACGGGATGATTATCTTTTGATAATCTGGCAATTTCTCTGGGTTTTTCCCAACTATTCAATATCAAACAACTTTGATGACAAACTTCGCCAATTAGTTTAAAAAATAACTGATAATCTTCATATCCAGTTTTATATTTTCCTGCGAGTTGTCCGCTGCTAAAAAGCATTTGCACGTCATCGAGGACAATCAGACACCGGTATTTTCGCAGGTAATCGAGGATTTGGGAAATTTTGGTTTCGATGTTTTGGGGAATTTCTGATTGTTGGGAAAAGATTTGCAGCAGGTTGGTGAGGGTTGCGTCTAGGGTTGGGGAAAAGCGGAGGCTGCGATAGATGACGTAATCGAAGCCGGTTTTGATTTCGTCTATTAGGCGGAGGGAGAGGGTTGTTTTGCCGGTGCCGCTGATTCCGAGGAGTGCGATCAGGCGTGTGCGATCGCCCGTTATCCAGTTTTCGAGGGTGGAGAGTTCGGAAGTGCGATCGAAAAAGGTGAATATTTCCGGTGCGTCGCCTAAGTCTATGTGGAGTTGTTTAGAAATTTGTTGAGGGTTTTGGGGTTCTGTGGGACTTCTCGCCCTTTCTTGACAAATGTTGAGGTTGTTAATCGCTACATAATCTCTACCTACTCTACCGATGGCTGATGAAAAGTTATCAAATTTCGCTTTTTCTAAAATTGCTCTAAAATTTCTTTTAGTAATATCTTCTCCCAATCCCTCTGAAAATATTTGCCATAATTCCGAACCGATATCTCTGGTATGGCCTTCACTGGAATGAGTCCCTTCAGCAATTTCTGGGTATGTCCGACCTTGGAATGTCCCTTCAAGGATAGCTTTTTGCAGATAGTCTATATGTTCTCCCGTCTTGGCGAAGATTAGTTCGTCGGCGAGTTTTAAGACTTCTGCGATTTCCATAGGTCAGTAGTGTGCTGCGATTTGTCGTATTATATCCGACTTTCCGACATTTCCGACAAGATTCCGACATTTCCGACAAGATTCCGACATTTGCGATCGGATTGTCTGGGGAAAGTGCCGATGTTTCCGACTGACTGAGCTTAAGTTTGGTTATAAAATATACTTTAATGACCGTAGTTGCTCTACGCAAAAGTAATCCTTAACTTTATCGAAAAATTCACAAAGTATCATGACTGACACAACAGGCATAAATTTTATTCAAGCTCTTGAAAGAATGTTGGCGAATACTAAAAACAAACGCCTGGTATTCTTTGTAGTAGGTCGTACAGGATGGGGGAAGTCTAGCACTGTAAACTCATTAGTAGGTAAAGAAGTATCTAAAGTTAATGACTATGAGCCTGAAACAGCAGATGTTGTTGGATTTGATTTTGAGATAAATGGGGTTAAAGCTACTGTCTTTGACACTCCTGGCCTGTGTGATGGAAGTGGAAATGATGAAGCATACATAGACCTAATTAGTTCCAAAATATCAAAGCCTGACTCTATGTTGTATGTTAGTAGACTCGATGAAACAAGATCGGAAAACGATCGGCGAGCAATCAATATCATTTCAAATGCTTTAGGAACTATCGTTTGGGAATATGCTGTTATTGTTTTTACTTTTGCTAATAATGTTAAACCATCAGAATACCAAACAAAATTGAGTACAAAAACAAGAATAATTCGGCAAGCTATAGCAGATGAGATAGGTAACGAGCAGATGTCATACCAGATTCCAGTAATTGCAATAGATAATACAACCAGAACCACACCTGATGGTAAAGAATGGTTAGGAAATCTTTTTACAGCCATAGTAGAGCGAGTATCTAAAGAAGGGACTATTGCGCTCCTAGCTATGTTAACTGAAGATATAATCAAGCGAGCTAATCTTAATAAAAACCAAAAAGCAATTATTAGGAGAAAATTTGTAGATGCAGTTCTTCAGTCAGGAGGAGCTGCTATGGGAATTGGAGTTGCAGTAGCCGGACTTTTAAACGCTCCAATAATAATAGGTTTTTCAGGAGGTGGAATAGTAGGAACGCTCATAGCAGCATGGTTATGTAAGTATGATGCTGATTAGATTAGGATAAGATAGTTAAAACCGATCGCCCTTATCTTCCAAAAGTACGATCGCCCTTTTCTTCCCAAAAGTGCGATCGCCGTTTTTATTAAGCCTCAAACGGGTTAATCAGTGTGAGTTCCGCAATCCACCGAAAATCCCCTACATTTCTTGTCACCAAAGTTCTGCCATATACCAAAGCTGTTGCCGCAATAATAGCATCCCCTAGTGTCATTCTCCTCATCTGTCGCAACAGCACTGCGCGATCGAGTACAGCGTTAGAAATTGGTAAAACCTCCACCACACCAAAGAATTCTTCAAAGTACAATCTATTTTCTTCAGTCAGCCGATGATAACCCAAGACTTCAATATAACTTATTGCTGATACAACTATGTCATGTTCGCCAATAAACTGCCTAATCTGCGTGTTTTCTGGCTGGGAAGCGTAGATAATAATATTACTGTCTAGCAGCATTCATTATTCATCCCTACCTGGAAGTGGACGGTCTTGACGCAAATCTCGCTGCCATTCCACTGGATCGCTAATATCAGCAAATACATTATTTGCTGCAATTTTTTCCAATATTTCAACTATTCTCTGACGGCGAAACTCCGCACTTAAAGTCGATGGCTCTTCTTGTAAAGTAACGTAAACTCTGACAGGGCGATCGCCTTGTCTTGGAACCTCATTAGCCCATTCTAAAAGGTTTCCCTTCAATATAGCCTCAAATATTCGTTGCATAGCTAATATCAACTATTATTGATTTTTACTATTATAGCCCTTGGATTACTGGCTCGCCCTTTTCTTCCCTATCTTACTCATCCCATTCTGTTCTAAGTTGCCACTGTAATTCCAAAGCATCCACACGATACGGCAAAAAACCTCGCCATCTCTTTAAATTTTTCCTGGGCAATCTTTCACTGCTACCCTGAGTTTGGGTTGTTACCCGATCGCGCATCAATGCTGACAATACTTCTAAAAGTTGCTGTTGCTCGTCAGGAGTAAGATTTTGAGCCTGACTCAGTACCTCGCTATAAGTAGACATAGGCTTTATGTTGAGATTTTTGGGCTGATTGTCATTATAGCAATTTAGGAACTAGGGAAATGCGAGATCCCTTATCTTCCCGAAGTGCGATCGGGTTATGCTATATCATAAGTAGATACGTTTTGTATATACACTATGCAGTTTGAATATGACTATCTCGCGCAAACGACTTGAAGAATTAGAAAATATTCCAGAATCTGCGATCGATACCTGTGATATTCCTGAATTAGATGCGAATTTTTGGGCAAAAGCAAAACTCGTAACACCACTGACAAAACAAGCTATTTCTTTAAGAGTTGATAGCGATGTATTAGATTGGTTTAAAAGCCAAGGAAAAGGTTATCAATCTCTAATGAATGCCGTGGTGCGCTCTTATGTTGAACATCATGTAAAAAGCAGTGAATAAATAAATGTGCGAGATCCCTTTTCTTCCCAAAGTGCGAGATCCCTTATCTTCCCCAACACCAAACTAATTAACACCCTATATAAGCGGTTTTCTAAACCGATATCCATCAGGTTCTACAACCACAAATGCCCCTTTTAATTCTACTTCAGAGTAATTTTCTATAACGGCTGCTAGTTCCTTATGAACTTCATTCAGCATTTTAGGTAAGACTCGAAGGTAAATCACACCTGTTCCGATCGCCCTCACAAAAACAAGATTTCCGTAATCTCTGTCTCGCGTAACCAGGATGCGATTTTCTGCTTGCGCTACTCTCAGTATTTCTTCATCACTTGCTTGCGCTAAACCCATTTGAGCGACAACAATTACATCATGTCCTGCATCAATCAAAAACTTTGTGGTAACAGCATACACATCTTGGTCTATTAGAAACCTCATAATTTAAGCTAATGCCAAATGCACATCTTCCGCCGCCACCAGTGCGATCGCATAACGCAAACACGCCCGAATATCATCCATTTCCAAATCGGGATAATAGTCTCGGATAATTTCTCCAAAAGAAAGCCCTTCATTTAGTAATTCGAGAACGCTCTGTACAGTAATGCGCGTACCCACTATGCAAGGCTTACCGAAGTGAATTTGAGGGTTGACGGAGATTCTGTCCATTTTGACCACGCAGCTCTATGTCTCTTCTATTTTAAGTCATCAGGTAGGCGATCGCCACCTGTATTTTTTCACCAGCGGCATTATTTACCAATCAGCCGATCGTACTCTGCGTGAGTACCAATCCAAAACCACAAAATACCTGTTTTAATTTCAATACCCAACGCCCGATAAGCTTGTCCGGCTCTTACACACCAATAATTACCAACCTTCTTAAAATGCAGAGAAGGATGAGACGGATCTGCCTTCACCAACTCATCACCGATCTGCTGTAGCTTGTACATCTGATGGCAAAGCATTGTAACAATCCCAAAATTTTAGAGTAGTATATTCCATCAAATTGCTCGATACTTACCACTCGCAAAATCTGCGTAGGCGACAGCCGAGGCGTTAGCCATCGCCTCTGCTGCTAAAGCATCCAGTTTCCCCTCAGCAATATCTTTCTCTAACTGAACATCCCATCGTTGGTAATCCAAATTTAGAAACCACTCTAACAACTCTCCAATCTTGTTGGGCGGAAGTTGGAGAATCGCATTTTCTATCTGTTCAATAGTCAACATAGGATATCTTAACTTACACTAAATTTCGTTGATTTTTTTGCGTGTTATTTATTATATTATCTCTATTCGGGATTCGGGGAAAAGCGAGATCCCTTTTCTTCCCCAAGGGCGAGATCCCTTTGCTTCCTAAAGTCCGATCGCCCTTATTTATAGATATCACCGCGAGAACCAATCAGAGTCACAACATATACCTGGTTATCCGTATCTTCTACAAAAAGTATCCGATATTTACCCACTCGCAGCCGGAACTCAAGATGACCTTTGAGAGGCTTAATGTCAAGTCCTCTCGAGTCTGTCACCAGCGCATCTAAAGCCTTAACAATACGGACTCGATCGTCCAGTTGCATCCGTTGTAAATACCGCTGTGCTGATTTTAGGAGAATGCAGTCAGTGACTTTTTTCTCCTAACAGCTTCAACTTAAGTTCTTTTGAAGATATTCCCCGATCGCGCCCTGCTAAATAATCTGCTAATGCTGATTGGCTTTCTGCTATTTCTTCTGCTGAAATCACATCATCATCATCGCCTTCAACTTCAACCCCCTGATGAATGATCTTTCTCAATTCCTCTAATAATCGGAGTTGGTCAGTCAGTGCGAGGCGTTGAACTTGAGTTAGTACCTCATTATAAGTCGGCATAGACTTTTTGCTGGTATTTTTTAGCTCTAACTCTAATATATACTGATTTTGGCTGGAAGTGCGATCGCCCGTTTCTTACCAAACTGCGCCCGTTTCTTCCCAAAGTACGCCCGTTTCTTCCCAAAGTGCGCCCTTATTTTCCCTAAGTGCGATCGCGCGGATTAACTATCCATCGCCTGCCGGATCGCTTTGGCCCGCCAGACTCAGCATCGCAAGAAAATCTGTAGAATGCCAGAGCCCCGCTAGCTTTTCGCGCGATCGAACGCCAGAGGATAGTGCTGTTGGGGCGATCGACCTTTTGGTGTTCTCCTGGGGCGATCGATACTTAACCCCCAAATTTTAACTTAAAAATAAATTTTCCCACCGCTAACTGCATTTTTTACTGTCATTAATTAGGATCAAAAATTACAAAAGATTGACTAAAGTAGCACCCTGTCGTATAATAGCGAAATCTACCTCTCCCAACACAAAAACTTGACAACTAATCGCTTCAAAAGTTAAAAAATAATAGATTAATTTTTTACAGCAATGATGTCATACCTCATCTCATTTTGCTACGGTATTTGCCTGCTCCTCTCCCTCATCGGTTGGGGAAAAGCCCTCAACCACATCCTGTTTCCCGAACGGCGAATTGACTGGGGACAAAGAGCCGCTTGGGGTCTATCTTTTAGCGTTTTTATTGGCGGAATCTTAAATGCAGCGTGGACTATTTCCCCAATCACAATTTTATTGTTTTTAGGTTTTGGACTCGTCTACTGTCTAGTAGATTTAGTAAATCACAGACAATTAATTATTAGCAATGTCTGGCAGACTTTTCAAGAAAACCGCCAAGATAAAATAATCTTATCAGGGATTGCCATAGTTAGTTTACTGATTTTAATTCAATACGCTGGATGGCTTTACACAGGGAGACTAAACTTTGCAAACATGGTCTATGCTGACGGATTTAATACCAGCGACGACTACCACGCTTACTTAGTATTTCCGCATAAAATGCTGCAACTCGGTTCGATGGGCCCCGACCCTTTTAGCGAACGCAGAATAGTATCTTTTGGGGGACAGTCATTTCTCCATACATTAATTTTAAGCGGACTTTCCGACACTAATTTAAACCTCATCGACCCCGCTTTGGCGCTGATAATTACGGTCGGACTAATCCTAGGATTTTTCAAACAAAACCCAGCCTCAACCCGACGCATCATCTTTACTATTTTATTCTTGCTTTTGATTGCAGTTCCCAAAGCTAACACAACCAGCGTCATGCTGCCAGTAGCTTTATTTGTAAGTTTGTTCAGGACGCTTGACAGTAAAGAAATAGAACACAACCACTGGGCAGCCAATGCTTGTATATTAGCTTTAATTGCTGCGGCAATTTGTGCTGTAAAATCATCTTTAATTCCCGCCTGTGTTTTTTTATTTGCAGTGAGCTATATATGCTACTGGCTTAGCTCTCAATCCAAACAAAAAGTTATATTTGAATTAGTGCTGACAACAGTATTAGTCGGAATATTTCTGCTGCCTTGGATGATTTCTATGTATCAATCATCAGGCACTTTACTGTATCCTATTTTGGGAAAAGGCTATCACGCCTCCGCCTACGGCATTACATTCAAATCAGCTTCGACGCTATTGGGGACAGCTAAAATTGCGATCGCATCTTTCCGAGGTATTTACATTCTTATACTGATATTGCTCGGGTGTTTGAGCTTGAGCGTCCGACCCCTGAAGTTTAGAAATTTACCCGAAGAGCGATCGTTCTCCAACCGCCAAGCAGCTTTATCTATGACAATTGCAGCGGGATTGGCAACAGTTGCCGTAGGCGTACTTACCGAAAATGCCGACCCTTTTCGCTACTCATTTTCTCACCTATTCCCAGCAATTTTAATATTGCTCGCAATAGCAATGACCGACAGGGAGGCATTAAATAAAAACAAAGCAGGCAATTTTTTTCTGGTGGCTGTATTTTGTGCAGGTTTGGCAATTAGCTACGATTGGGATACCACCAAACAAACTTATTCAGCGTATCTAAAAAACATTCAATTTGGACTGACAAATCCATCGTTAGTTACAGCCAAGCAAAAGTCGCAATATGCAGCCCTACAGCAGTCTATTCCACAAGGAGAAACAGTTTTGACCAGACTGGACGTACCTTTTATCCTCGACTTTAAACGCAATCAAATTTTTCTCGCCGACTGGCCGGGGGGAGCTAGTTTGCCACCGGGTATGCCTGCATTCAAAGGCCCTGAAGCCTTGGCCAACTATTTAGCCACAAAATCTATTCGATACATAGCTTATTCGTCTTGGAGTCTCAATCATCCTGCTGTAGATACTTCAGGGCCTGGATTGTCATCTTGGTTTCGACTGCAAGCAAAACTTTCTCACGACTTTCAAAATAACCTGTGGCAACTTGCAAAAACTCGAAAACAATTGTATGAAGACGGAGAAAATTTTGTGCTGGATTTAGAAACAAAATTGTAGAAAGTCTTGGACGCAGAGATAGTCAGAAATCGGGTTTTTTTCAAATATTTTTCGTTGCAACTGACAGAAGATCACCATGTGGAAGTTCTTAAAAACCGGGTTTCTGAACGAAAGATATAGGTTGTGATGCGGTTTTTGCGGTCAGAAACCCGGTTTTTGCCACAGGTGCTCTTCTATCAGTTGCAACCAACAGTAAAGGTCAAAAATCCGGTTTATTCGATCGCCGGGGATTTTTTACATAAAAAAGCAAATTGGATATCAAACCGAGAAGCCGGAAATGTTTGGTATCAATTTTAGCCTCTGCTGGCAGCATCTGCAATACATCTTTTTCGGATAAAAGATTGAGGTTTTCTTCTTGGGCGAAAAAGTTGTTGCCCAGCAATCTCAAAACAGCTCGAAACGAAGAGGGGGGAAGCCAGTGAATTAGGGGGACAGCGGTGTGGAATTCTACGGGAAACCAGCGGTTGGGAGTAGTGATGCAGCAGGTTTTGCCGACGCGGCAAAGTTCTCGAACAAAAGTTTTCTGCTGAACTCGATTGCCGACGTGTTCGATGACGGCAAAACTCACGACTAAATCAAAACTTTTGTCGGGAAATGGTAAAGTCAAACCGTTAGAACGGACATATTTTAAACCGGGATATTCTTGTTCTAAAAATGCAGCATCTTCCATGCCGACAGCGGTGATTTTGTGGGGGTAGGGATAGAGTTTCTCAAAAAAATTGCAATCTTCGCGGCGGTCGGAAGTTACTCCTACATCCAACACGGTTGTGTCGCCGCTGGGATTGGCTAATGCCATGAGTAAATCAAACATTTTTTGGCGGGCGTACCAAGATAGTTTGGTGGCGAAACCACCAAGCTTGGGGCCAACGTACTCGCTGGAGTTTTTTTGATTTATTGTCATAGGATTTGAGGTTTTGGATGTACTCATAGCAGAGGTTATAGTGTTTCAGTGATAATTAGTTTACCTGCGCTTCAAGCCCAGCACGCTGAGAAAAAAGCTGGACAGAACCATCTGCAAACCGACGGTCAGGCAGGTGAGCGAGGGAATAACTAAACGGAGAGTTTTAGAAGGGTCTAGAGAACCGAAAGCTGTATCGCTCCAGATAGTTAATGACAAAAACGAGCCAACTATTCCGATTAATATCAGCGTGACTCCGACAATCAATCCTGTCTCTAAGGTAACGTAGCGAAATATTTTATTGAGTTTGGGGTCTTCGGGCAGCAGTTTCTCGCTGATGGCGAAAACTTTGGTGAAGAAGGCGAAAGTTACTGCTTGAAAACCGACGATAATTGCGATCGCCCCGTAAAGCAGCGTATGTACGTCAAAGTTAATACTGCCAATCTTTTGAGTACCGGGCAACAGCCAGATGGTAACAATTATACCCAAAATCATCAGCGCCACACCAGGATACAAAAACAGCCAGCGAGGACTGTAAAGCAACAAAAATCTGAGGTGCCGCCAGCCATCTCGCCAAGTTCGCAAGTGCGGCGGGCGGCTGCGCCCGTCGGGAGAGAGTACCGTTGGGACTTCAGCGATGTTCAACTTGTACAGAGAGGCTTTGACGACCATTTCGCTAGCAAATTCCATCCCCGTTGTTTGCAAGTCCAGTTTCAAAATTGAGTCTCTCCTGAAACCCCGCAATCCGCAGTGAAAATCGCCGGCGGGACTTGCAAAGAATAACCGCCCAACCCATGTCAGCACCGGATTTCCTAAATATTTGTGCAGTGGCGGCATTGCACCGGGTTTGATGCCTCCTTGAAAGCGATTTCCCATGACTAAATCGCAGCCTCCCCGCAATTTTTCGACAAAGGCACCGAGGTTGGAAAAGTCGTAGCTGTCGTCAGCGTCGCCCATGATAATATAAACTCCGCGCGCCGCTACGATGCCTCCCATCAGGGCGCTGCCGTAGCCTTTGGCTGCTACGGGCACGACTCGGGCCCCCATTTTGGTGGCGATATCTTGGGAACCGTCAGTGCTGCCGTTGTCTGCTATGATGACCTCGCCGGCAATATCCAGTTCGCGCAGTGACTTCTGGGCTTTCTCGATGCAGATTTCTAAGGTTTCTGCTTCGTTGAGACAGGGCATGAGTATCGACAGTTCGAGAGTGTATTCCCCGCTGGTGTTGGTCTGTTCGGCCATAGGTTTATTCCAGGCGTTGCTGGCGATCGACAATACTTACTTTTCCAGTATCTCTGCTTAAATTATTAGTTGTGAATAAAAATCAACAAAACTTAATTAAAGTTTTTCAATTTTTTCCCAACTGCCGTTTTTTTGTAATATTAGGTTAGTTAATTTATGAGTAGAAGCGTTTTTCTAGTTTTGCTCGCTGCTATTTTGTGCAGTGTGGTGGGTCAATTTAGTCTGAAAGCAGGAGCAAAAATCTTAGGGCCCATTGGCGCTGCTAATTTAGTGGAAAAAGTGCTCGCAATGGCAACTCAGCCTTTGATAGTTGGAGGTCTGTGTTTGTATGCAGTTTCTTCGATCGGCTTTATCGTAGTTTTGTCTCGCGCCAACATTAGCATAGTCTCGCCTTTACTGTCAATTAGTTACCTGTTTACGGTTTTAGGCGGCAAACTTATATTTCACGAGCCTTTGCCGCCGCTGCGGTTGGTAGGCGTGGGGCTAATTATGACGGGAGTGATTTTTGTACTCAAGGGTCAAGCTGGGGGAGTTACTGGAGGGAACTAATAGGATTTGAAATTAGATATTTGAGGTTTTAAAATTGAATAATTGAATAATTTTCGATGAAATTCAAAGATGAATCCGGGAGCTTTAACTGAGGTAAATATTTTACTTTTATCCAGCATTTAAGTCTGGATTTGTCTGGATTTGTGTGAGTTGAGACGGTGAGTTTAATTTTTTATATAATGATGCTGTGTGTCTATATTTGCTGAGTCTATGAATGCCCATAAATTATCGATCGATCGCACCGCCGTTCTTGCTACAATGCACCAAAAAGAACGGGTGATGGCTCCTGTTTTGGAACGAGAATTAGGCGTAAAAATTGTAGTGCCGCCAGAGCTTAATACAGACGCTTTCGGAACATTTACTAGAGAAGTTAAACGCTTGGGAACTCAAATAGAAGCCGCCCGCCAGAAAGCAGAAAAAGCTCTAGAAATTGCGGGAGAAACTCTTGCCTTTGCGAGCGAAGGTACTTTCGGCCCTCACCCAATGATGCCGTATCTGCCAGCTAATCGAGAAATCGTAATTTTATTAGATCGAGCCAACAATATTGAAATTATCGGCGAATCATTGTCTGTAGAAACTAATTACAGTCACCAGTTAGTTGCCACTATAGAAGAAGCCGATGATTTTGCTAAAAAAGCTGGATTTCCCGCACACGGAATGGTGGTTGTAGTTGGCGATGCTGCACTCGGCAATGGTGAAATTGTCAAGGGCATTGTAACAGAAAAACAACTTTTTGATGCTGTATCAGCGGGCTTGAAAAAATCCTCAACTGGCAGAGTTCACCTCGAAACAGATATGCGGGCGATGTACAATCCCACTCGGATGAAAAACATCGAAAATGCAACTATCGATTTAGTTAAAAAATTCCAGCAATTGTGCCCGGAGTGCGGTTGGCCGGGATTCGAGATTGCTGAAAGGAAAATAGGGTTGCCCTGCGGACTTTGCTATTTTCCGACTCAGCTCGTGCGATCGACAATTTATAAATGCAAAAACTGCAGTTATACTAAAGAAGAACTATTTCCCGACAATCGAGAGACTGCCGATCCCGCTCAGTGTCAGTATTGCAACCCTTAAAATTAAGTTACTAATGATAGCCGTAGCAACCGAACGCAACTGGAAACCCGTTATTAAAGAATTTGAAACCGTAGTCGGCAAAAACGGGGTAGTGCAGCGCCGCGAAGAATTGATTGTATACGAGTGCGACGGGCTCGCCAGCTACCGCCAGCGCCCCGCTGTGGTGGTGTTGCCGCGAACTACCGAGGAAGTGGCGGATTTGGTCAAAATATGCGATCGCAATTCCATTCCCTGGGTAGCTAGAGGCGCGGGCACCGGGCTTTCCGGCGGCGCTTTACCAGTCGAAAACTGCGTGCTGATTGTCACAGCCCTGATGCGAAAAATCCTGAAAGTAGACTTAGAAAATCAGCAAGTAGTCGTACAACCGGGAGTAATTAATAACTGGGTAACGCAAGCAGTTAGCGGCGCAGGTTTCTACTACGCACCCGATCCTTCCAGTCAAATTATTTGTTCGATTGGCGGCAACGTTGCCGAAAATTCTGGCGGCGTTCACTGTCTCAAATACGGAGTTACAACCAATCACGTTTTAGGATTGAAATTGGTACTTCCCGACGGTTCCATTGTCGATGTCGGCGGCGAAATTCCCGAAATGCCCGGTTACGATTTAACAGGTGTATTTGTCGGTTCCGAAGGCACTTTAGGCATCGCCACGGAAGTTACTTTGCGAATCCTGAAAGCGCCGGAATCGATTTGCGTTTTGTTGGCGGATTTTGCCAGTATCGAAGCAGCGGGCGAATCGGTGTCCGATATTATCAGCGCTGGCATTATTCCCGGCGGCATGGAAATCATGGACAATATCAGCATCAATGCTGTAGAAGATGTGGTGGCAACTGGTTGTTATCCCCGCGATGCGGCGGCAATTCTGCTCGTAGAAATCGACGGTTTAGAAGTGGAAGTTGCCACAAACAAACAGCGAATCGCCGATATTTGCAAGCAGAATGGAGCGCGAAATATCACTACTGCCCATGACCCGGAAACGCGGATGAAAATTTGGAAAGGGCGGAAAGCTGCTTTTGCGGCGGCGGGTCATCTCAGCCCGGATTATTACGTGCAAGACGGCGTAATTCCGCGCACGCAAATGGCTTATGTTTTGAAGGAAATTGAGGGTTTGAGCGAGAAATACGGTTATCGGATTGCGAATGTATTTCACGCGGGAGATGGGAATTTGCACCCGCTGATTCTGTACGATAACTCGGTAAAAGGTGCGTTGGAAAAGGTGGAAGAATTGGGCGGGGAAATTCTCAGGCTGTGCGTGAAAGTCGGCGGCAGTCTTTCGGGGGAACACGGCATCGGTGCGGATAAGAAGTGTTTTATGCCGGATATGTTTTCGGAGGTAGATTTAGAGACGATGCAGTGGGTGCGTCAGGTGTTTAATCCGAAAGGTTTGGCGAATCCTGGGAAGATGTTTCCGACTCCGAAGACTTGCGGGGAAGCGGCGAGGGCTAAGGTTGAAACTATGAAGAATTTGGAGGGTGCGGAGGTTTTTTAAGGCTTTGTGTATGAGAGTTGAGGGCGTGTTTTTACACCCGGAGATCCCCCCTAGCCCCCCTTAACAAGGGGGGGACAAGAGCAGTCAAAGTCCCCCTTTTTAAGGGGGATTTAGGGGGATCGAGACTGGACTATAAGTGATATCTATTAATGTGTTTTATCTTAACAGTAAGGTGCTTGCTGCATCCGACACTAATGTGCGATCGGCATTTTGATAGTAAATTCCGTGCCTTTGCCCAATTCCGAAGTGCAATATAATTCGCCTTGGTGTTTTTCTACAATAATTTGATAGCTAATTGACAAACCCATTCCCGTGCCTTTACCAACGGGTTTGGTAGTAAAAAATGTATCGAATATGCGCTGCTTGACTTCCTCACTGATTCCCGGGCCGTTGTCGGAAATTTTGATTTCTACAAAACTGCCGACAACTTCTGTGCCAATTCTAATTAGGCTGGGATTGTCTCGCATTTGTTGAAAACTTTGCTTACTATTCCCATCACCTAAAGCATCAATTGCATTGCTGAGAATATTCATGAAAACTTGATTTATCGGCCCACCAAAACACTCCACAGGTGGTAAGTTTCCGTATTCTTTGACAATTGCAATTGACGGTATTTCGCCGTTTCCTTTCAAGCGGTGATTTAGTATTAACAGCGTGCTGTCAATACCTTCGTGGAGGTTAACGGGTTTCATCTGTGAATCGTCGTGCCGCGAAAAGTTCCGCAGCGACTGCACAATCTGGCAAATCCGCTCGACGCCAACATTCATTGAAGACAGGATTCTGGGTAAATCTTCAGCTAAAAAATCGAGTTCGTTATCTTCTCTTTCCTGTTGAATCTCCGCGACTGGATTGGGATAGTGCTGTTGGTAAAGTTCGAGGTGGTGAAACAAGTCTTGAGTATAATTTTTGAGATGAGCGAGATTGCCGTAAATGAAGCTGACGGGGTTGTTGATTTCGTGAGCGACTCCGGCAATTAGCAATCCTAAACTAGACATTTTTTCACTCTGCACTAATTGGGAATGAGTGGATTTTAGTTCTTCTAGTGCTGCTGCTAGTTGAGCTGCTTGTTCTCTGCTTTGTGCTTCGGAATTATGCAATGCTTCTTCGGCTTGTTTGCGATCGGTGATGTCTCTCTGTACGCCGATAAAATGAGTTAAGTTTCCCGTTCTATCGCGCACTGGAGATATTGACAAAGCATTCCAAAAAGCGGTTCCGTCTTGGCGGTAATTTTTTAATCTTACCTGACATTCGCTCTCTGTTTTCAATGCTTGGTGGATGGTTTTTAGCGCATCGGAGTCTGTATCGTTTCCTTGCAAAAATCGGCAATTTTTCCCGATAATTTCCTGTCGCCGATAACCTGTCATGCTTTCAAATGCTGGATTGCAATAAATAATTGGATGTTCTGGGTTAGTTGCGTCAGAGATGACAATTCCGGTGCTGGTAGCTGCCATAGCCCGATCGTACAACCAAAGCATTTCTTCGGCGCGCTTGCGATCGGTAATGTCCCGCAGCGTCGCTAAATAAGCCATTTCTCCTTCCCATTCCGTTTCCACCACCTGCACTTCTACTACAGCATTTGCTTGCGGCTGGCGAATAACTTCAACTTCTGTTTGCACGACGCGAATTCCTGCTACATCTGTTTCTCCAGCTTGGGGAATAATATCCGCGTCCATATCAATGTCGCAAGCTGAAGCTTCTACTACCAAAGTGCCAAAAAATTCTTTGCCTAAAAGTTCCTCTGCTTTGCAGTTAAACAGCGCTTCTGCTGACGGGTTGGCAAAACAGACAAGTCCTTGTTTGTTGACGATTGCGATGCCGTCTGCATTTTTTTCGATCGCATTCCGAAACCGAGATTCGCTAGCTTTCAAATCCTGCTTTAGCTGTTCCATTGCTTGTTGCATCTGCTGCATTTCGCACAAACTAAGACTGTAAGCTTCTGCAATGTTGGCCTGTGTCGATTTGTCTGTTGATTTGTCGGGCATATTTTGACAGTTTGTTCGATCGATCGTGTTGTTAACAGTTTTTTGCTGGAAACTGCTAATATTACTGAGCTTATTTTCTGAATCTGCTTGTTTAAAAAACATATTTTAACCCTATCCAATTATTTTTTTTATTAAAGTGTTGATATCGTTTTATTTTTTTTTCTGTTTAGAACTCGAACAATTTACAACCCATGCTAGCACATTACTTTTATAATTTATCCTAAAATATCCTTAAGATTCTAGAGCGATCGCCCTCGAATTATCTATTACACTTGACATCTTGGACCATTGTGAAGAACGGGCTCTCCGGCCTGTTCCTAAACAAGTAATTGAGAATGGTGCAACATCTCAGTTACACTTAACTAAGTAATTTCAACAGCACGGGAAGTTGTGCGGGGAGACGGACTGTGAAGGCGAAAAAAATCTTGTAATCCCCGCTTGCAGAGGACAAAATAACGCGAGCGACGCGCCAACCATAAATATTTACAAATAATTGTCAAGTATAAAATATTACATACTTTTAAAAATACGCTGCCAGAAGCAAGCTCATCCTTAACGAGAATAGTCATAGTTACCGATTATCAAATCATGCCGTTTCTGGTTGCATCAGAATGATTTAACTTTTCTAGGGCAGAATACAGAGGAAGACAAGAAAGAGATGAATACAGGACGATGAAGCGCGGATTCGATCTGACTCGATTTTACAATTGCGATGCTGCCGGATTTAATATGATGTCCCTGCCGACAGATTTGATATAGAATATAACCTGTCTATTTTTGCGATCGCAATTTCAAACCAATGGCACGTCTAGCACTTCTGAGCGTATCCAACAAAACCGGGCTAATCGACTTAGCGCGGACTTTAGTAGAAGAATTTGAATTTGACATAATTAGCAGCGGCGGGACAGCAAGCGCCCTGAAAGAAGCCGGAATCCCCGTCACAAAAGTTGCAGAATATACTGGTTCCCCCGAAATTTTGGGAGGGCGAGTCAAAACACTTCACCCGCGAATCCACGGAGGTATTTTAGCGCGCCGCGATGTAGCGCAAGACATCGCAGATTTAAGCGAAAATCAAATTCGGGCGATCGATTTAGTTGCAGTAAATTTGTATCCGTTTGAACAGACAATTGCTAAACCGGGAGTAACTCTAGCAGAGGCGATCGAGCAGATAGATATCGGCGGGCCCGCGATGCTGAGAGCTTCAGCTAAAAACCACGCTCATTTGACAGTTTTGTGCAATCCCGACCAGTACAATACTTATTTAGCAGAACTGCGGGAAAACGGCGGGGAAGCTTCTTTAAAATTCCGGGAAAAGTGCGCGCTGGAAACCTTCAAACATACAGCAAACTACGATCGCGCGATCGCAAATTATCTCAGCAGCCAATCCGAGCCAGAATCGAAGCTACCACAAGATTTTAACGTGTCGGGAACAGAGCTGCAAACACTCCGCTACGGCGAAAATCCCCACCAAGCAGCCGCCTGGTATCAAAGCGGAAGTGCGCCCACAGGCTGGACGACTAGCACCATCCTGCAAGGCAAAGAATTAAGCTACAATAATTTAGTAGATTTAGAAGCAGCAAGGCGGCTGATTGTAGAATTTCCAGAGACTCCCGCCGCCGCTATTCTCAAGCATACAAATCCTTGCGGTACAGCCTTGGGAACAACTATTTCCGAAGCGTATCAAAAAGCTTTCGACACCGATTCAGTCTCAGCTTTCGGTGGCATTGTCGCCCTCAACCGCCCGATTGATGCTGCTACCGCAACGGCGTTAACCAAAACATTTTTAGAATGTATTGTCGCGCCGGGGTGCGAACCGGAAGCGGAAGAAATTATCAAGAAAAAGGCGAAAGTTCGAGTCTTGATTTTGCCGGATTTGACTCAAGGGCCGCCGCAAACTGTTAAAATTATTGCAGGTGGTTTGCTGGTTCAAGAGTCAGACAATGCAGTAGAAGAAACTAGCAATTGGCGCGCAGTTACTGAGAAACAGCCGACTGCTGAAGAGTTGGAAGAATTGCTGTTTGCTTGGAAGGTAGCGAAACACGTTAAATCTAATGCGATCGTTGTGACGCGCGATCGCACTACAATCGGTGTCGGTGCGGGACAAATGAACCGCGTCGGATCGGTTAAACTAGCATTGGAACAAGCAGGAGAAAAGAGTCAAGGAGCGATTTTGGCTAGCGACGGCTTCTTCCCCTTCGACGATTCCGTAAAAACGGCGGCGGGCGCGGGGATAATTGCGATCGTCCAACCGGGAGGTAGTATGCGCGATAAAGATTCGATCGAAGCAGCCAACCAACTCGGAATTACAATGATGTTCACCGATATCCGCCACTTTTTGCATTAGGAAACATACCTAGCAATTTTCAATTGTGTATCATAGGGTAGGGATACAATAGTGTTCGGGGGTCTTAACTTAAGTCTAAAATTCTTTGTATCTCTCGTTGATAGCAGAGTCTCGATCCCCCTAAATCCCCCTTAAGAAGGGGGACTTTGAGAATACTCTTATCCCGTCTTAAGAGGGGAGACTGTGACACTCTTATCCCCTACTAAGACGGGAGATTATGACACTCTTGTCCCCCCCTTGTTAAGGGGGGTTAGGGGGGATCAAAAAGACTGTGACACCAATCAAAACTGTTATATCCTAACGACTTCCCAGTTGCGTCCTTAAAAAATTATGACTTACACTCAACAGCAAATTCAACCCCAAAACGTAAAAGTTAAAATTCTGCTCGCCGGCGGACATCAGTGTACAGTCATTCTCAAATCCGATACACCATTATTGCACAACCTTGTCAAAACATTAGTCGATCGCACCCAACCCACAGTAGGTTTTTCCACCTTATTTCAAATCCCCATAGACGACGGGCGATCCGCCCTTTCTTTCCCCAGCGAACACCTAGTCGGATTAGTCACTGAACCCCCAATTTACTTGCAGCAACTGCAACCGCAGCAGCCAGCAACTCCCGCAGAAATTCCCGCAGAAATTCCCGCAGAAATCCCCGCACCCGCGCCTGTAAATGACGACTTAATATCTCGCTACGCCCAAATAGACAACTTTTTGACACCAGCCGAAAAGAACAAACTAATCAAATATGTGTTAGCAAAAGAATCAGAATTTGTGACTACCAGCACCTCAACAAATGCCGAAGATTACCGCCGTTCGATGGTACTCCACTCATTTCCCGAATTTTCAACACTGATCGTGAATCGCATTAAAGGAATTCTCCCCGACGTGCTGCGAAAATTAAATATCCCGTCATTTCCGCTTGGTGATATAGAAGCTCAGCTAACCATGCACAATGACAACAACTTTTATAAACTGCACAACGACAGCGGCTCACCCGATACCGCCAGCAGATTTTTTACTTACGTTTACTATTTCTATCGAGAACCCAAGGCTTTTTCCGGTGGCGAATTGCTGATTTACGATAGCAAAGTCGAGAACAATTTTTATGTGGCGGCCGACACTTTCAGAACTGTCGAACCTCGGAATAACAGCATCGTATTTTTTCTCAGCCGCTATATGCACGAAGTTTTGACAGTTAGCTGTCCCTCGAAAGCTTTTGCTGACAGTCGCTTTACTATTAACGGCTGGGTGCGGAAAGCGGATTGAGACAAGATTTGCGGGTTAATCTGGGTGCGTAAAGTAAAGATAAAACGGCGGTTAATATCAATTCCGGTTGCACTTCTGGTGATGTTAACTGTTAACTGTTAACAGTTAATTTATATCAATTCTGTTAGCATCAGAATTATTAATTTCTCTCTAATCTCTCTGTGTTCTCTGTGTTCTAGTAAGGTTAAATCATTCCGATGCAACGGTCAACGATATTACTATTCCGATGAAGAGAGGATTCGATCTAAAACCAGGTTTGCACAAACAAAACCCGATCTGAGAGGGGTTGAAGAATGGATGGTTAACATTACGTTTTTTTCTTGAGACTGCATTTTCTTCAATTTGCGGAGGCGGACGAAAGTTTTTGTAAACCTGGTTTCAACCGCCGCCTGCATCTGCATCTCCCGTGATGCGATATTTATTCCTGTGCTCCGGCATTTTTGAGCAATTTCACAACAGTCGAATAACCTTTAAACTCAGCCAGCATTAAAGCTGTATAATTGCCGGGATTCTTGTGATTTAATTCTGCACCGGCGGCGATTAAAATCTTGACTGCATCAGCATAACCCCGATGGGCGGCCCACATTAAAGCACTTGCGCCGGATTCATCCAGCAAGTTGACATCTGCGCCTTTTTCGACTAATAATTGGACGATCGCCAAATAACCGCGATCGCACGCCTTCATTAAAGCCGTCTTCCCCAAATCTGCCGGGACATTTGCATCAGCACCGCCGTCGAGCAAAACCTTCACAGCCTCAGTATGTCCGTGAACTGCAGCCAG
The DNA here is from genome assembly GCF_015207285.1 of Tychonema sp. LEGE 07203. GTDB lineage: Bacteria > Cyanobacteriota > Cyanobacteriia > Cyanobacteriales > Microcoleaceae > Microcoleus. The sequence goes on along the minus strand of NZ_JADEXD010000026.1, from coordinate 9,357 downwards.
CGTCAAAGCCGTTTCCCCAAAGTTTTTAGCATTCAGAAAATCAGCCTGATTTGTGTTGACTTTTTGCAGCAAAGCCGATAGGATATTGCTGTGACCGTGAACAGCCGCCACCATCAAAGGCGTATCGCCCAACCGATTTCTGGCTCCGACAGTAGCACCTCGGTTTAAGAGCAATTCCACCACATCTTCGCAGCCTTCAACCACCGCAAAATTCAACGCAGTTTCATCATCTCTGTCCTTAGCGTTGATATCCGCGCCAGCATCAAGTAATATACGTGCGATCGGCAAATTTCCCCCAGCAGCCGCCGCCATCAAAGCCGTGCCCCCATCTCCATTTTTCACATTCGCATCAGCGCCCGCACCCAGCAAAGCTCGCACCGCATCAATATTGCCGAAATCAGCAGCCAAAGTTAAAGCAGTTTCGCCATCTTTGTCGCGAATTTCCACATTAGCACCATCCGCCAACAGCACCTCGACAACCGCTAAATTTCCCGCCGTTGCAGCCTGCATCAAAGCAGTTTTGCTCTCAATATTTTTAACATTAACATCCGCACCGCGATCGAGCAAAATTCGGACAATTTCAGCGCTACCTTGACTGACAGCTAAAAATAGCAGAGAATTGTCAGCAACAGCACCCGCACCAGCCAAAGCTTTCACAACAGTTTCGCAACCCGATAAAACCGCTGTTTTTAGAGCAAAATCTCCATCTTTATCTCGGACATTCACATCAGCTTTAGCATTCAGTAAAAGCCGGACAACATCAATATCGCCTTTGAGAGAAGCCGCCATCAAAGCCGTACTTCCATCATCATTTTTTGCATCAACATCAGCCCCCGCAGCCAACAACAGCCGCATAACATCAGCCTGTTTGTGAGCGGCGGCCAGCATCAAAGCCGTCAGCCCAAAACGCCTGCTCGCGAGGTTGACGTTAGCGTCATTGTTTAGTAAAATACGCACGATTTCCGTATAGCCCTTTTGGGCGGCAAACATCAAAGCCGTTGTCCCCTCAGAGTCTTTGGCATTAGCGTCAACGCCTTTAGCGAGTAAAGCTTGGACGTGAATAATATTGCCAGTCTTGGCGGCTTGAATCAATACAGCGTCTTGTTTAATGGCAGCCATAATAGTGTCTCGTTTTGTATATTTTTACCACATGAGAGGCAGTTACTTGTATACTAATTTTTATGAAGTTTTTTTGCTAATCCTGAGAACACCATGAACCTCGAAATTCCGGAGTCAGTGAAAGTTTGGAGCCAATTCTTCCACCCAGTTTTAATGTGGGTATTGCTAGCAATCTCCTTTTATGCTTTGTATCTCGGCCTGCAAATCCGCCGGCTCAGAAGTGCCGAAGGCGAAGTCAAAAAAGAGTTAATTAAGGGCAAATTCAACATTAAACACCACCAGATGGGCTCTTTGCTGCTAGCCTTGATGGTAACGGGGGCGATCGGCGGAATGGCCGTCACCTACATCAACAACGGCAAACTATTTGTGGGAGCCCACTTGCTGGCAGGGTTGGGAATGACCGCAATAATTGCGATTTCCGCCTCGCTAACTCCTTTGATGCAAAGAGGCAACGATTTTGCCAGATACACTCACATCGTTCTCAATGTGGCGCTATTGGGGCTGTTTGGCTGGCAAGCAGTAACAGGCGTGGAAATCGTGCAGAGAATCATCAGTAATATGTGATGATTAGGGTAAAATTGCTAATTGCTAATTGCTTTGGGGCAATTGGTGATTAGCAATCGAGTGGCGCAAAGTTTAAGGTTCCGTCGTGGTGGGCAGATAGCTGGTGTCAACGATGTTTTATGAGGTTTGGGGAGATGGCGGAGTATCAGAAATTTTGCTGATTCTTTGAGACAACAAGGTTCTGTATGCTTGCTGGGGATGAGTTGGTTCGTCAGGATATCGTGCCTCTAACAAGCCTTGTTTTAACATCGGATTTACATAGTGGTTCCTGACACTGTTTGGCGCACGACCCAATAAGTCAGCTAATGTTCGGAGTTGTAAGTAATGTTCGGAGCAAAGTTCTACAATAACCCGCTCGACAAGCTCTTTGCTGGTGCGACCTTTGTCGCGAATCGGTGCAGCAATTTTTCGCAGATGCTCGTAATGTTCGGAGCTAGGTTCGTAATGTTCGGAGCTAGGTTCGTAATGTTCGGAGCTAGGTTCGTAATGTTCGGAGCTAGGAAGCAGTGAAAGCAAATCCGATTCACCTTTATGTGGTAGAGCATACTGAGTTCCACGCCCGCGACCAGAGCGTTCTAACCAACCATTATTGACGAATCGCTTGAGACATTCCCCTATATCTCTAGGGTGTTCTCGGCTGTAACACTGAATGTCAGCATTGCTAATTGCTCCTGATTGATGCGCCAATATCAAAATAATGCGCTCTAATTCTGTCAGTTCGCAATAGTCATCTCCCACAATTTCCCTTAACTCTTGTTCGACATTTTCGGGAATCATGCTCACCATTGGTAAACCAACCAAAGTCATCTCTAACTCTAATTTTTCTGATACCAAAGGAAACCACTGCTGTTCTATCCAAGCGCGGATCATCTTTCCAAAGCCAGATCCTGCTTTTTCTCCTAAGCCTAGCATTTGAAACATTTTTTGCAAATTAGGATTGCGAGGATCGCTAACGCCACCTTCGTAAAGCTGCTGAAGAGAAATTCTCAGACGACCCGGATTAGAAAACGAAAAACCATTTTTGTACTTAGTAATTATTAAAGGGCGAGTTGATTGATGATCGGCATGAATAAGAGTGTTGACTAAAGCCTCTCGCAATGCTTCGTGCACGTGAGTCTCGCCTCGACGCACGGCATCTTTGTCTAGTTGAAAAGGAACATCTAAATCATTAACTAAACGAGTATAAACGCGATAAGCTGTGGCGCATTTAAACTGGATATTCGGAACGGGCTAGAAGCCCATTCCACAATATTTGTATTGATTTTTGATGCACAATTTAAATGTATAACAGCTTAGTAGAAGTTGAACAGGTTAGGTTCCCACTTGCCATCAAGTGTTAGTCTGTAAGTCCACCGTGTTTCTGGATCGCCAGAAAGTTGCTCCTGATAATCAAGTTGGTAGTGAGGCAGTGCATCTAAAATGCTTCGTTCCCGACCAAACATCAACAAACCAGCAATAGTCAACCCTTCTTTACCTGTGCTGCGATCGCGACTCCATCCTCCTAACTGACGCAACAAGTCCGAATCGTCTAATGCCAGCCAAGGATGATCCGGTTCTCTAGAGCTAAACCGTTGACGAAAGGATTTTAATGTTTCTGCATCGATATCGCTAAGGTCGAAACCTTCTAAAATTTTGATATCTTGAGGATCGTTGCTGGCATCGCGCAACATTTGGCGAACTTCAGCATCAGTGCAACGGTAATCCCCCTCGTGGTTGCGCTTATATGTCCCAATCATGGGATTATTGTTAATATAAACTGGGCGCTGAGTTCTGGTTGCCCTGGGAATTTTAATAACAACTAAATTACGATCTTCTATCTTCAAAGTTTGTAGGTCAGAATTGCCACAAATTGAGAAGCTCAGTTTTTGCGGATTATTATGATTATTCCAAAACTCTTTAATTAAAACATGAGGATTGCGGACACCAGAAATCTCAAACCCTGTGCGAGTTTCTTTAACCCCAAGAACAATATAGCCGCCATCTGTATTGGCAAATGCTGATACAGTTTTCCAAACTTCATTGGGGAAACCACCGTCAGCAGACTTAAATTCAATGTCTTGGTCTTCTCCAAGGTTTATGCGATCGAGTAATGTTTCTAAATCCATTTCAGTTTCGTCTTCCAAGGAAGAGGAGGGAGGGGTGAGACCAAACCGGAATCACAGGATCGCCAGATTTTAAGGATACGATCGCCCTTGCCATATCAAACTCTACCAGATAGAGCGATCGCCTAAATGGACAAAACTCTGTCATCGGTGACAAACAAATTGTTACTGTAGAAATAAAAAAGGCGGCACCCAGATTTGAACTGGGGGTGGAGGTTTTGCAGACCTCTGCCTTACCACTTGGCTATGCCGCCGTTACGTCGGAAATTTGACGTTATTTGATATTACACCAAATCTCGATCGTTTTAACATACTCGTCAAAAATTTTTCTCGCCCTTTGTTCGCATATCCCCAAAAGCCTTGCGAAAGGGTAATCTAGAACTAGATCGATCGCCCGCAACACCAGCCATGACAACCGCTTCTTGCCTATTCGCCGCCCAAATCACCGACACTCACTTGTTTGCAGAGTTCGATCGAACCTGGAAAGGCCTCTCCACCGCCCGCAGCCTCTCTTCAGTTCTCGATCGCCTGCAACAGATCCAGCCGCCGCCCGACTTACTCCTGCTCACAGGCGACTTATCCCAAGACGAAACACCCGAATCCTACGAGCTCCTCGCCTCCCTCATTTCCCCCCTCAACATCCCCGCTTACTGGATACCTGGGAATCACGACAACATCCCAGTCATGCAGCAAATATTAGATAAGCCGCCTCTTTCCCCAGAAAAATCTTTTCAGCTAGGAAACTGGCAATTTTTATTGCTTTCAAGTGTGGAAGCCGGATGCGACGGCGGGCGGCTTTCCCCAGAGAGTTTGGATTGGCTGGATTCTCAACTGCAACAAACGGGCGAGCGACCTGTTATCATTGCTTTGCACCATCATCCATTGGCGATCGACTGTGAAATAATGGACAGCATGATGCTGCACAATGCCGATGAATTTTTGGCAATTGTCGATCGATACCCTCACATAAAAATCGTCCTTTGCGGCCACATTCACCAAGAATTTCAACAACAGCGAGGTTTAGTTGCTTATTTGGGAACACCGAGTACCTGCATCCAACTCTTACCCAAAACCTCTCCCATAGTTCTCGACACAGTTGGCCCCGGATTTAGATTGCTCGAATTGGCGATCGACGGTACTTGGGATACTAAGATTGAGCGAGTAGTCGAAGAACCTGCAACATCTTGATATTTTACAGTTAAGAGGTGGTTGTGCGATCGGCCAATCTAACAATCCTCTTATTTCCCCTAAACAACCGTTACCAGCTTCGAGTGCGATCGCTTCAGTCCAAACGATCGAACCAATTTAATTATCTTCGTTCAAGCTTACATAATATCCAGCAGGTTTCCGAGAAAAAAATTACAATTCTTAGAATATTTTTTGCTCGGCTACATATGCTACGAGCATTTTAGCAAAAAACAACTAAATTGTCAATCTATCAAAAGATATTTTTTATTATTAATTTATATATTTTATGATACATATTGACTTTAAGATTGCAGACACAGCCAGAGCGATCGGCAACTAACAAACATATATCTGGCAACTTTACAAAACAGGGAAAACTTAATATGTCTGAAGTCAATGGCGTCATGATGCAGTATTTCCACTGGTACAATCCCGACGACGGCAGCCTGTGGAACCAGCTAGCAGAATCTGCAAAAGATTTAGCCAAAATCGGCGTTACATCCCTGTGGTTGCCACCCGCCTATAAAGGAACGGCCGGCGGTATGGATGTAGGCTATGGCGTCTACGACTTGTTCGATTTAGGCGAATTCGACCAAAAAGGGTCAGTACGCACTAAATACGGCACAAAAGATGAGTATTTGCGCGCCATCAAAGCTGCCCAAGAAGCTGGAATTCGGATTTATGCCGATGTTGTATTCAACCACAAATTAGGTGCAGATGCAGAAGAAGAAGCCGAAGCCACGCCCTTCCATCCCGACAACCGAAATGACACCGTAGGCGAATATCAAACAATCAAAGCTTGGACTCATTTTACTTTCCCAGGGCGCGACAAAAAATATTCCAGCATGGAGTGGCATTGGTGGCATTTTGACGCGATTGATTACAACGTTTACAACACAGAAGAAAAAGCAGTTTACTTGCTAAAAGGTAAACAATTTGATTGGGGAGTAGACTTAGAAAAAGGCAACTTTGACTATCTGATGGGTTGCGATTTAGATATGGACAACCCAGAAGTCACCGGGGAATTAAAATACTGGGGTGAGTGGTACGTAGATACAACAAACGTTGACGGCTTTCGTTTTGACGCGGCCAAACACGTAGCAGCAGAATTTTTCCAAGAGTGGTTGGAACACGTCCGCAACTATGCCAAACGCGACCTATTTGCCGTCGGCGAATATTGGTCTTACGAAGTAGAAGCTTTGCACTACTTCATCCAAGCTACAGATGGTAAAGTCTCCTTATTTGACGCACCCCTCCACTACAATTTCCACGCTGCTAGCAAGGCCGGCAACAGCTACGACTTGCGAACAATTTTCGACGGCACCCTCGTGCAACAGCAACCCACTCTAGCCGTTACCTTGGTTGACAACCACGATTCCCAACCTTTGCAATCCTTAGAATCAGTTGTCGAGGGTTGGTTTAAACCTCTTGCCTACGCTTTGATCCTGTTGCGTAGCGAAGGATATCCTTGTATTTTTTACCCGGATTATTACGGCGCTAACTACAAGGATACAGCAAATGATGGCAACGAATACGAGATTTGGTTAGACAAACATCAATTTATTATCGATAAATTCTTGTGGGCGCGCCAAACCTATTCCTACGGCAATCAGTACGATTACTTCGACCACGCCAACACAATTGGCTGGACGCGACTCGGAGATGAAGAACATCCGGGCGGCATGGCTGTGGTACTCAGTAACGGAGGCGATGGCACTAAGTTTATGGAAGTCGGGCATCCGAATCGAACTTATATTGACATCACCGAACATATCAAAGAACCCATCGCAACGAATGACGATGGTTGGGCAGATTTCCGGTGTAACGCCGGTTCAGTTTCTGTCTGGGTTCCGCAGCCGTAAGGACTGTCTTAAAATTGACAGACTTCTCTGCCTGAAGTAGGGTGCGTTCCGCGCACCTTACCGCTACAATCAGTGCATTAAACCATTTTTTACTTGGCAATTTTGGATGAGTAAAGCCTGTTGGTAGCGAGGACTTTAGTTTTTTCTATCTCCAGTCTTATTTTTAGGTCAGTCTAAAACGTTATTTATATAAAAATAAAATGAAACTTGCAGAAAAAGTTGCCGTTATTACCGGCGGCGGGTCGGGAATTGGTCGTGCAGCAGCAATTTTAATGGCCAAAGAAGGCGCAAAAGTTGCTATTATCGATCTAAGTTTAGAAACGGCGCAAGAAACAGTCGGCAAACTAATCGATGAAGGAGGGCGCGGGCTGGCAATTGCCGCAGATGTGGGCGACAGTCAGCAAATGCAGCAGGCATTTCAAACTATTGTTAACGAATATCAAAGAATTGATATTGTGTTCGCCAATGCAGGGATTAACGGGATCTGGTCGCCGGTAGAAGAGATAGCAATTGATGAGTGGGATCGGACAATTAACACCAACCTCACAGGAACATTTTTGACTGTAAAATATGCAGTTCCTTATCTAAAAAAACAAGGCGGTTCGATTGTCATTACATCATCGATTAATGGCACAAGAAGTTTCAGGAAAGTAGGGGCTACAGCTTATGCTTGCAGCAAAGCGGCCCAAGTAGCTTTTGCAAAAATGCTGGCGCTAGAACTTGCGCCCTGCCAAATCCGAGTCAATGTTATCTGTCCGGGCGGGGTGCTGACTGCGATCGAGGAAAGTACCACTAAGCGACATCTCGATCGCATTCCAGTTGACCGCGATAGCCTTCAAGATATGATTCCTTTGACTGATAATACCGCTGGTTCTAGCGAAGAAATTGCCCAATTAGTTTTATTTTTAGTCTCCGGTACATCCAGCTTTATCACGGGTACTGAAGTGTGGATTGACGGTGGCGGTTCTTTGATTTAAAAGATGATTCGGCGGTTGAAACCGCGTCTACACAAACGATGTCGGCCTGCGCCGACGAATTCATAAAAGGGAACCCCAACCCGGATTTGGTATAATGACTAATGACTAATGACTAATGACTACTGACTACTGACTACTGACTACTGACTAATGACTAATGACTGCTGACTAATGACTAATGACTAACTCTCCATTTTTTAACAGCAGTTTGCAATGTCTGCGGCAGCCAATTATCGTACTGAGGATAAACAGGCAAACGCTGCACGAGCTGCCATCCCGCTGCAGCTAAAATTTTGGTTAAAGTTTGATGTTGCAGGTGAGGATAATCGGGATTAACTTCATCCAATGGCCCAATTCCTCCTAAATCTCTCGCACCTGCTTCTAAACAAGCAAGTAATGTGTCCGGCTGTGCAACTAAATTCGGCGGGATTTGCAGCCTGATTTCAGATGGTAAAATGCTGCGGGCGATCGCAATTACTTGCGGCATTTTTGTAGCATCAAAAACTTCACCGTCCCAACTTTGCTTGTTTCCCGGACTGTGAGGCTGGAGGATAACTTCTTGAATGTGATTGTAGCAGGAATGGATGCGGGCGATCGCCTCTAATGTCTCAATCCAATCAGCCTCGCTTTCCCCGATTCCCAACAGCAAACCTGTTGTAAACGGAATCTTTAATTCCCCAGCCAATTCTAGCTGTTGCAGCCGCAGCGCCGGCAGTTTACTCGGTGCCTGTCGGTGAACCGTTTGTAACAAATCCGGGGACAACTGTTCCAGCATCAGCCCCATCGACACATTCACCTGTTTTAACAGTGCCATCTCCTCAAAGCTGAGCGGCCCGACATTAGTATGCGGCAAAAATCCGAGAGTAAGTGCTAGTTCGCACAAATCGTAAATCCGCTGAAACCAAGCTTTTCGCCGCTGACTCTGGGGGTGTACCTCGCCACTGAGGATCAGAATTTCAATTACACCTTGAGGAAGCAGCAATTTGAGCTGTGTTTCGGCTTCTGGGAGTGTCAGCCAAGGACTTTGCAGCGGCTGAGTCCGAAAATTGCAATAGGTGCAGCGGTTGAAACACTCGTAGGTGGGAACCAGAGTATAAGCTGGGCTGTAGGTGACGGTGCGGGACATTGCTTGGGACTTTGATCGATCGAACTCGATCGACAACATATATATGTAAGTGCGAGTTTTGCGGTTGGCGATCGCAATACTTCATCTATCTTAACACTGACGAGTGTCCCGAATCTCCTTGCCAGCTAGATTATGAACATTATTTTTTTCGTGCGATCGCCCAAAAATCCCCCGCTCTGCTTTTTAAACCCTTTACAGATAAGGTTTTTGGTGATTGATAATTTATACCTATACCATTTATAAGAAAAACTGTAGTTAAAAACCCTTTACAAACTGAAATAAAAGGTTTATGTTATTTACATGGCGGAACACAAAGCCGTCACGAACATTGAAAACCAAATAACGCAATCATAAATACATGACAGCCACCTTACAGCAGCGCGAAAGCGCCAACCTGTGGGATCAGTTCTGTAACTGGG